>JANMNW010000555.1:0-4042 GCA_031368515.1 Chloroflexota bacterium
ATCGCCAAAGCCCTGGCGCGCAACGACTGGGTCAGCGTCAATCATTGGATCGCAGCGCTGCTAGCGAGTGCGTTCGATATCGTGTTTGCGCGCAATTGCCAAACGCGTCCCGGCGAAAAGCGATTGCTTTTGCATGTTGAGCAGTCGTGCCCGGTGCGGCCTGACAATTTCGAAGGTTTAGTTCTGGCTTTGGTTCACGCCAGCGATCAAGACGCGGCAGCGATTCAGACCGCCGTAGATGCGCGTGTTGACGCCCTTGCGAAACTGTTCGAACAGTAAGGGCATCGGCAACTAGAATGCCTGGACAAAAGCTTCGCGTGTTTTGCGTCGGCTGTTCGCGCGGCACATATCTAATAGTTACTCGCTGCAAATCATGCTGGACAACCTCTCCAATTTGCTGAGCGCTCTGGTGTTGCTGGCAGGCCCTCTCATGACAGGATTCTGCCTATACGAAGCGCTCAAATCTCTGCGCATGGCCACGCGCGGAGTTGTCGTCAAAGGCAAAATCACAGCGATCAGATGGGGTGTGCGCCGCGGTGGTGGACGCATCGCATACCCAACCGTGGAATTTGTCGCCGCAAACAATCGGCACATCACATACGTCTCTCGAACGGCCGTGCATCCGGCCCCAGGCAAAATCGGCGACACCGTTCGCATGCGCTATCTGCCCGACGATCCACACGTCTGCACGATAGATACTTTCGCTCACCTGTGGCTGGGACCACTCATTCTAGGCATCTTCGGCATCCCCTGGACGCTCTATGGAATCTCCACCCTCATCGCTTAAACTGATTGACAGTGGCGGACGCGCTACGCCGGAACCTCATCCTGGCTAACCGCCTTCGCCCTCCGCCACGCGCTCGCGCGCAACCGCCGCAGCCAACGTCATCGCCACGCGGCCGCGCGCAAGCAGCACCATGCACGTCAGCGCAGGCAATAACACGGCAAACAAAAGATACGCGCCGGCATCGAGCAGCGGGGCGACCTGTGCCCGATCCAGATTGAACAGCAGCAGCGCGCCCGAAAGCCATACCGTCAACGCATTGGGCAGCGTGTCGCCCGAGTGCAACAGCCCAAGCCCGGCGCTGCGCCGGCGCGTCAACGGCCAGAACAGGTTGGATCCCATATAGCCAAGCTGATCCTCAAGCACATGCACCGCATAGCCCAGCCCAGCCACGATTCCCGCATCACGGCCAAGCAGCAGTCCTGCCGCAAGGCCGAGCAACATGGCCAGCACCAGCGAATGCGACCAGGTGCGGTGCCACGGCAAGAACTCAATCGCCACCCTGCCCTGCGCATCCGGGAGCAGGCGCAGCGACGGGCCGCCCAGTTCGATAACGCCCAACGCACCGTCGTAGCCATATTCAATCTGCCCACACGGCACGCGTGCCTCTTCAGCACCCAGCGTCACCGAAAGGGTCTCGCCAGCTGGCTCAAAGCGCACGGAGTACAACGTCCAATCGATCACGCCGTTGCGTCGCGGATGCAGCTGAATCGTGCGCGGCTGCGCCGACTGGCGCGTCATCACAATCTCCGCAGCAATCGACTCGGCCAGCCCCTGCGCGCTGGGCTGCGCCTCTGCCGGCACGATATTGGCATCGCGCCGTTCCAAAAAACGCGCAAAGCGAAAGTCAAGAAAATCCGGCAGCATCGCGCATGCGCCGCCGAGTGCGATGAGCAGCGACCCCTCGCTCGCCTGCGCCACCACACCCGGCACAAAACTTGCGGCGCATAGCCCGGATGCAAAATGCGAAATGCCCTTCACTCATGCGAGTGTAGGGCATTTCACTACTTCGTAACTGACACTTGTTGACCGTTTCAGCGTTCGATGTTCTAGAACTCATCCTAAATATGTGGGCCCCACCTTTTCCGGCAACGTTTTCGGCTGACGGGCCAGGTGGAGTCCACATATTAGGATGAGTTCTAGCGCGTCGTTACGGGCAGATAGAGTTGATTGCCGCCAGCCACAGTCAGGCCAGCCGTCGCGTCATTGGCATCGTAGAACTGAGCAGAGCGGCTGTCCGAAACCTCAACCACATAGCTCTCCCCCACCTCAAGCGAAAAGGCATCCTGCTCCTCTGCGCTGACATCCACCGACGCAGCCAGGTTCGGGCGGCGCGCAATCGCGCGCGGCTTTTCGTCCATGTTGACGAACTCGAGCAGGTCGCCGGGCGCGGCGTTGATCCGGTCAATGTCAAAGCCGTCGCGCGTGATCAGGATCACATGATGCCGACCGCGGTTCAACACCGGCACAATGCGGCCGCGCGAGCATTGCGTCTCGTCGCCCCAGGTCACGCAAAGGGCAGCGGGTGCACTGACCATGGCGCGTGGTCCGCCGGTCGTGAATGTCGCCGTGTAGCGGTGATCGCCATCGGCATCAGTCAGGTTGATCACGCCAACACTTGGGATGGTGGCTGTCACAACCGTCGATTCATCATCGCAGCAGATGCGCACGCTGACGGTGTAGGTGGTGCTCGGCGCAAGCGCGACATACCAGCCGCTGTCATGCATCCAACCCATCCAGTGACGCGCGTGATGGCGACCGCCTTCCGGCCCGACAAACACCAGGCTGATGGGGTCCCAGAACAGCGAGGAGTCGACCATAACGGGCACGGCTGCGGCGCGGCGTGGCTCGCCATTCACGGCGCGTGTCTGCGCCTGAATCAGATGCTTGCCATCGGCCAGTTCAACCGGCAGCGACCAGAAGCCGTCGGCATCGGCCGTCACCGTCGCCACGCGGGTCTCATCGATCACAACCTCCACTGCCGAAGTCGCTTGCGCGCGGCCGCTGATGGTGAGCGTGCCGGAGCACGTCACACCGGGGCGCGGCCAAGTAATCAACGGGGGCAAATACGGCACCGTGATTGACACGTTGTCACGATTGTTCAGCGTGCTGCCGTCGTTGCTGGCCGAAATGGCCACCGAATTGGTCAGTACGGTGCCCGCCACCGTGCTAAAGGGCAGGCGCGCACGCATCAGAATTCCACCACGGCGCTGCGATTCGACGGTGCCGACGTCAAACGTGTAGACGCCGCCGTCAATCGTCGGCGTAAACAGCGGCGCGCTGCGCAGGCCTGAAAGGGTCTGGTTGTCGCTGGGCCGGTCGACGATCGAAACATTCGTGGCGGCTTGCTGGCCGCGATTGCCATAAGCCACAAACCAGCTGGCCACCCAGCCGCGCTCGGGCTCGTCAAAGTCCGGATGCAGGCGCGCATACTTGGTCACGCCGATTTCGGCGCCGGGAACGGGTGTGGGCCGAATGACAGTGGGCCGCGGCGTGACGGTTTGTGACGCGCAGCCGCGCGGCGCGAATTCGTGCACAGCGATCTGCGCCACCGGACCGGTCAGCAGCGTGGCGGCATTGCGCACCACGCGATTGACGCCGATCGGCCATGGCGCCGGATAGGGCGGGCAATCGACAAGCTTGACGCGAAACGAGAGCTGCATGCGGCTGGCCGGCGCCAGCACGCCGCGCCAGGTCACCGCTTCCTGCTGAGGGGGCAGCGGCTCAGCCACCAGGGTCGTAATCGTGCCGGTGGCGCTGATCTCCGCCGAGCCGACCAGGTCAACCTCACGCGGCAACACGTCGATCAATCGCGCCTCGACCGGGCGTTCAGTGTTGTTGACCACCGTAAGTTTGTATGCAAAGGTGTCATTCAGGCCCACCGGCTCGCTCATCACAGCCGTTTTGACCAAAAATACACCAGGGCGATCTGCATTGATCAGCGCGAACGCGCCGCCAGCGCGCCCAGCGCGATCAATGCGCGTGGAAGTCTAAGTTTTTTCATAGGGTTTTGTGCTCCTTTGCGTGATTGGCTACATTTGTTCGGTGCTTGCAACATCTATTGACGGGCAAATCACCGTAGAGATACGGGTTCGAACGCGTCGTTTTCCCCACGATCGGCCGTATCCGTCCGTGCACAATCCCGTCTACATCTACAAGCGACATGTCCGTTGAAGAATCGTTGTTGGCGCAGGCCCGGCTGTTTGATATGTCTGCTCTGGCTGAGGTGTATGACACCTACAGCCCGGGCATCTATCG
>JANMNW010000558.1:0-3003 GCA_031368515.1 Chloroflexota bacterium
CCGGCGACATGCGGCGTTTGCTAAAGAGCTGGCACAACGTCAGAATCGACTGGATGATGCCGCCGCTCGATTTTCTCAACGCCCCGCTGCTGCGCAACCCGCTGCGCCGGGTGATCGGCATGATCGAACGCGGTCCGTTGCGCCGTTTTGGCGTGTCGATCGCCGTGATCGCTCAGAAGCCGCTTTGACACACCGCGATGAAGATTGCATTTCTGTGCACCTCCGGAGCCGACAATGCCTCTCCACGCGGGCGCTGGCTGCCCGTTGCGGCTGAATTGGCGCGGCTGGGGCATCAACCCAGCGTCTTCTTGCTGCACCCAACTTTTGCCACGGCAAGCACAGCCGAACGCAGCTACGACCAACACGGCGTGCATATTGAACATGTGGCGCAGATGCATGTGTACGGTCCGCCGAGTGCGCAACGCCATTACGGCGGCGCGGCATTGGCGCGCGTCAGCGCCGCAGCAGCACTTGCGCTCTTCCGCGCTGCCATGCGCGCAAAACCCGAGGCTATTCATGTGTGCAAGCCGCAGCCGATGAACGCTCTCGCCGGCATCCTCGCCGCGCGGCGACTCATTGTGCCGCTGTTTGTCGACTGCGACGACTATGAGGCCGAGGCCAATCGGTTCGGATCGGCCTGGCAAAAGAGCGTGGTTCGCTGGTGGGAAGATCGCACGCCATTGCGCGCGCAGGGCGTCACGGTCAACACGCGCTTCTTGCGCGATCGCTGCGTGGCTTTGGGTGTGGCGGAATCGCGCATCGCGCATGTGCCCAATGGCATCGCGCTCGAGCGATTTCCACTCACCCCTTCAAAACACGATGGCCGCACGGTGCTGTATCTCGGCGCCATGCGCATCGCGTCGCACGGCGTTGATTTGCTCATCGACGCCTTTGCGCAAGTTCGCGCAAAGCAGCCCGATGCGCGATTGCTAATGGTGGGCGACGGTCACGATCGATCTCGGCTCGAGCAGCAGGCGCGCGCGCTCGGCATCGCCGATGCGATCCACTGGGCGGGCGCAGTGGCGCCAGGCGACGTCCAATCATTTTTTGCGCGCGCAACCTGCAGCGTCGATCCGGTTTCAGACACGCCAGCCATGCGCGGACGCTCGGCGCTAAAGATCGTTGAAAGCCTGGCGTGCGGCGTTCCAGTGGTGACTGCCGATGTGGGCGACCGGAGTGAAACCCTGCAAATTGGAACAGCAAGTGCGTGTGGCGAAATTGTCGCGCCCGGCAGTGCAGCATCACTGGCGGAAGGCATCTTGCGACTATTGCGCGACAACGCCCATCGCGATGCGCTGGCCAGCCGCGCGCGTGCGCGCGCCGTCGACTATGATTGGTCCGCGCTTGCCCAGACTTGGGCGCAAATTTATGCGCGCGCAGTCGCGTGAACGTTGCGCGCCGCCTCACGCATGTCTTCCGATTCGCCCGCCCGTCCGCAACAATCTGCAGCCGCAAAGGCTCCCGCGCGCGGATTGCGCGCACTGGCTTCCGGCGCATCGGTGGCCGTCGCGGGTGATTTCGTGGCGCGCTTGCTGCAGTTGCAACTCAGCATCCTGATCACGCGCGCGCTGGGGCCAACGCAATACGGCGAATACAGCGCGATCCTGGCCGGGTTGGCTGTGCTGGGCAGCCTGATCGGCTTTGGCATTGACACCTGGCTGCTGCGCGAAGGCGGCCGCTCTCCTGAGGCGCTGGCAAGCAACGTGCGGGCGGTTCTGTTGACGAAATTTTCCGCAGCCGCGGTTATTTTTGTGGCCCTGGCCGCAATCGGCAATGTCGTCAACATCAGCGCGGCCGTGCTCGTTGGCAGCGCGGGCATTCTGGCCGATAGTTGCATCAACACCGGTTTTGCTGCGTTGAGAGCGCGACAGCGCAATGCAGCTGTGGCTGCGGCACAGGTGGCATTGCCTGCGCTGTTGCTTGCCGTATTGTTCGCACTATCCACGATCGGGTTGAGCCCTCTGGTGCTGCTCGTGCTGCAGGCGTCGGCCAGCACTTGCGTTGCGTTGGCAGTGTTTGCCCACCTGCGCTCACAACTCAAGCAGTCGTCGCTGCCCACAGATGCGCCAAACGTTCGCACGCAGATTACACGCGTGATCGTGAGCGCGTGGGCGTTTGTGCTGGCCGATTTGCTGGCGAACCTGTATCAGCAGTCGGGCATTTTGATGCTGCGTGCAGGCGCCGACGCGCAAGCCGTTGGATTTCTGCGGCCGGCGCTGACAATCATCACCGTTTTTTTTATATTGCCCACGATTGTTTTTAATGTGAGCCTGCCGATCGCCAGCGGACGCGAACTGTCTACGCCAGAATATCGGCGGATGCTGCGCGTGCTCGGTGGCGGCGCCCTGCTCTACGGGCTGCTGGCCGTGGGATTTTTGCAGCTGTCGGCCAGCACCATCGTCACCTTTGCATTTGGCGCCCAATTCGCGCCAACAACCGAACTTTTGCGCATCATCGCCGTTGTGCCTCTTTTCAAGGCGCTGAGTTTTGTGTGCGTATTGATTTTGCTTTCGAACAACAACCAAAATCTGCGCATCATTCTGCAGGCGCTGACAGTGGCCATCAATCTTGCAATTGGCGCCTGGCTGATCCCCCAATTCGGCGCGAGCGGCGGCGCATGGACGACGGTCATCACCGAAACGATCTTGCTGGCGCTGTATGCCGCTGGCGCGTGGCGCACATTGCGGCATCGTCAATTCGCTGCCTGATAGTCAACCGAGGGCGGTGCAGTGCAAGCCTCATCTGCTACACTCGTGGAAGGGTTCTAACTGGATTCATGTTTTAACTATATATATACCCTTTTGATATATAATAGGACACATGAAGCTGAGCGAATGGGCGCGTCAGAACAACGTCACCTATAAGACCGCCCACCGCATGTGGCAGTCAGGCATGCTCGATGGATATCAGCTGCCGACAGGCACGCTCGTCATTCGCGAGCCCAAACTCGATGCGCCAGTGCAGCCTACGGGCGTTGCGCTCTATGCACGCGTGTCCGGGAGT
>JANMNW010000610.1:0-9087 GCA_031368515.1 Chloroflexota bacterium
GCTTGAGGTTGAGCAGATCCTTCGGCGTGGCGATGCCGCTGACCGCGCGCGCGCTGAGCCGCTCAAGATCGGGCATGCCCTTGAGCCCCTCGCGCAGCTGCGCGCGCGCCATAGCGTCGGCGAACAGCGCATCCACGCGCGCCAGGCGTTGTTCAATCGACTGCCGATCGAGCAACGGTTGGGACACCCAGGTTCGCAGCAGGCGCGCGCCCATTGGGGTCATCGTTTTGTCCAGAATGCCGAGCAGGGTGGCTGGCGGCGCACCCTTGCGCCCGCCGCTTGCGCCGCGCAACGACTCAACCAATTCGAGATTGCGGCGCGTGACGGTGTCGAGCGCCATAAACTGCGAGGTCGAATACGTTCGCAGATCGCCCAATTGCTTCAGCGCGGCCGGCTGCGTTTCTCGCAGATATGACACGATGGCGCCGGCCGCGCGCAATGCCAACGGCTTCTCTTCCACCCCAAAGCCTTGCAGCGTGCTGACTTTGAACTGGTCGAGCAGCGTCTGACGCGCATGGCTGGTTTCAAAGCGATAGGCGCCAAACGGCGTCACCGGCATGCGGCTGCGAATGGTGCGATCGCGTTCGCCTTCCTCAGCGGGCCAGGAGCCTTCCGGCACCACCAGCTCGCGCGGCTGCACGCGCGACAGCTCGCGCTCATAGTCGACTTCGCTGTCGAGATGCGCGGCTTGAAACTCTCCGGTGGTGATGTCGCAAAATGCAAAACCGACGCCGCTGTCGCCGCGCACGGCTGCGGCGAGGTAACTGGGACGTCCGGCATCGAGAAGATTGTCTTCGACTACTGTGCCGGGCGTCATCACACGGCGCACCTCGCGCGGCACCAGGCCATTGATCGCATCGCTGCCGATCTGCTCGGCGATGGCGACGCGATAACCGCGCTCCAGCAGACGGGCGATGTAATTGTCCGCGGCATGGTGCGGCACGCCGGCCATCGGCACACGCGTGTCTTTGGCAATCGGGCGCGACGTCAGCACGATGTCGAGCTCGCGCGAGAGAAGCTCGGCGTCGGCATCGAAGGTTTCATAGAAATCACCCAGCCGGAAAAATAGAATGCAATCGTTGTACTTGCGCTTTAGATCGAGGTATTGCCGGCGTATGGGCGTGGCTTCGTCTTTTTGGAGCGCCATGGGCATTTGGGATGATATCAGACGCACGCATTCCTGTTACGATGGCAGCACTATGTGCCCTCCAACCACAGACGCCTCCATGCCCTTGCATTTTGATGTCACATTGCCCGACTGGACCGTGCATGCACTCGCCAAGCTGCCGACGCATTTCCCAACGGTTGAAGCGCGCATGGCCGAAGTCATCCGGTTTTCGCGCTTGAACGTCGAGCATCGAACGGGCGGCCCCTTCGCGGCCGGTGTATTCGAGCGCGACAGCGGGCGCATGGTTGTCATCGGTGTCAACCGCGTGATGGTTTCCGGGATTTCATCCGCGCATGCCGAAGTGGTGACGCTGTCGCTGGCGCAAAAGTTGATCGGCACCTGGGATCTGGGCGGCGGCGGAAGGCCCGCCTATCAGCTGGTTGTGAACTGGCGGCCATGCGTGATGTGCTATGGCGCAACCCTGTGGTCGGGCATTCGCTCGCTGGCCATCGCGGGCAGCGGACCGGAGCTGGAAGCGATCACCGGCTTTGATGAAGGGCCAATCACGCCCGTCTGGCAGGAAGAGTTGCGCTCGCGCGGCGTCGAGCTGATCAACAACGTGCTGCATGACGAAGCGGTCAAGGTGTTTGAAGCCTATCGCGACAGCGGCCAGACCGTATACAACGCCAGCCGCGGGTAGGCGCACACTCCTCCTGCGCATGATGCGCTAAACCTGACAAAACCGTCAGCATGTGTCAGCTACGACCAGGTCATCCGGCAGGGTGCTTCACCAGAAGTAGCGATCCGCTATGTGCTCAACAACCCGGTGCGCGCCGGATTGGTCGCGTACTGGCATGGATACCCGTATGCCGGGACAATCGATTCCCCGCACGAGCCCGCTCCCGCTTACACTAGAACTCATCCTAAAATGTGGACTCCACCTTGCTTGCACACCTGGAACGTTGGCGAAAAAGGTGGGGCCTACATTTTCAGGATGAGTTCTAGCCGCAATGGATGAGAAAACGCGCCAACGCGACGCCACACTGCGATTTTTCGCCGAGCCCGGCGACATCAACTTCATGGGCAAGGCATTTGGCGGCGCGGTCATGAAGTGGATCGACCTGGCTGGCTACGCCGCCGCAACAGGCTGGTGCGGGCGCGCCTGCGTCACTGTGTATGTCGGCGGCATCCGCTTCATCAAGCCCATCGCCATTGGCCACATGGTTGAATTGCGCGCTAAGCTCATCCATACCGGGCGAACCAGCATGCACATCTCGGTGGACGTGCGCTCCAAAGATCCGCGCGGCGGCGAATGGGCCAAGACCACCCATTGCGTCATCGTCTTTGTAGCCATCGATGAAACAGGCGCGCCGGTGCCTGTGCCGCCTTGGACGCCTGAGACGGACGACGACCGCGCGCTGCAACGCTATGCGCTCAAGCTGTTGGAGCTAAGCAAGCAGGTCGAGAGCGAAATGAAACAGTATCTCATCGACTAGACGCCGTGATCGAGCAATGCGCGCATCGACATTTGCAGCTGCGGCCACCACACCCACTGCATGCCCTCAATGTCGTTCGGAGTCGCGCACCACTCCACAGCTACATACAAACTGATCGGCAGACTGAGCCGATAGTCAGCAGACAGCGCATCCAACGAATATCCCCGAACCCCCCGACGCAACAACGCACGGTGATAGCGCTTGAGCAGGGGCAGTTCGAATGCACGGCGTAGAGGCGTCGGCCACCAGTGCGCAATAGCGTAACTCACGTCCCCGGCACCAAGCCAGCTGGTCAGCGACCACTCGAACGGCTGCCGGTCGATCAACAGCACGCGGCCGCGGCCGGCGCGCGGCCGCAACACATTGCCCGGATTGGGGTCGCCGTGAATCAATGTGAAGCCATTTGGATCACGCAGGCGCTCTTTCATCTGTTTCGGATGGGTGTCAAACACGCGCCGCATGGTTTTGCGCCAGCGCGCCGGCAGCGCCGGGCCAAGATGATCAATCATCGGCTGCAGCCCCTGTCGCACATGCGCGACATAGGCGTCGATCTTGACAACGTCATGCATGGGCGCGACGCCCCAATGCGGCGCATGCAGCGCGGCAAACGCATCGGCCAGGGAAAACGCATAGCCCTTTGATGGCGCATACGGCCAGGCGTTGTCGTGTGTGGCGCTCATGTCGGCCAGCAGCACGTGATAGCGGCGCGCCTGTGCGTCATATTCCGCGTCATGGCATCTCGGCAGCGGCGCATCCGGCGCAGAAACATAGTCACGCGCGTAGTAATCCACTTCGGACGAAGTGGCCGCGACATCGCCCTGGCATAGTTTGAGCAGCAGGTTGCGCGGACGCTCGCCCGTGGCCGTTTCGTCATAAGCCACTGCCAACCTCAGGATGTGCGCGTTGACGCTGTTCTCGGCACTGATGTCAATGGCGGCAACTGCGCCGCCCAAAAGCCCGCCGCTGCGCAACAAAACCGCAGTCAGCCAGGCCGGCGTGACTTGCTCAAGCTGAGACACCACTAATGCCATCGCACCAGTATGCAGCACATTCGGCCGCTCGGCAGCCTGGAGACGAACAGCCGCTATTTCAAAATATAGTATGTGCCGCGCTTGTCGCCGACGCGCATCACGACGCCGCGCTCGACCACTTCAACAAAATCGCGCCGCAGTGATTCTGCGCTCACATCCGGGCATAAATCCTGATAGTCGCGATTGGTGATGCGGCCGTTTTTTTTGAGATACGCCAGCATCTGCTCGATGCGATCAGCCTGTGCCGAGGCGCCCAGCGATGCCACCACTTGCGCTTCCGTGACCGAGCGCGCATACAGCGTGACCGAGAATCCGGCGTCTGTCTCTTCAAACCGGGGCGGCTGCTGCTCGGCGTCTTTCATCGCGCGCACCATGCGATCGATGCCATAGCCCAGCCGCTCGATAAAGCCCATGTCCGCCAGCACTTGCACCAGCGCTTCATTGCGGCTGTAGCGTTCGCGCAGCAGGTTTTTCAAAGTGACGTGGCCCGGAAGTTTGCCCGGACTGAGCACTTCAACGCGATTGCGATACATCAACACCTGCACCTGGTTGCCGGCGATGCGATAGTCGCGATGTGCAATGGCATTGACCACGGCCTCGCGCAGCACGCCGGCCGGAAACGGCGTGGCGTCCTCGCGCTGCCAGCCGCGCAAGCGCGATGAGGTTGCGGTATTTTCGACGATAAACAATTCGGCGCGCCGAACCTGGTCGGGCAGCGTGCCGCCGATCGTCTGGCGCGCAAAGGCGTCATCCAGATCGTCGCCTTTGAAGCGCGCGCAAATCACTTCGGCGCCGCGCACCCAGCGCTGCGGCTGACGCCCGAACAAGAGCAGCCCGGCATAAGTGGGCTTGACCTGACGGCCGCGCTTGATGACGCAGCCGCGCCGCAGCAGCAAGTCTTCGACGGAGTCGTCCTCCAGCGCGACGCCGGCGGCATATTGCTCGATCTTGGTCCAGTTCAAATCTTCGCGGCTGGAGCCGCTGGGCGATGTCGATTCCCAGGTGCCTTCGCCGCGAATGAGCATCAGCTCGCGCAAGGTCCGCGCGGGCAGCACCACGTTGCGCGCTTCATCGCGCGCAAGATAGCGGCCATCCAGGCTGTAGACATTGGGCAACCCCTCGGGCACTTCAAGCACGAGTGCATCGGGCGCGCCTTCCTCTTTGCCGACTGCATAGGGCATCGGCAAAATCAGCCGCGGCTCGGTGGCTAGCATGGCTTGCAGCATCGCATCGCGCACTTCGCTTGCGCCAACCTTGCTCTTGTCGCCGAACGGCACCAGCAGCACGCCGCCGCGGGCATTTGCCAGCGCCGTCAGCGAGCGTGCCAGACGCTCTGGCGAGGCGGCGCCCGGTGTCAGCACTTCGATGCGCGCGCCTGCGCCGGCATCGAGAAGGCGTTTGACATCGGAAACTGTGAGCATCGATTGTGTGCTGGGTGCTGAGCGCTGAGTGCTGAAGCACTCCGCTCTCTGCACTCACTTTACCGTATACGTTGCCACGACCTTGTCGCCCTGCTTGAGCGTCACCGTGTCGCCTTTCTTCCAGACCGCGTCGTTTTGATTCCAAAACAGGCTGGTGGGCGAATCCGAACCGTTGGTGGTGTAGAGCGTAATAAAGCTGTCGCGAAAAAGCACAAAGCCCTTGAAGGTGTACACCTTGTTGCCAGCCGCTTCAATAGACCAACCGGTCAAATCCACCTGATCGCCTTCGTTCAAAATGGCGACCGACTCGCGCGTGCGCTGGCCAGGGAACTGCACGCCGCTGATGCGCACGCTGACCACGGTGCTTTGCGTGGTGGCTGCGGGCGCCGCAGTCGGCGGTGGCGTATCAGCCGGTTTATCCCGCACGGCCGTGGGCGTGCTGGGCGCGCTGCCAGCCCCATCGAGCGGCGCTTCGACGGTCGTCTCGGCCGTAGCGGCAGGGGCAGCTGCCACAGCCGGCGCCGGCTGCGACGTGGCGACTGGCGGCGCCGTTCGCGCGACGCCTGGCTCGCTGTTCAAGACACGAATCAGCACAAGGGCGGTAATGGCCGAGACGATCACGTTGATCAGCACGAACGTGACCCACTTTCTCGGGGTAAGCGATGACGACATGCTGGAAGTATATCGAAATGCGCGTGGTGCTTTTATTGATGAAAGCGATACGTATTTTTGCCAGCATCCTTGGCCCGATACATGGCGTGATCGGCGCAGCGCATCAGCGTAAACCCGTCCTCGCCGTCGTGCGGATACATGCTTACGCCCACGCTTGCCGTCACTGAAACGTCCTGTCCGTCAATCACGCATGGCTTTGTAAGCTCGGCCAGCAGGCCCTGCGCAATGACTTCGGCATGCGCCCGGTCGCCAATTTCTTCGACCAGCACCAGAAATTCATCGCCGCCCATTCTCGCAATGCACTCGTCGCAATCCAGCGCGCGGCGCAGCCGGTCGCCAATCAGGCGCAAGAACTGGTCGGCCGCCAGATGTCCATAGGTGTCGTTGACTTGCTTGAAGTCGTCGATGTCCAAAAAGAACAACGCCAGCGACTGCTGCGATTGCGCGCCGCGCTCAATCGCGCTTGCGATCAGTTGGCGCAGCCGCGTGCTGTTGACCAATCCAGTCAGCGCGTCGTGCGACAGGGCGACTTCGGCGCGCGCTTCGGCCAGCTCACGCGCGCTGCGCTCGCGGTCCAAATCCTGCCTAAGCTGCTGCACTTCGCGCGAAACATCGTCAAAGCGCGTGCGCGGCGCGCCATCCGGCGCCGCCACAAGATCGGACGATGCCGTCGCGCGCTGCAGCAGTCGGTCGTAGCCGACCGACACCAGCACCAGCCCGACGATCATCAACGGCAAAAACGCCAGCCAGGTTGTCAGCACAGCCGCCAGCATCGTGGCAATGCCACAGGCGTCCAGCACACACGACGCATAGGCAGGCACTGTCGTAAAGATGAAATACGCGGCAAATGCCGCCGTCAAAAACAGGGCGGCAATCAAGACGGTGGCCAGGGCCAGCATGCGCGCACGCGGGCTCTGTCTGGATTTCATTGGCTGAATGATACGCGCCGCCGCCGGCTGGGCTAGAACTCATCCTAAATATGTGGGCCCCACCTTTTCCGCCCACGTTTTCGGCTGACCGGCAAGGTGGAGTCCGCATATTAGGATGAGTTCTAACGCTGCAGACGGCGATGCACGACGCGATGCGGAGTGTCGGCCGCCGCACCCAGGCGTTTGCGTCGATCTTCCTCGTAATCGCTCACATTACCCACAAACCAGCGCACATTGCCGTCCTCTTCAAACGCCAGCACGTTCGTGCAGACGCGGTCGAGAAACCAGCGGTCGTGGCTGATGATCAACGCGCTTCCGGCAAAGTTTTCAATCGCCTCTTCCAGCGCGCGCATGGTGTTGATGTCAATGTCGTTGGTCGGTTCATCCAGCAACAGCACATTGGCGCCCTCGGTCAGCGTCTTGGCCAAGTGGACGCGGTTGCGTTGCCCGCCCGAAAGCGTGCCGACTTTTTGCTGTTGGTCGGCGCCCAAAAAGTTGAAACCGGCCACATAGGCGCGGCTGTTGACTTTGCGCGGCCCGAGATTCAGCCAGTCTTCGCCGCCGCTGATCTCGTCCCACACCGACTTGTTCGCATCGAGCGTGCGCGATTGATCGGCATAGCCCAGCTTCACCGTTTCGCCGACCACCACCCTGCCCGCATCCGGTTTTTCCTGGCCGATGATCATGCGGAAGAGCGTGGTTTTGCCCACGCCGTTCGGTCCGATAATTCCGACGATGGCGCCGGGCGGCACCTGCAAATTCAGGTTCTCATAGAGCAGGCGATCGCCATAGCCCTTGGCCGCATTCTCAAAATTGATCACGACATCGCCCAGGCGCGGACCCGGGGGGATATAAATCTCGAGCTCCTCGCGGCGCTTCTCGGTTTCCTGCTCAAGCAACTTTTCGTAGGCGCTCACGCGCGCCTTGCTCTTGGCCTGGCGCGCGCGCGGGCTCATGCGGATCCATTCCAGCTCGCGCTCCAGCGTTTTCTGCCGCTTGTCGTCGGACTTTTCCTCGACGCGCAGACGCTCCTGCTTTTGTTCCAGCCACGAAGAGTAGTTGCCCTTCCACGGTATGCCGTAGCCGCGATCCAGCTCAAGAATCCATTCGGCTGCGTTGTCAAGAAAATAACGGTCGTGGGTGACCGCAATGACGGTGCCTTTGTATTCGCGCAGATGGCGCTCCAGCCATGCCACAGACTCGGCGTCCAAGTGGTTGGTGGGCTCGTCGAGAAGCAGAATGTCGGGCTCAGTCAACAGCAGCCGGCACAGCGCCACGCGGCGCCGTTCGCCGCCGGACAGAACTTTGACCGAGGCGTCGCCCGGCGGGCAGCGCAACGCATCCATGGCCAGCTCCAGCCGACTGTCCAGCGTCCAAATATCGTGCTTGTCCATCTCCTCCTGGAGCTTGGACTGCTCTTCCAGCAATTTATCGTAATCGGCATCCGGTTCGGAGAACCTGGCGCTGACTTCGTCGTATTTGCGCTGCACGTCGACCAGCGGCTGCACCGCCTCTTCCACCACCTGTTTGACGGTTTTGCTTTCATCGAGCGCGGGCTCCTGCTCCAGCATGCCGCGCGTATAGCCTTTTACGAGCACAGTCTCGCCTTGATACTCATCGTCGATACCGGCCATGATGCGCAACAGCGTCGACTTGCCCGCGCCGTTCAAGCCAAGCACGCCGATCTTGGCGCCATAGTAAAACCCGAGCGTGATATCGCGCAGGATCTGTTTGTTGGGTGGCACCACGCGACCGACGCGCACCATGGAATAGATGATCTGATTCGTTTCCGGCATGATGAATAGATGAACGGCGCGCCGAAATGCGGCGCGCCGGCGCAGTTGTGCAGAAGGCTGCGATTGTACTTTAGGCCGGGTCGCGCGTCGATGCGGCTTTGACCGCGACATCCACACTGCGCAACAGCAATAGGCCGCTCACCACCCCAGCCGCGGTGCCGCACACGATCGCTGGCAACAGCGTCACGCGCAAGGTGAAGAACAGGCCTTCAATAACGCTGCGCAGCAGGGCCAAGCCGCCAAACGGCGACTGCAGCAGCCCGGACAAGAAGAATGGCGCTGCATGCGCCAAACTCACATAGACCGCGCCGACGAGCGCCGCGCCCGCCGCAAAGACCGGCTGCCGGCGCGGCAGTTTTTCCAGCAGCGGCATGGCCGTTTCGGTCAGCACCCAGGCAAACAGCATGGCCATCACAGCGGTCTGCACATCGAAGTAATCCGGCCAGCGCCCATGCGCCAGGTCAGTCCACACCCCCCCGGCATAGGCGCCGGCCATCAGCGCCAGCGCCGCAAAACGGCGCACCCACAGGGGCGTGGCAAATCGTTGCATGGCGAGAATGATAGACCGGGCCTGTGGCACGAGCCTTACGCAGGCTCGGGCCGGAAAAGTGAACGAGGCGCCCATGGGCGCCTC
>JANMNW010000619.1:0-1631 GCA_031368515.1 Chloroflexota bacterium
GTCGCATTCGAATCCGACTGGGACGGTTGGAGCCTGAACCCGGCCCACTACGGCCATCTCAAGGGCCCAGGGGTCAACGGCTTCGCACGCACCGGCAGCGCCGGCAATCGCCTGATCGGCAACCGGCTCGAGGCCAACGGCGTAGCGCCAGCGCTGTTCCTGGCGCAGATCGGCGATGCGCGCACGCCGCTGCGGGATTGCGTGATCGAAGGCAACCGCGTTCTCGACGGAGCTCGCCGCCCCCTGTTGCAGCTCGCGGAGTCAAGCGCGGGGCAACTGCATGGCCTGCGCTGCACCGGCAACCGCTTTGCGCCGGGCGCACTGGCCAGCCAGTTCGTGCTGCCGCGCGGCATCGCCCACTTCGATCTGGCATCCGACAACGGCGATTTCGATCGGCTTGTCGGCACGCGCAAGCGCTAGCGCATGTCAATCATGCGGCTCTCATCGGTTCCCCAATTGCATCGCCACCGCATCGGCCACCACCGCATGGCCTGCCGCCGACCAGTGCCTGTCACGGAACAGGTAGCAGCCGTGGAGGCGGCACTCGGGTGCCGCGGCGAACGTGGCTCCGATGTCGACAACATGTCCGATGCCGGCGGAGCGCAACGCCGCTGCGAGCAGGTGCCGGTGCGCCCCTTCGCGCTCGCGCGATGCCACTGAGAGTCGGCGCGACGGGTCAGGTGCGTTGATCACGACGACCACGTCGACACTGCGCTCCCTCGCGCGCGCGGCAAGTCCCTGCGCAAATCGCTGTGCGTCCGCATGGTGGACGGGCTGCAGCGGCGGCAAGGGTAGGTCGTCGGCTTCAACTGCGCCGGTGCAGCGGCTCCAACCCAGCATGCACGTCGTTCGCGCAAAGGTGCTGCCAACTTTGAGGTTGTGTCGCAAGTAGCCCAGCAATGCGGACTGATTGACGATGCGAACCCCCAGGCCAGGCGACGGGCGCGGACGGCCGACGAGACCGGCGCCATCACCGAAGTAGTGAAAGCCCGGCGGCCCCTCTCGGCTCTCCGCGACATCCAGCGCATTCATCAACAGCACCCAGGCTCGGGCCGGCGTACGTTCGCGCACGGCGTCCAGCATCGCCAGGTACTCACTGGCCGGCGCCCCGGACAGGCCCAGATTGCACACCGACCAATGCGGTCGCAATGCCTGCAGTCGGGCCGCGGTGGCGTCGTTCTGGTCGAGCATCAGCGCCTCTGCAAAGCTGTCGCCGACGACCCAGACCGCTGGCCGCTGCGCGCCCGAGCCGACGTTGCAGTGCCCCGGGTAGCCGAGTGCGTTGGCCCGGCTGCGTTGGGCATAGAGAAAGTCCCAGTCGCGCGAGTACACCAATTCGCGCCCCGGTTCGAATGACAGCGGGCGGTCCGTGCCGAAACCGTATTGCGGTTCGAGCCCCTGTGGCACGGGAAACAGACGCAAGCCCATCTCGGCCAGCAGCAGCAGGCCCAGCGCACCGCAGATAAAGCGCATTGCGCGTCGAAACATGGCGGTCAGAAGTTGAAGTAGATGAAGGCCGATCGCGTGACGGCCGATTCGGCCATCAGCACCAGCAACACGGTCACTGCAACCAGTGCGCCGAGGCTGGGCCACAACACGCGTGAGCCGGCGCTCGCGGGGGCCAGGCGCCC
>JANMNW010000631.1:0-7203 GCA_031368515.1 Chloroflexota bacterium
CGCGGCGCGCCGACGCTCTGCTGGCGGTCATGCGCGCGCATGAATTTGGCTGCGATGCGGCCATCGTGGGCGCGGTTACCGACCAGCATCCCGGCCTGCTGACGGCGCGCACGGCTATCGGCGGCACGCGCGTGATTCCGATGCAATTGGGCGAGCAGCTGCCGCGGATTTGTTGAAGCCTAAGGCGAAAATGAGGTTTCTGTCCCAGGTCTGGGCTTGACATGCTTGTATCGGAAGGTCTGCCATGGACGCGGTAAAGCCTAATCGACCCTATTCCCCACGTGCGTTCGACGAATTGAGTTTTGCGGGCCAATTGGCGTATTTGTAATAAGTACTGCAAACCTTCCGAATTAGCGCACAATTTGTGTTAAACAATCGCGTTTGCTCGACTTAAGTATTGACAGCGTTCAAGATTTAGAATATAACTCGGGTTAAGCGTTAGTGTCTCGCTTACCGTCGTGCTCTTTTGCCGTTTGCTCAAGGCAATTTTTGCGACGGCGCAGTCAGGCGTGCTTGGGAACTGGGGAATGCACAGTCAGGACACTACCACGGGAAGTTTTTAGGCTCTATATCCGTACGATCGGACTGTTTTCCTGACGCATTTCCTCGTTTGATCTCGCCGTGCGTTTTTCTGCTTGGGGGGAGTGTCATGCCGTATGTTTGCCATGCTCTTTAAGGCATTGTGCGGCTGTACAGCTCGAAACGTTCTGGTTCTCATCATTGCCTTATCATGCGCTCAACATTTTTGCCATTTGCATTGCCACACATCGAAGAAGAGGAAGCGGCTGCAGTTAGAGAATGCTTGCTAAGCGGTTGGTTAACTACCGGGCCGCGCGTAAAACAGTTTGAAAAGCAATTTGCCGAAAGCGTTGGGTGCACCCATGCGTTGGCGGTGAACTCGGCCACGGCCGCCATGCACCTTGTGCTGGAAGCTATCGGGCTTCAGCCGGGCGACGAGGTCATCACCACGCCCTATACTTTTGCAGCCACAGCCGAGGTCGTGCGCTATTTTGGCGCAAAGCCCGTGTTTGTGGATGTCAACGCCGACAGCTTTAACCTCGAACCAGAGCAAGTTGAGCGAGCCATCACGCCACAAACGCGCGCCATCCTGCCCGTGCATATCGCCGGCCTGCCAGCCGAGCTCGACGCGATCTATGACATCGCTCGGCGGCACAACTTGATGGTCATCGAAGACGCCGCGCACGCATTCCCCAGCCAGTACAAAGGCCGCGCTATTGGCGCGCGCCTGGAGTCACCCTTGCCGCGCCGCGCCGTATGCTTCAGCTTTTATGCCACCAAGACAATCACCACCGGCGAAGGCGGCATGATTTGCACAGAGGATGAAGCGCTCGCCGACCGCTGCCGCATCATGACTCTGCATGGCATCAGCCGCGATGCGTGGAAACGGTATACGGCTGAGGGCTCCTGGTATTACGAAGTCATCGCGCCAGGCTACAAATACAACCTCACGGATATGGCCGCCAGCATCGGCCTTGTGCAGCTTTCGAAGGCCGAACGCATGCGGCAGCGCCGAGCCGACATTGCCGCGCGCTTCAAGAATGCTTTTGCCTCGCGCTGCGAGGTGCAAATGCCCTACGAGCGTGATGACTGCCTGCACGCATGGCATCTCTTCATGCTTCGGCTAAATCTTGAACAGTTGAACATTGGGCGTGCACAGTTCATTCAAGAACTGAAACAGCGCAACATCGGCACCAGCGTGCACTTTATTCCATTGCACTTGCAACCCTATTATCGTGATCTTTACGGCCTGAAGCCGGATGATTTGCCAGTGGCGCGCCGCGAGTACGAGCGCGAGATTTCGTTGCCAATCTATTCGAAAATGTCGGATGCGGATGTTCAGGACGTGATTGACGCCGTGTTGGAAACGCTCAACACGTTTTCTAAGGGGGAGCAAAGTGAACCAGTTGTCACTGTCAATACGACGGTTGCTTGATGTGGTCGCGGCGGCGGCAGGACTGCTTGTGTTGTCACCGCTGCTTCTGGTTATCGGCGCGCTGGTCAAGCTGCACGATGGCGGGCCGGTGTTCTACAAGGCCAAGCGCGTGGGCAAAGGCGGGGCGCTGTTTCACCTCCTGAAATTTCGATCGATGGTGGTCAACGCGGACAAAACCGGGCAGATGGTCACCACTCAGGCGGATTCACGCGTGACGCCAATTGGCCGGATGCTGCGCAAAACAAAGCTGGACGAACTTCCGCAGCTGGTCAATGTGATGATGGGCGAAATGAGCTTGGTCGGCCCGCGTCCGGAAAGCCCAAAGTATGTCGAAATGTATACGGTGGAACAACGTCGCGTGCTCAGTGTTCCGCCTGGAATAACAAGCGCGGCTTCATTGAAGTATCGCCACGAAGAGCAGCTGTTGAGCGGACCAAATTGGGAGGACGTGTATTGCAGTGAGGTCATGCCTGCAAAGCTAAACATTGATCTCGAATACTTGGAAAAGCGCACGCTTTTGTCCGATTTTTCATTGGTGTTGAATACTTTGAGATCGATGCTCAACTAGATGATTGCAGGATCGGCCTGCGTCAACGACATAGTATTTAGGATTGCTCGCAGCTGAGCGATTCAATGTGAGAGGGGGACTAGACCATGAGGATTTCGGGGCGGCAGTTTCTGCCGTCAATATCACGGCAAGTAGTGATCCGCGTTATCGCGGATTTGGTTTTGGTAAGCGGGTCATTGATTCTGGCAATGTTGCTGCGCTTTGTCGCGGGCATGCTGACAGAGGAAGTGTCGGCGGCAGAGTCCCGGGCCGTGCTTCTCCAATTGCTGTCGCAATTGTTGACTCATGGCTGGGAGATCGCCGTGTTGACCGTTTCGCTTTTGGCGATCGCCGGCGTGTATTCCCACACGCGCGTGTATCGCGGGCGCAACAAGGCGCTGGCGATTGGCCAGGCCGTCGCGTTGGCCTACTTGATTTTCGCCATCATCAGTTACTTTAGCGGCGAGCCTGTCATTTCCAGAAGTGTATTGCTGATCGCGGCAGTGCTCAGTTTCGCGAGCATCGCTGGCGTGCGGCTGTGGCCGGCGGCGTGGAATATCTTCAGCCGGGTGGAAAGCCGGCTTGGGGAAAACGCCTCGGGTCAGGCGGCAAAACACGTTCTGGTGATAGGCGGTGCGGGATATATCGGTTCGGCATTGCTTCCAAAGTTGCTTGAACGTGGTTTTCGCGTGCGTTTGCTGGATGCGCTCATGTTTGGCACGGAGCCCATCCAAGCCTGTCTTGATCATCCGAACCTCGAGATCATTCGGGCCGATTTTAGGCAGGTTGACAGTGTGGTTGCGGCCATGCGCGGCATCGACTCTGTCATCCATCTTGGCGCAATTGTGGGCGACCCGGCCTGCGCGATCGATGAAGATCTCACGGTTGAAATCAACTTAAGCGCTGTGCGCTCGATTGCGGAAGTCGCAAAGGGCGAGGGCGTGAAGCGCTTCATCTTCGCCAGCACCTGCTCGGTATATGGTGCGAGTGATGAAACGCTCGATGAAAAGTCGGCGCTCAACCCGGTGTCGCTGTACGCGCGCAGCAAAATTGCCGCTGAGCGCGTGCTCGCACAATTGTCGGACGCATCGTTTTCCCCGACCATTTTGCGGTTTGGCACGATTTATGGACTGTCGGGCCGCACGCGCTTTGATTTGGTTGTGAATCTCTTGACCGCGAAAGCGGTGGTGGAAGGTAAGATTACGGTGATGGGCGGCGATCAATGGCGGCCGTTTGTGCATGTCAGCGATGCGGCGCTGGCGGTACTGAGGGCGCTTGAAGCCGATCTGCCGCTGGTGCGGGGCGAAACCTTTAATGTCGGTTCCAACCCCCAGAATTACACGATTGAGGGCGCGGCGAAAGTGATCAATGAGCTTGTGCCGACGGCGCAGCTGGTGGACATGGGCCAGGATGCCGATCGCCGCAATTATCGCGTGTCGTTTGACAAGATCACCCGGGTACTGGGCTATCATCCGGAGTGGACGCTCGAACAGGGCATTCGCCAGGTAATTGACTCTATACAGACGGGTATGGTGCGCAACTACAAAGATGCCAAGTACAGCAATGTGAAGTACTTGAAAGAAACAGGCCTCAGCTATTTGGCGCGACCGGCCATGAATTGGGAAAGGACCTACATCGAGCAGGCGGCTTCTTCAAGCGTTGGCGCCGTTCAAGCCATGGTGCAAGAGAAGAAACCGGCTGAACAGGCTGTGCCGCAAGGCGCAGTTGGCATAAATGCGGTCGGACAGCTGACATAGCGGTCATGATCCGGGCGATCTCTGACGATTGACATTGAAATGAACATACCAACCCAAAAATCACTACAGAATTTCCCGAGATTGCTTGGCATATTGAGAAGCAGGCTTTTGTGGATTGTTTCAGTCATGGCGCTGTTCGCGCTAAACGCGTTTGTGTATGCATCGCTTCAGCCCGTCCTGTACGAGGCGCGCTCAACAATCTTGGTAGACGAGACTACTGGCGGCGTGCCCAGCTATGAAGCCGTTCTTGCCAACGAGCGCCGCGCCCAGACCTATGCGTATTTGTTCACGTCGGACGCTTTGTTGACCAATGCGTTCGCTGCTGTGGAAAAGCGATTTCCAGACTTGGAGGAGATGGATGTGCTCAAGCAGTCCATTGAGGTGCAGGCTGTGCGCGGCACGCAGTTGATAAAAGTTGCGGTGCGCGAAACAAGCCCGCAACGCGCAACCATCTTGGCTGATGCGCTGTTGGCCGCATTTAATGATCGTCTTCGTGAGATCTATACCGAACGAGATCTCCAAAACCAAACCAAGCTTGAGGAACAGCGCACGCTCATCGAAGGGCAAATCGCCAGCCTGTCGGCTGACATGCTGGTTGTCACTGGAACCACCCGGTTGCAGTTGGAACCGGTGCTGGTGCAGTTGCGCACTTCTCAAGCAGATCTGGTGCGCCAAATCACCACGGTACAACTGGCTGCGGCCCGCAATCGGATCGGCGCCACCCAGGTTGAGCCGTTTGTAGCCTCTGAAAAACCGGTTTCGCCGAATAAGCCGCTATTGGTTCTTGTCTCCACTCTTCTGGGGATGGTTATCATTATTTCGGTGATCATAGCCATCGAGGCTCTTCGGATTAGAAAACCACCAAAAGTGATCAAGATTGTTCCAGCGCACAACGACAAGATTGGCGAGACTTCATCGCCATTGAGATCCAATCAACCTGGCGCGTGATTGCCCATCTGCTCACTATCGCAGAAGAATCATTGGTAGCTTTGTCACATCGCTACAAGCAGAAATATGGCAGACAAAAACAGCAAAGTTACGATTGGACAACTGGGCTGCGGCTATTGGGGACCCAATTTGCTGCGCAACTTCTCGGCACAGCCAAACTGTCACGTGAAATGGCTGGCCGATCAAGCGGCTGAGCGCCGGACGTTCGTGGAAGCGAACTTTCCGCACACCCAAACGACTGATGACGCCGATCAAATCATTCGTGATCCCGAGGTGCAAGCCGTTGTTGTGGTGACTCCGGCATCGACGCACTTCTCACTAGCCAAACAGGCGCTGCTAGCAGGAAAGCATGTGTTTGTTGAGAAGCCGCTCGCCACCACGGTGCGTGATGCGGACGAGCTATGCGCGCTGGCAGCCGAGCGCAGCCTCACGTTGATGGTGGGTCACACGTTTTTGTACAACGGCGCCGTGCGTTATATGAAGCAGAAGCTGGACAGCGGAGAACTGGGCCGGCCCTACTACATGTACTCGCACCGGCTGAATTTGGGGCAGGTGCGCAGCGATGTCAACGCCTGGTGGAACCTCGCGCCTCACGATGTGAGCATATTGCTCTATCTGATGAACGGCGAGTTGCCCGCCACCATATCTGCACATGGCATTGCCTATCTGCAGCCGGGAATCGAGGACGTGGTGTTCGCCACCCTGACGTGGGCCAATGGCGTGATGGCGCACGTTCAGGTCAGCTGGCTCGATCCGGGCAAGGTGCGCAAAGTCACCCTGGTGTGCAGCCAGAAAATGATCGTCTACGACGATGTCAGCGACGACAAAATCGCGATTGTCGACAAGGGTGTGGACGTCACGCCAAAACTGGGCGAACGCATGGACTATGACAAACCGAGCGGACCGCTCTCGTTGCGCAGCGGCGATGTGCTGCTGCCCAAAGTCAATGTGCCCGAGCCGCTCAAGGTTGAAAGCGCGCACTTCATCGAATGTGTTCGCACCGGCCAAACGCCGATCACCGGACCGCGTCATGCGCGCGATGTGGTTGCGGTGCTGGAAGCGGGACAACGCGCGCTGAAAGAGAACTGCAGTGTAAACCTTTGAACCATCATGACACTCCACACGCTTACATCCCTTACATTTCCAAATGTTCAGATTCCCGATGACGCCCTGATTGGGCCGTTCGTCGTGCTGGGCGAACCCGCACGCGGCCAACAACCCGGCGAGGTTCTCACGATCATCGGTGCGCGCGCGGTTCTGCGTTCACACACGGTCATCTACGCGGGCAACCGTATCGGCGATGATTTTCAAACCGGTCATGGCGCGTTGCTGCGCGAGGACAACGTGATTGGCAACAATGTCAGCATCGGCAGTCACAGCATTATTGAGCACCATGTTCACATTGGTGATGGCGCGCGTGTGCATTCGAACGCGTTCATTCCTGAATATTCGGTGTTGGAGGCCAATGCCTGGGTTGGCCCCTGTGTGGTGGTGACCAATGCGCGCTATCCGCAATCGCCCTCTGCCAAGCACAATCTTGAAGGCGTGCATATCGGCCAGGCCGCCCGCATCGGCGCGGGCGCGGTATTGCTGCCTGGCGTTCGCGTGGGCGCAGGCGCGCTCGTTGGCGCGGGCGCCGTAGTCACCAAGGATGTGCCACCCGGGGCGGTGGTGGCGGGCAATCCCGCGCGCATCATCAAACAAGTGAACGACATTGCGGCGTATGCGGAAGTGCTTGCCGCAACCGCAAAGTGACGATCATTTCTCTCATTACCTTCATCACTCTCATCGACTTCGCAAGTCGGCAGCGAGACATTTCATGACACCCATTCCCTTTGTAGACCTCAAGGCGCAATACCAAGCGCTCAAACCGGCCATCGATACCGCGATACAGACAGTTATTGACGAAGGCGCGTTTATTCGCGGACGCTTTGTCAGCGCGTTTGAATCAGAATATACAAACGCATACGGGGTGAAGCATTGCATCAGCACGGCCA
>JANMNW010000672.1:0-5378 GCA_031368515.1 Chloroflexota bacterium
GCGAACGCATCCGGCCAGATCAATGGGAAAAGATTCCTGTGCTGCGGCAGATTCTGGGTTAATTGACGAGTGACGATTATCGATTGACGATTGACGATTGACGATTGACGATTGACGATTTCAAAAGGCTGAGCGAAAGTAGCGGTCCAGTCAATCGTCACCATCTATCATCAACCGTGAAACAGCATGAATACCCAAGAGCGTTATCTGTTTGATTTGCAGGGCTACATCACGGTGCCCGACGCATTGAGCGCGGCGCAACTGACGGCGCTCAACGACATCTGGGACGCGCGCATCGCCGCCGACATCAAGCCCGACACCACCACCCATCGCTGGGGCAACCTGCTCGAATGGGGCCGGCCGTATCTCGACCTGATCGATGCCCCCACGATTACGCCCTATCTCGACGAGACTCTGGGCAAAAATTTTCGTCTCGATCACGACTACGCCGATCTGATTCGCAGCGGCAACAGCCCGATCGGCACCATGCTGCATGGCGGCGGCGCACCTTTTGACGCCGGCCAGTACTATCACTTCAAGGACGGCCGCATGTATAACGGCCTGACCGTGGTGGCCTACAACCTGTGCGATGTGCATCCTGGCGATGGCGGGTTCGGCTGCGTGCCCGGCAGCCACAAGAGCAACTTGCCCTTTCCCGGCGAGTGGCGCGATCTCAAAGAGTTCAAGCCCTTTATGCGCGCGGTGACCGGCCCGGCCGGCACAGCGATCATCTTCACCGAAGCGCTGACTCACGGATCGATGCCGTGGAGCGGCGCCGTCGAACGACGCACATTGTTTTTCAAGTATTCGCCCTTCCCGCTTTCATGGTCAGCCGGATACTACGATCCGGACGAGTATGAAGGCCTCAGCGACGCGCAGCGGCTGATTCTTGAAGCGCCAAACGCGAGATACAAAGGACGACAAACGAAAATCGGACGCAAGTAACCATGACCTCTTTCAACGGCCTGGGCATGCACCTGGGAAACCTCTCGCGGCTCTCACGAGCCCAGACGCGATCGATCAGCGCAGAAAACCCAACCGGCGCAAAGGGCGCAGGCGGCATGGCCACTGAAGGCACCGGCGCCAACGCCGGCCGCGACCTTGGGCAGAGCTGGAAGATCTCGCCCAGCGTCTCAATCCCAGCCAAAAGCGTTTTCACGATGGCTGAGATGGCCGGGCCAGGCGCAATTCAGCAGATCTGGCTGACGCTGCATCCCGAACGCTGGCGCACGACGATCTTGCGCATCTACTGGGATGGCGAGGACACGCCATCAGTCGAAACGCCGATCGGCGATTTCTTCTGCAACGGCTGGAACACGCGTTGCAACATCGCCTCGCTGCCGGTTGCGGTCAATCCAGCCGGCGGCTTCAACTGCTACTGGGAAATGCCCTTTCGGCAACACGCCCGCATTACGATTGAAAACATCGGCGAGGAAGCGACCACGCTGTATTACCAGGTCAATTACACGCTGACCGAGGTGCCCGCAGATGCGGCGTATTTTCACGCGCAGTGGCGCCGCAGCAATCCGTTGCCCTACATGACGGATCACACGCTGCTCGATGGCGTTAAAGGTTGGGGACAGTATGTAGGCACCTACATCGCTTGGGGCGTTAACAACAACGGCTGGTGGGGCGAGGGTGAGATCAAGTTCTTCATGGACGGCGACGGCCAATGGCCTACGATCTGCGGCACCGGAACGGAAGACTATTTCGGCGGCGCATGGAACTTTGAACACCCAAAGGGCGAATATGGCTCGTTTAGCGGGCCGTACACCGGCCTGCCACAAGTGCTCAAGCCCGATGGGCTGTATCGCAGCCAGCAGCGCTTTGGCATGTATCGCTGGCACATCACGGACCCGATTCGCTTCGAGCAAGACCTGCGCGTCACAATCCAAGCGCTGGGCTGGCGCAGCGGCGGGCGCTATTTGCCGATGCAGGATGACATTGCGTCGACGTCGTTCTGGTATCAGGCCGAACCACATGCGCCTTTTCCGACTCTGCCCAATAAAGATGGACTTGAAGTGATTTAGGCGCTTAGTTGTTCTCAGCACGATGAAAGAGTTCGGCGGCAGGCAAGCCGTGCGCTTCGCCGTTCTTGGCCGCCCATTCGCGGATGAGCTTTTCTACTTCTCCAAAACGCGCGCCCAACTGGCTGTCGTGCTCGCGCAGCGCTGCGATCTTGACCTCCAGCGTGCTTGAGATATCGACCGGGCAGTTGATCTCCGGCGCGCCGATTACGTACAGCTCGCGGATTTTGTGCGGCGCCAAACCTTCGGCCAGCAGCTCGGGAAAGTCCCATGGGTTTTGCGACGCCGGATACATGGCCGCCAACGCCGCGCTGGCCGTGGCCAAATGATCGGGATGATGGCGTGGCACAGAATAGGGCTTCCAGACGCGGTCGGGCGACTGGCACACCAGCCGCGAGGGCTTGAAGCGCCGATACAGCCTGACGAGCATGCGCCGCAGATCGACCGACGGAACGAGCTGGCCATCGGGCTGATCGAGAAAGATCACATCGCGCAACCCCAGCACACGCGCGGAGGCGCGTTGTTCAGCCTTGCGCATGTCGGTCATGGCCCGGCGCGCAGCCGCACCGACATCGGTGGCGTCGTCCGATCCGCCGCCCGATGCGTCGGTGCACACGACAAGATAGACATCCCAGCCTTCGCGCGCCCAAAGCGCCAGCGTGCCAGCGCAGTCAAACTCGGCATCGTCCGGGTGGGCCACAACGGCCATTGCTATTTTCGGTAAGTCGGTCACAGTGTTCCTATGGGTGTAGCTGGAGCGCGTCGTCAACGTGCCGCCCCCACCTCTGTCGCAAAAGGCGCAGGGTTGGGCGCAAACAGCTCATAGCGATGTCCTGTTGTACGAGCCGTGTCGTGCCGAGCGCAGCGAAGGATTTTTGTTGCTCTTCCGAGGCTAGGCTTGAAGCACAACCACGGTATCAAATGGGTCGCGTTTCTCCGGTGGAATCACGATCGACAGCGCATCATTGGCATGCGTCGCCACCAGCGGCGAGCCATCGCGCAAAAGCGTCGCCTTCAGCGCCGGCGCGCCCTTGAGCACCACGCAATCGCTGATGTAGTCGAGCACATGCAGGTAGGACGTGTCGCCCGCACGCGTGCTGGCCGTTCCCGGCGCGGCGGGCAGCATGCCGGCGCGGGTGCCATAGATCGACGCGCCATTCGCCGACAGCCAGGCGCCCATCTCCCGCAGACGCTGCGCATGCGCCGGCACAATCTCCCCCAATGGCGTAGGCCCGACATTGAGCAAATAGTTTGCGCCGACAGCGGCCGACTTTGCCAGCTTGTGCACCAATGTGCGCGTGCTTTTGTGATTGACATCCCCCGGCGCATATCCCCAGTGATCGTTGAGGGTCATGCACACTTCCGCGGGCAGATCGTACTTCTCGGTGGCATTAAATCCGGCGCTGTTCTCGCCGGGCAAATCCTGCTCAAAACCCTGCACATCTTCGCCGGGCAGCGGCTTGTCATGGCGATTGTTGTGAACCACTGCGTCAGGCTGCAGGGTGTGGATCATGTCGTAAAGCGCTTCATACTCGAAGGAGCCGCCGGCGCGGAAGTGCTCGTTGCTGGCATCAAAGGCGTGGTGCGGCCAGTCGCCGTCAAACCACACACAGGCCAACGGGCCATAGTTTGTGCACAGCTCTCGCACCTGGCCGTGTAGAAAGCCAATGTAGTCGCTCCATGCCAAACCCGATTCCTTTCGGAAGCGATAGGCCGGGTGCCGCCAATCCAGCAGCGATGAGTAAAAGCCGAGTTTGACCCGTCCGTCTTTTGCGCACGCATCAGCCAGCTCGGCCAACGGGTCGCGCTTGAACGGCGTGTTGGTGATTTTGTAATCGCTGAGCGCTGTGTCATACATGCTGAAGCCATCGTGGTGGCGGCTGGTCACGACCATGTACTTCTGTCCGGCGTCAGCCGCGATGCGCACCCACTCCGCCGCGTCGAACTTGGCCGGATTGAATTGAGGGGCGAGTTTCTCGTATTCCGTAACTGGAATGCGTTCGACATGCATGACCCATTCGCCGCGCCCGATCAGCGAGTACAGCCCCCAGTGGATGAACATGCCGAAACGAATGTCTTGAAACCACTTCAGCCCGGACGCAGATGCCTGTTTGCTTGCCATGCGGGCATTATCACCGCGCGCCAGCCGAGGCACAAGCAAGCCTAGCGGCAGCCGGGGTCGGTCACGCGTGCGCGCGCGACTAACTGTGCCGCCGCGAAACCCGGTGAGCTCCAGCACCCGGCCCGCGCTGTCATTCGCATAGAGCAGCCACACTCGCCACATCTATGCATGAATGCGGTCAAGGCATGCGCTGTAAGCCGCCTTCGGCTGTGTGGCCCAACCCAGCGTCAGCCGCAGCTCCGCATCGCGCCGCCACGAATCGCCAAATCCGAACGCGCCTGCTCACTATGAGCGTGAGCTGCGCCGAAGATGGCGCAGCCTTACACTAATCTTCTGCCGATCGTTGTTCAGTAACACCCGACCTCGGTTTCTATCGCCGCCGGCCAAAAATGCGAAGCAGACGGATAAACAGGTTGATGAAGTCCAAATACAGCGCCAGCGCGCCGATCACCGCGCCTTTGCGCTGAACTTCGCCGTCATCACTCAGGCCGAGCGCCATGTTCTTCAGGCGCTGCGTGTCATAGGCGATCAAGCCAACAAAGATCGCCACACCGGCATACGTGACCACCCACATCAGCGCCTCGCTCTGCAGAAACATATTCACCAGGCTGGCCAGCAAAATGCCAATCAACGCCATAAGCAGCAGGTTGCCCCAGCGCGTCAAATCGGACTTGGTGACATAGCCATAGGCGCTCACCACCGCAAACGTTCCGGCGGTGACAAAGAAAACGGTGCCGATCGAATCAGCGGTATACACAAAGAACAGCGTCGAGAGCGTAAAGCCTGTGACAATGGCGTACAGAAGAAACAGGCCGGTTGCCACATTCGCGCTGATCTTGTTGATCGCAAAACCAAGCCCAAACACCAGGCCAAGCTGCAAAAACATGATTGCGATCAAGCCCGGACCGCGCAACACGGGCAAAAACACTTCAATGTTGGCGGCGGTGGCAACGGCCATCACGCCGGTGATCACCAGCGCCAGCGCCATCCAGCCGTAGACCTTGGTAATAAACGCGCGCTGCACTTCGGCGGCATCGGCTCGCTCGATGCGCGGAATATTCGGCTGTTGCATTCGTTGCATGACTTCGCCCTGCTACCTTTAATGTGCGCGAATGTGCGCGCACATCGCTGTGCTCACTTCAACCTGTGTTGCGGTCGAAACCGTCTTACATACAGTCCGTGAGCGTTTAAAGCCCGACCTAGCCAGCGCCGGGGCTAATGCTTTCAAA
>JANMNW010000676.1:0-19083 GCA_031368515.1 Chloroflexota bacterium
GAAGAACATGATCACCGGCGTGGAACGAGCATGCGCGCTTGGCGAGCTTGTGGCAGCAGTGAGCGGTGAGCAGTAGGCGCTGGGAGCGGTAAGCAGTGGGCGGTGGGCGGTAAGCGGTAAACTATTGTCTCGGTTTACCGCTTACTGCATACCGCTCCTACCGCTTACCGCATACCCCCACCGCATACCGTCCGCCCGCTCACGGTCCACTGAACAACCATGCTGAAATCCATTGCCATTCTCGATCACCCCAAAAAGCCTGAGACGCACAGTGTGGCGGCAAAAATCGACGCGGCCGTGCAGGCGCTGGGCGTGCATTCGTTTCGCGCGCGGTCCTGGGACGTGACCACGCTGGCCGACCTGGTGCCCAAAGTCGATCTGCTAATCGTGCTGGGCGGCGACGGAAGCACTTTGCGGGCGGCGCGCGCAGCATCGCCCTACGGCAAACCGGTCACCTCAGTGAATTTCGGACGGCTAGGTTTTCTCTCCGAAATGACGCCGGAGAACTGGCCTGAATTGCTGCCGCGATTTATTAACGGCGAATATTGGATCGAAGAGCGCATGATGATCAACGTCGAGTGCTGGCGTGGCACCGAGCGGCTCAGCCGACACGAAGCGCTCAACGATGCGGTCGTCGGCCGCGGATCGCTGGCACGCGTGATTCGCGCCGAAACGCTGATCGACGGCGTGCCGCTCACCACCTACTCTTGCGATGGGCTGATCGTCAGCACGCCCACCGGCAGCACCGCCTATGCGCTGGCCGCCGGCGGGCCGATCCTGCCGCCCAATTTGAAGAACTTTGTGCTTGTGCCGATTGCGCCGCACCTGAGCCTGGAGAAGCCATTGATTCTGTCGCAAGGCTCGGTGGTGGAACTCATCGTGCACACCGATCACGCCGCCGGCATGTCGGCCGATGGCCAAACCGAAGTGCCCTTGCGCGACCTTGATCGCGTCATCGTGAGCGCCAGCGACAGCGTGGCGAAATTTGCGCGCCTGCAGCCGCCACAGTATTTTTATCAGACGTTGATGCGTCGCCTAAACCGGGAGTGACGTGCCGACGCCGTGAGCAGCGCGGTCATCCTCTGCTGTGTTGTCATTCTGAGCGAAGCATCGTCATCCCGAGTTGAGCGCTGTCATTCCGGGCGTAGCACTGTCATCCCAAGCGCAGCATTGTCATCCCGAGCGCAGCAAGGGATCTTTCCCCACGCCCAACGCAAAGGATCCCTCGTTGCGCTCGGGATGACCTGTACGAGGCCGGTGCTGCCTGCAGCAAGCCCTTAACCGAAGTGGCCGATAATCAAGCGCATGCACACTCGCGCAGCTCCCGCCGGCACATTGACACTCATGGGGTCAGGCGAGATGACGCCGGGCATGGCAAAAGTGCATCGATCCATCATGAATCGCGGTGGTCAGCCTGCCACCGCGGCGTTTGTCGACACGCCGGCTGGATTCGAGCTCAACCACGCCGCAATCTCAGCAAAAGCGCAAGACTATTTTCAAGAGCAGTTCGGCCTCGCGCTCGAAGTAGCCTCGTTTCCGAATGCCGCCAACAGCACGCCCGAGTCGATGGCGCAGGCCATGCGCACCCTGCGCAAAGCCACATACATTTTCGCCGGACCCGGTAGCCCTACCTACGCGGTGCGCAACTGGCGCGAAACGCCGGTGTTTGAGACGATCGCCGCCAAGCTTGTTGCGGGCGCGCACGTGACGTTTGCCAGCGCCGCAGCCCTGGCGATGGGGCGCCACACGATTCCCGTCTACGAAATTTACAAAGTCGGCGAGGAACCGCGCTGGACAGAGGGGCTCGATCTACTGGGGCGTTTCGGCTTTGAGCTGGCCGTAGTGCCGCACTGGAACAACAACAGCGGTGGCGGCGGCGCATCCGGCCATGACACCTCACGGGCGTTTATCGGCCAGCCGCGCTTCGAACAACTGCGCGCAATGCTGCCCAACGGGGCGGTGGTTCTGGGTATCGACGAATATACCGCCTGCATGATCGACTTCTCTGCGGCGCAATGCACTGTCACCGGCGCAGGCAGCGTAACCGTGCAACCTTGCGAAGGCGAAGCGCACACCTTTGCCTCCGGCGAGTCTTTTCCCAGTGCGCTGTTGGTGCGGCCCAACGCGCGCTGGGCGTCCGATTCTGAAGCACACAACCACATCGGTGAGACATTTGCCACAGCTTTGGACGACAGCGATCCAGCGGCAGCATTGAGCTATCTGCATGGGCTGATGGATCATCTGGCGCGGGTGCCGCACGACGATGCGGCGCGCAAACACACGCTGCTGTTGATCCGTGAGATGACCGCGACCTTGGCCGTCTGGCTTGAGGGCCGCCAATTGGGCGCAGCGACAGCCGCGCCGCTAGAGTCAGCCGAAACGTATATCGAGCAGCTCGTGGCGTTGCGCGGCCAGCTACGCGCGGCCAAGCAATGGGCGCTGTCCGACACCGTGCGTAACTCCTTGGCCGAACGCGGCGTCGTCATCGAAGATGGCGCATCCGGATCGACGTGGCGCCGCGCGGCTTAACGTATGCCGCGCACGTAACAATGTGCCAGTCACAGGACGCCGCGGGACGCCGCCCGCGGTTTATTGTGCGTTGCCGGCCAACGGAAACTTGACGACCGCGCCGTTGCGGGCATTGGTGACATACAACGCGTTGTTGTGCACCTCAACGCCGGTCGGCACGTCTTCGGCCGCAAACGTCACCCCTGGCAGATCTTTTAACTGACCGGCCAACGTATAGCCCAACACCTGCGCAGTGCGCGGGCTGCTCACATAGAGCGTGTCGCCGCTGATCGCCAGATAGGGCTTGTGATCGACTGATTGAAGCAGCGTCGGGTCCATTTTCTCCCAGGCCTCCACCAGGAAGGCGCGCTGAAACGTGAAATCGGGGTTCCACACCTGGATGCGCTTGTTCCAAGCATCGGCCACAAAGATATTGCCCTGCGCGTCCAACGCAATGCCCACCGGCTCGTTGAACTGGCCGTCGCCGGCGCCGGCTTTGCCGAACTGCGCGATGAAATTGCCCTCGCTGTCGAATACCTGGATGCGCTTGTTGCCGGTGTCGCTGACCAGCAGCCGTCCCTGCCCGTCGATCACGATGTCGCGCGGGCCAAAGAACTGCGTCTCGCGGCCGCTGCCCGCCGCGTCGGTCGCGCCCGGCTGGCCCCAGGCAAACAGCGTGCCGCCGGTGGGGTCGAATTTCTGCACGCGGTGGTTAAACGTGTCGGCCACGTAGATATAGCCGCTTGCGTCGATCGCCAGGCCCCACGGGTCGTTGAACTTGCCGGGCTGGTTGCCGGAACCGCCCACGTTTTGCTGCGGCTGGTTGATTTCGTCCAGGCGGAACAGGCGGTTGGATTTGTGATCGATCACCCAGCGTTCGCCGCTTGGCGCAAAGGCGAGATTGGCCGGCTGTTGCACGCGCGGCCCGGCGACCTTGGCCGCATCGCCGCTGGCCACCGCGCCCACGCGCAAATCCCACACTTGTTGCGCAATGTCATTGCGCACAAACATGGTGATGCGGCGGCTGGGCTGCCAGGTATCAGCAGTAAGCGAGGTCTTGTTGAACACGCGCGAATATGGCTCGTAGTTGCGGTTCAGGGCGATCTCCCAGAATGCGTTGCGCTGCGCCGGGATGGTGATGGCATCGCGCAGGCGGTCCCAGGTCATGTCTTTGTAGTCTTCCATCGGCCACCACACCATCGTGTAGTCGTAGCGCGAGTAAGTGCTGGACAATTGCTCGAGCCACTCGTTATATTTCTTGTCCAGATCGCCGATGATGATGACATGCATGCCTTCATAGTCGCTGGGCAGCTCGGCGCCAAAGAAGCGCTGGCCCGGATACTCGCGCATATACCAGGTCATCGGCCAGCTGGTCTCCTGCGAATATCCGACGGACAGCTGCGTGGTCACGCCCAGGCGGCGCGACAGATCGTCCAGTTGATTGGTGATGATTTTGACGCCCGGTGCGCCATGGGCGTAAAACAGAAATTCACGCACATAGTCGTAGTTGACGTACGCCGCTGTGACAGCGGTGCGCACGGTGAACACGCTCAACAGCGCGAACACGGCGAGGCCAAACGCAGCGATGACGCCGCGCGCAAGCACCTGCCGCAAAAAGTAAAACGCCACGCCGATCACCATTAACGCTATCGCGCCGTTGATCAGGCCTGCAACGATCGTCTCGCGCGGCGCAGCGCCGTCCCACGCGCCCAGGACCGACAACGCGCGCACGGTGAACAACACGGCCAGCGCCGACAGGCCGGCAGCCGCCCACAGGCGGCGTGCACGGTCGTCTTGCGGCACCGCAATCGCATGAATCAGTTTTTGGATAAACCAGCCGGTCAGCAGAATTTGCGGCAGCGCAAAGTGCACGGTCAGCCAGGGCATCTTTTCGCCGGCGTATGAATAAATCAGCCAGGTGGCCATGGCCCACCACGCGAGCATCAGCGGAAACGCGTGCTCTTTGAGCTTGTCGACCAGCGCCAGCGTCCCGGGCTTGCGGCGCAGCGCGATGTCGGCAATCAAATAGATGCCGGCGCACAGCGCGCCAAACAGCGACACATACTCGTATAGCGGCACCAAAATGCCGTAGTAGTACCACGGCTGGCCGCCGCGCATCACACCCTGCTGCGCCATCCAGTAACCTAGCTGCCCCACGTAACCGGTGCCCACGCCGCCGGTGTTGGTGAACATGGTCGTAAACAGCGGCAGGGTGATGCCAACAAAGATGCCAAAGACTGCCAGCGCGCGTTGCCAGTTCCACAGCAGCGCCAGCACCACGCCGACCATCGCCACGGCCAGGCCGAGCGCAAGCATGGTCGAGATCACCTGCGGGTTGCTCTTGATGTTGATGTCTTCGCCCAGCAAGCTCACGTCAATGAGCGCTTTGCCGCCGACCGCCGACCAGATCGGATTGAGCAGCGGCAGCAGCGCTGGCGAACCCATCAAGGTGGTGGTCGAAACCAGCACGACGATGGCGTTCCAGGCGCTGGAGCGATCGTGCGCCAGAGTCATCCAGTCGCCAAAATACTTGCGCAGCATCGTGATGGACAGATAGCCGACCAGCACAGTCAGGCCAAGTATTGCGGCGATGTACAACAGCGTGCGCAGGTTGACGGCGAGCGTGGCGGTCGATGCCTGCACCAGTGACTCAACGCCGATCAAGCTGGAGATGCGCCCGCTGATCAGTTCAAAGACAATAGCCGAGAGAAGCATCAGCACTCCCAGCGCAGCGGCGAAGGCCACAGCCTTTAGCGCATCCTCGCGTTTGCCGCGTGCGCGGTAGAGCTGCCACAGCGCGATGGGCGAGAGAAACACCAGGTTCATCGCGACCGCAAAAAACGAGGTGGATTTATCCGAGCCGTGAAAGGCCAGTGCCGCGGCCAGGCCATACAACCAGCCAGTCTGGCGGGTTTCAAGATAGCGCCAGATGCAGATCACGGTCAGCAGCGTCCAGACCAGGATCGTCGCTTCCTGGCGAATGTAGCGCGCGTGATACAGGATCGACGGCGAGATCAACAGCAAAAATGAAGCGGCCAGCGCGCCTTCGCGGCCGAGCTGCTTGCGAAAGGCGATGGGCAGCATTACTGTGACGATGCCAAAGATGGCCATCGGCAGGCGCGCGGTGAAATCGTTATCCCCGAAAAGGAAGTAGCTCAACGCTGTGATGTGAAACAGAAACGGTCCATGCATGAGCGGCGAATGCGAGAAGCCCTTGCCGGTCGCCAAGTACCACGAAAACTGGGTGTGCAGGCTTTCATCGTGGCTCATCACGCGCGCACCCAAATCCCAAAGGCGCGAGACGATCGCCAGGATCAGGATGAGTGCAAACGCCAGGCGCTCAAAGGTCAGCGCCGCAACCAGCGGCTGATCGAGCCAGCGCTCGCGGTCTTCGGATGTGGGTGTGATGCCAAGATCGCCAATCATGAGTTATGTCCTGGAAAGGTCAAGACCTTTCAGGTCATGACCTGAAAGGTATAGGGTCGTATCTTATCCGGCCAAAGTGTCAAATCTGTGACGAATTAACGTTGGCCGCTGATCTTTGCGGCTATGTCATTGGACAGCCACAGCGTCCAGCGCTGGCTGGTCACATCGCCTGGATTGATCTCCCGAAACAGCGCCCAGCGCGCCAGCGCGCTGCAATCGGTCGCCGCTTCTGTGCTGTTGCACCGAACCGGGCTCAGATTGCCGCTGCGCGTCACTTCAAACTGATTGCCGATGTAGCCGCGCGCGCTGTCGGGCTTGGCCGCCGCCGGCAACAACGTCATATCCGCCGCCGAATTCCCCGCCGACATCTTGCGTTGATCGCGCAACACCCAGCGCAACGACGCCGGCGCGCTTGGATCGACATTCAGCGACAATCCATCGGGTTCGCCCGTCGCGCGGATGCCGGACTCGCGCACAGTGTCTACCAGCGCGCGCAACTCCTGTGACGGCGCTGCGCTCACATACGGCTCGGCTGCGCTGTCCCACCGCACCTGCGTCAGCTGCCAAGCCGTGCCTGTGACATACAGCGCCAGCGTGGCCGTCAGCGCAACGCCAATTCCGCGCACGCCAACGCCCAGCATGCCGTTCAGCGCCGCCGCGCCGATCAACCCGCCGCACAAAATCACCGCAACGACAATCGGCACAAGAAACGAGCTCTGCGTCTGCGCGGCGTATTGACGCATGCCGATGCCCACAAATTGCAGCAGCACAAAACCCACGCCCGCCACGGCCCAGTCCATCCACCCGGAAGGCTCGCGCGAGCGGCTGGCCATGCGTTCGGTCAGTTGGCCCAACGGCATCGACGCCATCAGCGCGGCGCCGCACACCACCGGCACTAGCAAATCCGGGCTGCGCGCGGCGTAGACCGCCGTGCCCAAAATGCCAACAGTCAACCAGCCCAGCGCCGGCGAAACGCCAGCCACACGCGCTCGATTCACCACAACCGACGCCAGTGCGATCAGAGCAAAGGCCAGCACAAACAGCTCGTTGATCACCAATCCGCCGAATAGGCGCCCAGCGCTAAAGGTCGGCGCAGCCGCAAACCCCTGAAACCATGCGGCATAGCCGTCAAATGCGTCGGCAATGCCTGCCGGCCGGATAAACAAGCCGCTGGCGCCGGCGGCGAACGCCAGCGCCGCTGTCGCAATCTGTCGCCGCGTCACGCCCTTAAAAACTGCGGCGCCGCAATCCAGCACGGACACCAGCAGCACGGTCACCATCGGGGCGATGGCGTGCGCGCCGCACGCCATCAGCAGCCCTGTCAGCACGGCAGCCGACCGGCCTCGGCCGCGCGTGCGCACAACGAGCGCCGCGGCCAGCGTCCAGGCCAGCATTTCACCGTTGGCCAGCCGCGAGACAAACACCAGCGTTGGCGACAGCGCCAGCAGCACGGCCAGCGACAGCGCGCGGCTGCGGCCCAGCTCCGCGCGCACCAGATAGGGCAGCAGGCACATCGCGCTGCCGGCCAGCGCCGGCGCCAAGCGGGGCGCGGCATCGCCGGCGCCGAAAACAAGCAAGGTCAACGATTGCAAAAATCCCGCCAGTGGATTCAGCAGCAATGCAGACTCGCCACGTGACGCTGCCAGAAAACTCAGGGCAGCGGACGCCTCCGCATCGCCCAGCGGCAGCGACAAGCCCAGCAGACGCAGAGCACCCGCCGAAAGGGCGACGCTCAGCCAGAGTGCGTGCTCGCGCGATAGCGCGCGCGGATTCGGGCGCATAACCATGAAGCGCTACTGCACAGGGCGGGCAATCACGATGATGCGGTGCGAGTTGCTGGTTTCCGGCCAGCATGACACCAGCGTCAGGCGGTCGTCCTTCATCGGCTGAATGAATTCAGCATTTTTGATGCGAACGCTGATCGGCTGGCCGCGTTCCAAAACTTTGATGACTTGTTCAACCTTGTATGTCACGACCTTGTCGCCAGTGCCAAGCCGGATTTCATCGCCTTTTTCCAGCGTATACAGCTTGCGAAAGACGCCGCCGAAAATATTGTTGTGACCGTTGAGTACGATGTTTTTGCCTTCGCCCAATTTGCCTGAATAGTCGTGCCACCCTACATTCTTGTTGTTCGGCGCCGCCCATTCAACCCCTTTCTTGCCGACTTTTTTGCCCGGCCCCACCGCTTCGATCGCTGCATCAATCTTGAGTTTGTCGATCCAGACGCGCTCGGGCATGGGCAGCTCGGTGGCGCTCTGTGACGCGAGAATGTCCTGACTCGCCGGAAGGGTTGCAGCCAATGCCGAGCCCGAGCCCAAGCCGAGACTGCTGGCAAGGAATCCGGCAGCCAGCAGTGAGCCAGCAAGATTTCTGGTAGAAATAGTTATGGTTTTCATGAGTGTGTTTGTGTCGGTATGGGAATTATGTGGGGATCGATGCGCTATCACATGCTACTTTGGTCCCATCCGCTCCGACACGCATGCCAGTGTGGCGCGAGTCACCTCACTGAGAGGCGCCGCGCCGTCAATGCGCACCCACCGCGTGGCATCCGCGGCCATCAGCTCTACATAACCTTGCCGCACGCGGCGATGAAATTCAAGCGACTCGGCATCAAGCCGATTGACGCCTCCACCCTGCGCGCGCCGCTGCAAGCCAATTTCCGGAGCGACGTCAAAGTATAGCGTGAGATCCGGGCTGATTCCACGCGTGGCAAAGGCGAGCAGACTGCCCAGTACGGCCAAATCCAGGCCCCGCCCATAGCCCTGATAGGCCAGCGTGCTGTCGGAAAACCGGTCACACAACACCACACCGCCGGCGCGCAGATGCGGCTCGATGCGCTCGGCGACCAGCTGCGCGCGCGACGCGCAAAAAAGCAGCAGTTCCGCGCGCGCGTCCATCGACGCATCGCCGCGATGATGCAGCAACACCTCGCGCACCGCCTCGCCGATGGCGGTGCCGCCAGGCTCTCGCAGCGCCAGCACGTCGCAGCCACGGCCGCGCAACCATTCGTTCAGGCGATGAAACTGGGTGGTTTTGCCGCTGCCGTCCGGGCCTTCAAGCGTTATGAACACGCTATTCCCGGTAGATGCGCACATGCCGCATCGGCTCTTTGCCATACGAATGCGAGATCAGGTTCACTTCGCGCGCGCGTTCGTGCTGGCGACGCCGCACAAACGCGTTCTGAGGCGAAAGGTCGATGCTGCGCTCGCCTGACAACACGCGCTGGATGGCCACGTCGATCTCGCGCATGGCGGCTTCGGCCGGCTCGCGATCGTCCTCGCTCAGGCTGAACAAGTCCGCCAGGCAGTTTTCCATCTGCGTCTGCGAGTTGGAGCGCAGCACATAGATCGGTATGTTCTCCTGCTCGGCGTCGCTCACCACGCGCGGGCGCTGGCGATAGTAGGCCTTGGCTGTGATCAGCACATGCGCGCCATCGAGCGTGTCGGTCAACATCGCATTGACGCCCAGCGTTTTGATGGCCAGACGCATGCGATTTTTCGACACGCCAAAGACGTAGATATTCAGCACTTTGCGGCTGTCGCGCTGCACGGCCAGCAGCGGCGCCCCGCCGTTTTCCTCAAATGCGTCGGGCGCATAGTCGTCGGCGCCGCCTGCTTGATGCACATTCGGCCCGAGATCATCGATGGCATCGACGGCATTCAGCGGCAGCACGCGCATGTCCTCGCCCTGACGCGGGATGCGTTCTTGAACGCCGCGTTCGGACACGCCGCTATATCCGCGATCTGAAAACCCGCGCTCGGGCAAGCTGCGCTGAGGCGCCGAGCCGCTCTCCTGTTCATAGCGCGCTTTGCGCGCGTCGCGGCGCGACATATATTGCAGTTCGTCGGCATCCTGCTCGCGCTCGCTGCGGCTGATGCGCACCTTTTCAACTTTGACCGCGCCATGATCGTCCCAGTAGCGCAGTTCGGCGGTTGGCATTTTGTTGCGCAAGAGCGCATCCACGGCTTCGCTCACATCGTGATGCACCAGCACGCGATGCCGGTCGCGCAGCTCGATCAACACATCGAACGTCGGCGGCGCGCGCCGCTCCAGCACAGTTTTCTGGGTGCCGCGACGGCGCGCTTCCTCGTCCGAAAGCGTGACGCTCTCGATCCCGCCGATCAGATCGCTGAGCGTCGGGTTCATCATCAAGTTCTCCAGCGTCTGGCCATGCGCGGTGCCGATCAACTGCACGCCTCGTTCGGCAATGGTTCGTGCCGCATCGGCTTCCTGCGAGCGGCCGATCTCGTCGATGACAATAACCTGGGGGTTGTGGTTTTCGACCGCCTCGATCATCACTTCGTGCTGTCGCGACGGCGTGCTGACCTGCATGCGCCGGGCGCGCCCGACAGCCGGGTGCGGGATATCGCCATCGCCGCCGATTTCGTTTGACGTATCGACAATCACCACACGCTTGGGATCGGCCATCACGCGCGCGGCTTCGCGGAGCATGGTGGTTTTTCCCACGCCGGGGCGGCCGAGCAACAGCACCGATTTGCCGCCGGAGATCAAGTCTTCGATGATGCCCAGCGTGCCAAACACCGCGCGACCGACGCGGCAGGTCAGGCCCACCACTTCGTTGCGCCGGTTTTTGATCGCCGAAATACGATGCAGCGTGCGAGTGATGCCCGCGCGGTTGTCCTCGTCAAAGTCGCGGATGCGCTCCACGACAAAGTCAAGATCCTCGCGCGTCACTTCGGCGTCGCGCAGATGCAGCGTCTCTTCCTTCACAATCGTGGCGCTGCCGCCGCTGCCCTGCTCGGCGTTGACATAGCGCGATTCCGGGATTCGGCCCAGATCCATCACTATCTCGATCAGTTGACCGAAGCGGCCAATGCGGCGCAACGGCGCAACAATCGACTGCGGGAGCACATTGAGCAGCACCTCAAGGTCATCCGTGATTCGTTGTTCTTGCATTGTTAAAGTGACGCCGGCTCATTTGGCCGGCTTGGCAATTATCATCCCAATGGTTAAATCGCGGCTTAGAAGGGTGCATCGACCAAAATGCATGCATGCCGCGCTCCGGTGGCCAGGCCGGGGCGCCGTACGGCCCATACTGCAGGTTTTTGCATAAAGTCAGCTGTCTATTCTTTGCGCCGGCCGAACTTGCCCGGCATGCTGAGCTTGTACGAAACCGGGCGCTGTTTGGCCGCGGCCAGCTCAAGGCTTGCGCTCCACACGGGGTGCCGCACGCGCGCGGCGGTATGCCGCATCATGAGCACCGTCGTGTTGACATGCACAAAACCCATTGCATGCAGCACCGGCAGCAAATCGCTTTGGTAATGCCGCACGCCGCAATACGTCGCGCGCGCATATGGATCATGCGCCAGGGCATACCGAATCGACGCCTCGACCTGGGCTTCGACATCGGGCCGAAAGAGGCAACGCAGCGCGCGCCCGCGCCGGCCATGCCAGAGGCCTACAAACCCCACCGCCTCGTTGTGCTTGACCAGCACCCAAGCCCTGTGCGTGCGCAGCTGGCCGACCAGAGCGTCATACGTGATTTCTGTCTGATAGGTCATCTTCGGCGCGCAACGCATGTGCAACGCGCGAATGAGCGGTTCATCGTCGCGCGTGACTTCGCGCAACCCGTCCACAGGAGGGCTGTCTGCTTGCGGCTCGCCGGCGGCGTGAGGCAGCTTCATCAGATCCTGCTGCAACATGGGCGCAAAACCCGCCGCCTGCAAGGTCATGGCTTCAATGCCGCCTTCTTGCGCGTCGGCGACGATGTGGTGCACGCCGCGCTCGGCGGCGGCCGACGCCAGCTCATTGGTCAACGCGACCCAGGCATGGGCCAGCGGCTCTGTGGTCGGACCGGGCGCAAACAACACCATGGTGGCGCCACGCGGACGGGCAACATCCGGGCTGGAGACGTCTGGCATCACCTGCATCAGGGCGTAAGCCTCAACGCCTTCCTCGGTATCGCGATCGACCATGCACACAACCGCGTCGCGCACACCGCCGACATAGGCACGCATGGCTTCGCGCAGCGGCGCGATGCCGTTCACTGCGATGTGCAGCGCAGCCAGCGGGCGCGCGTTGGCATGCAATCGCTGCACGGCGCTCACGTCACGCAAGTCAAAAGGCCGGGTCATGGGGCGATTGTACGATCAACCCATCGCCATAAACAGCCGATGCACGCGATCGTCGCGCGTGAGCTCTGGATGAAAGGAGGTGGCCAGCAACGACCCCTGGCGCGCGGCCACGATGGTGCCGTCGGGCAAAGCGCACAACGTTTCGACGCCAGGTCCCGCCGCTTCGATCAGCGGCGCGCGAATAAACACGCCCGGAAAGGGCTCGCCAGGCACACCGGCGATTTTCAAAGCGGTTGTAAACGAGTCGACCTGTCGGCCAAATGCATTGCGTTTGACGGTGATGTCCATCACACCCAGCGTAGGTTGATCGCGCCCAACGTCTTTAGCCAGAAAGATGAGCCCGGCGCAGGTGCCCCACACCGGGCGGCCGGACAGGGCGAATGCGCGCAAGGGCTCGATCAAGCCCCAACGCACGGCCAGCTTGCCGAATGTGGTGCTTTCACCGCCCGGCATGACCAGTGCGTCGAGGCCGTCCAGATCGCGCGGCAAGCGCACTTCGCGCACCGCCACGCCCATGCGCGCAAACATGGCCACATGCTCGGCAAAATCGCCTTGCAGAGCGAGAACGCCAATGTTCATTTACCAGCCGCGTCCGGCCAGCTTCTCCTGCGGCGCAAGCGAGCTCACATTGATGCCGACCATCGGGTCGCCCAGATTCTTGCTGACCTCGGCCAGGATCTTGTAATCGTTGTAGTGCGTGGTGGCCTGCACGATGGCCGTGCCGCGCGCCTTCGGATCGCCGCTCTTGAAAATGCCCGAGCCGACAAACACGCCATCGACTCCCAGATGCATCATCAGCGCGGCGTCGGCCGGCGTGGCAATGCCGCCGGCGGCAAATAACACCACAGGCAGGCGGCCCAAATCAGCGGTCTCTTCGACCAGCGCAAACGGCGCCTGGATGTCTTTGGCGAACGTGTACAGTTCGTCGCGGCGCATGGTTTTGAGCCTGCGAATGTCGCCCAGGATGGCGCGCGCGTGGCGCACCGCCTCGACCACATCGCCGGTTCCAGCTTCACCCTTGCTGCGAATCATGGCGGCGCCTTCGGAGATGCGCCGCAGCGCCTCGCCCAGATTGCGCGCGCCGCACACAAACGGCACAGTAAACCCATGCTTGTCGATGTGATGCTCTTCGTCGGCCGGTGTCAGCACCTCGCTCTCGTCGATGTAATCGACACCGAGCGCTTCCAATATCTTGGCCTCCACAAAGTGGCCGATGCGCGCCTTGGCCATCACCGGAATGGTGGTGCATTCGATGATGCCTTGAATCATCGACGGATCGCTCATGCGCGCCACGCCGCCCTGCTTGCGAATGTCAGCCGGCACGCGTTCGAGCGCCATTACCGACACCGCGCCCGCGTCTTCGGCGATCTTGGCCTGCTCGGGGGTGACCACATCCATGATCACGCCGCCTTTGAGCATTTGAGCCAAGCCCTTCTTCAAGTCCCACGAACCTACCGTCTTTTCCGGATGCTGACCATTGGTGTGTGCCATTGCCACGCCATTTTGCTGATTCGACATGTGTGAGTTCTCCCGCGCGGCGAAACAATATTCACTGTCGTGCGCGCCGCTAAATTCTATCAAAAGCTCGAGGCGGTTTTGAAGGGCCAATCGCAGGCAAAATTTCCGCGCAATGGCCCTGCCCCGCTGCTTCCATCGACGCACGCGCAGACGCGCCTTCAGCCGTATCGTTGCGGCAAGCCTGCCGCAACGGCGGTGTCATATTTGGAATGAAAGCAAGAACCTGAATGCGCGGAATGGCCGCGCGACAGATGAATGATGCGGACGGTGACATTCATTGTTCATTTGGATTAGTTGCGGATTCTTACGCGCGATATCCATCGAAAGTTTGAGTGAAATCTGCGGAGAAACCTGCCCGACCAGCGACCATAAGACGTAGGCCGATATGCAAATCCTCATACACGGAGCATGCATTCACATTCACAACGTACATCTGGGAGCAAGTTTCAATCGAAATCGTGAAAGACCAAATCGAGCGACGCCAGCAGGGCAAGTCGTGGCGCACCATCGTCAGCATGGCGTTGATCGCCACGAGCTTCGCGTCACCCATCCTTTCGTCCGCGCAACCGGCACAGGTCAAAGCGTTGCCCGCACTGCTGCAATTGGCGCGCACTCAGCCCGACACGATGGTGTCGGTGGTCGTGCAAAAGCTTGACAGAAGCCATGCGATCGATGGTCTGGTCAGCCGGCTTGGCGGCCGCATCACGATGTCGCTGGACATTATTAACGCTATCGCGGCAGAGCTGCCCGCCGGCGCGATCGTCACGCTGGCCAGCGCGCCAGGCGTGCGCTGGGTGTCGCCCGACGGCGACATGGAAAGCAGCAGTGACATAGGCCAGGGTGATCAACCCGGTTTTCAGGTGCCCATCGACAGCGGCAGCAGTGCCAAGCCCGTGGACACCGTTGGCACCATGCCATTGCAGCAGCGCGTGACGCCGCAGACGCCCGGCGCCGATGCCGGAATCATGCAGGCCGATGGTTCCATCGTGCCGACCACCCCGTTGACCGACGATGGCGCAATTCCAGTTTCCGTCAACGGAGACGCCAAGCGCCACAGCAATACCTACTGGCCGATCTGGATTGACCCGAACATGCTGCGCAACAAGTATCAGTATGTGGTGAATGCCTGGGGCGCGTGGCTGGGCGGCTACACCGGAAACGACGTTGGCGTGGCGGTTGTGGACAGCGGAATGACTTCCACATTCGAGGACTTCAAAGACCATGGCGCTTATGACCGGATCACCGCAAGCGTTGCATTTCAGCAAAAAGACGCGCTGAACTTCGCATGTTCGTTTGGCAATGACTCCATGGTCAACATCACCTTTGCCAACTACAGCGGCCGCACGGTTGATGTGTACTGGCGCGACGGCAATTGCATCGAAGTGCTCCACAGGACTCTGTCAAACGGTCAGAAATACACGCAAAAATCGAGTCCCAACCACAACTGGGTGATTCGCGATGCGTCGACGAACGCACCCATCTTCACGCACCTGGCCAAAAGCAAAACACAGGTAAACATCCCCGCCCCTGCGCCAACGAGCGATGGCTATGGCCATGGCACGCACGTGGGCGCCATCATCGGTGGCAAGGGCCGTTCGTCGGACAGCAACGGTTACGCCGGCGCCGCGCCAAATGTCGATTTGATCACTGTGCGCGTGACCAAGGACGATGGTTCGGCCAAAGTCTCCAACGTGGTGGCTGGATTGCAGTGGGTGCTTGAAAACAAAGCGCGCTACAACATCCGCGTGGTGAACCTGTCGATGAACAGTTCCAGCTACGAATCGTACAACACCAATCCGTTGTGTGCCGCGGCTGAGGTCTTGTGGTTTAACGGCATCGTGGTGGTCGTGTCTGCGGGCAACCGCGGCGGCGGCAATCTGTTTCCTCCGGCCAATGATCCGTTTGTGATCACCGTAGGTGCGACGGACGATAGGGACACCTGGACGCGCACGGATGACACCCTGGCGCCATTCTCGGCCTATGGCGTGGTCGACGGTGTGTCGAAGCCGGATCTTGTGGCGCCTGGCCGCCATATCAAAGCCCCGATGCCTTTTGGCGTTCTGGCGCAAAAAGGCCCGGCGGTATGGGTGGAAGGCGACATATACCGCATGTCCGGAACGTTAATGTCCTCGCCAATCGTTGCGGCGGCAGCGGCAATGTTGCTCGAAAAAGAGCCTGGACTGACACCGGACCAGGTGAAGTATCGCCTGATGAGCACCGCGCAGCCGTTTTTGACGAGCGCGGTGGCTGGCGCAGGCCTGCTGAACATTAACTCGGCTTTGCACACATCGACAAGCGCATCAGCCAACACCGGCCGGCCCATGAGCAAGCTGCTCACCGGCGGCAACACGACGGCGTGGAACAGTGTGAGTTGGAGCAGTGTCGGCTGGAGCAGTGTCAGCTGGAGCAGCGTCAGCTGGAGCAGTGTTAGCTGGAGCAGCGATTATCGAGAACCGTAAGTCACGATGAGCAAGTTGTCGCGGCGCGCAAAGATCTACATCATCGCAGTCTGGATTTGCGCCGCCGTCATCTCAGCCCGGTGTGCAGCGACCGAACAGATCCCCGATCTATTCGCGCTGGCCGTGCTGTGTCTGTTGGCAGCCGCTTCACACATTTTCCGCGTGCGCGGCGCCACCGAACGTTCCAGCTATGAATTGAGCTGGGTGGTATTCGGCTTCACCCTGATTCGGTACGGCATGCTCGCCACGATTATCGTGGTGGTTGTGGCCTACATCGCCGAATTTCTGTGGCACAAACAGAGCTGGTTCATCACGCTGTTCAACATTGGCGCATTCGTCGTGACGCTGATGGCCGCCCACCTGCCGCTGGACTATCTGGGAACGCACATGCCGACCGGCAGCTGGCAGTTTGGCCTAGCGGTGGTGTTCAACGTGTTGATTTTCACATTGGTCAACCACTTGCTGGTGGGCATCGTGCTCTGGCTGGCGCGCGGTGAGGACCTGCGCACATCCGGCGTGTTCAATTCGCTGCCGCTGTTGCTCGATTTGGCGATGATCGGCATGGGCTCAGTGGCGGCAATTCTGTGGCACTTTGCGCCGGTGGTGGTGGCGCTGATCTTGCCACCGCTGTATGCGATGTTTGCCACGCTGCGCATCCCGGCGCTCGAGCGTCGGTCGCGCCAGGACACGAAGACGGGTTTGTTTAACGCCCGGCACTTGAGCGACATGCTGGATCAAGAGTGGCGGCGCGCGAGCAACTTCAACCGCCCGCTCACCGTGGCGATGATCGATCTGGATCTCCTGCGCGACATCAACAACACGCACGGGCACATTGCCGGCGACGCCGCCATCATCAGCGCGGCCAACGTGCTGCGCCGTCACTCGCGCGCGCACGACATCGTGGCTCGTTTTGGCGGAGAGGAGTTCGCCATCGTCATGCCCGAAACCACGCTCAACGAGGCGCTGCCCATGCTTGAAAAAATGCGGGCGGAGCTTGAAGCCACCTATATCACGACCACCACCGTGGCCACGCCCATCCGCGCCACGATGAGCCTGGGCGCCGCGTGCCGCAGCACGTTGATGGCCACGGCTCAGGATCTGCTGCATGCGGCCGATGTGGCTGTCAACGACGCCAAAGCCAAAGGCCGCAACCGCGTTGTCGCGCACGTGATGTGAGTGATTGGGGCGGCGGCATCGGCCCTCGGTAGAATCGCCGGCGTGACCAACTATTTCCACGAGCAAATCCTCAGCCTGCCCGGACTAATCGACGATGTGGCCGCGCCGTTTGCGGCCGAAGCCGCGCGCGTGTTCAATGCCGAAATCAGCGCAAGCATCAAGCGGCTGTTCACCACCGGCTGCGGCGACAGCTATTTCGCGGCGCTGGCGAGCGAGCTGGCTTTTGAGATGCTGGCCGGCGTGCCGACCGAAGCGCAAAACGCCATGACATTTTCGCGCTATGGCAGCGAATTCATCCCAGCCGCAGGCAGCGCGGTGATTGGTGTGTCGGTGTCCGGCGGCGTGACTCGCACGATAGAAGGCGTGATGCGCGCGCGCGCGCGCGGCGCGCGAACGATCGCCATCACGAGCTCGGATGCCACGCCAATCGCCAAAGCGGCGCAACACGTATTGACTACCAAAGCGCCGGATGTGCCCAACGCCGCGGGCGTGCAAGTGCCCGGCGCGCGCTCGTATGTCTCCTCGCTGATCATGCTCTATTCGAGCGCGATCCAAATTGGCGCAGCGCGCGGCGCATTGTCGGCCAATGATGCGAACACCTGGCGCCAGACGCTGGCCGCCACGGCGTCGGCGGCTGCACGCACGATCGAACTGTCCGACGCGCCGGCGCGCGCGCTGGCTCAAGAAACGCTCGGTTACACCGGCGAGCTGGTGTTTTGCGGCGCCGGCCCGAATTTCGGCACAGCGCTTTTCTGCGCCGCCAAAATGCTCGAAGCCACCGGCGACGCCGCGCTCGGGCAGGATGTCGAGGAGTGGGCGCACTTGCAGTATTTCGCAAAGGTAGACGCTACCCCAACGTTCCTGATCTCGGCCGGCGAGCGCGATGCCAGCCGCGCGGCAGAAATTCGCACAGCCATGCAAGCGGTGGGGCGGCGCGTGGTGGAGTTGCCTACGGCGGCTTGTCCTGAAGTGTTTGCGCCGCTGGTTGCGTGCATCCCACCGATGTTGTTCGGCGCGCATCGCGCTGAGTTGCTCGGTGAGCCCTACTTCAGGGGGTTTGCGGGCGGGCGCAGCATTGAGAATGGCGGCGGCATCAGCCGCATTCGCACCAGCCAGCTGATCGAGTAGCTGTCAGCGATAGTCAGGCAGGGCGAGACGGTCCAATGCGAACATAATCATCAACCCGTGCCCGCCCCTCCAGGCGTACACTGTGTGCTGACATGCAGGTCAGGTCTTCGCCATCCCCGGCCGCAGCATTGCGGAAATTGATGATGACGTCGTTCAGCCTCGACGAGATACGCACTCTGTGCTTCGACCTCGGTATCGATTTCGAAACACTGAGCGGTGACGACAAATCCAGCAAAATCGTGGAGCTGATCCAGTTCTGCGGTCGCAGCGGCCGCGCGGCCGAGCTGGTCGATCAATGCCGCAAGGCGCGCCCCGGCGATGCATGGAACGCCATCGGCATTGAAGCCGCCAACAATCCGGGAGCGTTTAGCTTCGTTCCGGTTGATACCGCCAAGCCCCTTCTGAACACCTCGCCCGACCGCGCCGCCAAGATTGGCTTCGCCGCGGGCGCTTTGGCGTTGACCTTGTTCGTGTGTGGGTTCGGCGGCGGCGTCGTGGCCGGCAATCTGGTCGATGTGACGATCAACCCGGTGCAACCGGATCCTTCAAAGCTCGAACGGGCTGTGATTGCTGTTGGCGGACGAAAGGTTAGCGCCCAATCAGTCGGCATCAAGCACGTTGATCTGCTGCGGCAAGCCATCTCCGGTCGGCTGCCCAGCGGCACTCCTGTCGAAGTGACCTATGACAATGTCGAGATGACAACGCTGCTCGATGAAGTTGTTCGCAGCTCACCAGGTGTACCTGTTAGCGATGTGCACGCGCGTTTTCTGGCC
>JANMNW010000004.1:0-5190 GCA_031368515.1 Chloroflexota bacterium
CCCAATGCCGCAGCCGTGCCAGGCATTGTGCAGATCCGCGGCAACGCGAAAGGCGGCAACTGGCTGAGTTACAAAATCTTTGTCGGGCCGGGATATGAACCTGCGCCCGAACAATGGTCGCAGATTGGTCCCGATCACACCAATCAGGTCGACAACAACGTGCTGGAAAACCTTGATCTGCGCGCATTTCCGCCGGGAGTCTATTCCCTCAAGCTCACGCGCATCGAACAGGATGGGCGTTTGACTGATTCGGTTATTCAATTCACGATCGACAATACGCCGCCGGTGGCGGCGCTGTCACAGCCGGTGCCCGGCGCATTCTTCCAGACGCCGGAAGACGAGTGGGTGGACATCAACGCCGAGGTGCGCGACGACAACTCGATCTCGAAGGTCGAGTTTTACGCCGGCGATGCATTGTTCGAAACCAAAACAGCGGCGCCATTCACGGTGAAATGGACGATCGGTCGCAGCCCTGGTCCGCCTGTGTTCAAGGTCGTGGTGTATGACGCGGCGGGCAACAAATCCGAGAGCGCGCCAGTGGCCGTGCGCATCGTTGCAAAGGGCGGGTAGAGCAGTAGCAGCATAACCCTCCGGAGGCGGCGCCACTTCCGGAGGGTCCCGTCACCCTGCGATTCACAACACGCGCTACTTCTTCTTGACCGTGCCGCTCAAGCGCGCGAAATACACGTTGGATTCGGATTTGCCGTCTTCTTTGACGGACATGATGATCAAGACAGTCGCTTTGCCTCCAGTCTCTTCTTTGCCAAAGAAACAGAAATTCCCCGCCACGCCGCTGGATGCATCAGCGCCGCCGTTGCATCCAGACTGATCTTTCAAGTTCCAGCCCTGGGCCTGCATGCTTTCCAGCGTGTAAAACGCCTTCAAGTCATCGGGGGATTTGGCCGTGCTAAAGGCGATGAATTCCAAGTCATCGAGTTGAGCATCCTGGCTGGCGGTTGACGCCTTGGCCATGGCCTGCACCGCCAGCTTGATCGGCAACGGCAAGTCACCCGCCACTTTTTTCATGCCTTCCATTTGCGGCACATCGGCCCACAAGTCGGTGGCCGATTTGCCGCCGCCCCCAAGCATGCTGGTCACCGCCCCGCAGGCCAGTGAAAAACTCAATAGAGCCGCCAAACCAAACGCCATTGCGACTGAACTTTTCTTTTGCATCGTAAACTCCTTTGTCTGCCGTTGATTAATAGCACAGCCCAAAGGGCGGTGCCAGTCAAAAAAGTCGCATTTGCTGTCAACCGCTGCGCCAATACGGTAAAATCTGCCCATCTTGGGGCGTAGCCAAGTGGTAAGGCAGCGGACTTTGAATCCGCCATTCGCTGGTTCGAACCCAGCCGCCCCAGTCTTTTCTGACGCCCACTCCTTATGCGACTGTACGGCACGGCCCCCTACCGCATTGCCGTCTTGCATGGCGGACCAGGAGCACCGGGCTACATGGCTCCGGTCGCCCGAGAGCTGTCCTCCCTGATCGGCGTCATTGAGCCGCTTCAAAGCGCCCACAGCATCGACGGGCAAGTGAACGAGCTGCACACCTGTTTGACTGCGCACAATCATAAGCCGTTGACCTTGATCGGCTCGTCGTGGGGCGCCATGCTCGGTTTCATCTTTGCCGCGCGGCACCCCGCGCGCGTGGCCAAGTTGATCATGATCGGCAGCGGGGTGTATGAAGAACGCTATCAGTTCTCAGTTTCGTCAACGCGCATGGCCCGCCTCGACGATGCCGGCCGGCGCCGCGCAGCGGATCTGACCGCGCGCTTGAGCGATGCCGCTGAAACCGGCAAAGACGATATTCTGGCCGAGTTTGGCGCGCTGTTGTTCACTGCCGACACATTTGATCCGGACTGCGATTACATCGAAGCATTGGCGCACCAATATGAGGTTAACCGCGCCGTGTGGGACGAGGCGCGCGCGCTGCGCCGCAGCGGCGCGCTGCTCGAAATGGGCCGCGCAATCGTCTGCCCGGTCGTGGCACTGCATGGCGATCATGACCCGCACCCAGCCGATGGCGTGCGTCTGCCGCTCGCGCGCGTATTGCGCGACTTTCGCTTTGTGCCCATCGAAAAGTGCGGCCACTATCCGTGGGTCGAGCGCCAGGCCCGCGATCACTTTTTCAAATTACTCAGAGACGAACTGGCGCCGGTGCTTACGCCGGCCCATCCAGATGCTTGATGACGACGGCGGCCAGCCGGCGAATGCCTTCCTCAATCCGCTCGTCATCGGACTGGGAATAGCTCAAGCGCATCTGATTGCGCCCGCCGCCGTCGGTGTAGAAGGTCGGGCCGGGCAAGAAGGTGACGCCCGCGTCGATTGCCGCATCGAGAATCTTGAACGAGTCGGCTTCTTCCGGCAGCGTCATCCACACAAACATGCCCCCATCCGGTCGCGTATAGCGCACCTCCGCTGGAAAGTATTTTTCGATTGCCTTGAGCATGGCGGCGCACTGCGCGGCATAGGCTTTTTGAATCAGTTCGATGTGCGCGTCTATGGGGTTGTCCACCAAATACTGGTGCAGCACGCGCTGCGAAAAGTTGCTGGTGTGAAAATCGGTGCCTTGCTTGGCGACGACAAAGCGGTTCATGAGATCGGGCGGCGCGATCAGCCAGCCCAAGCGCATGCCCGGCGAGGCGATCTTGCTGAACGATCCCAGCGCCATGCATTGCTCGGGCAGCAGCGCGCGAAAGCTCGGCGCGCTCTTTCCCGTGAAGCCAAGCTCGCTATACGGATCGTCTTCGACCAGCACGATGTTGCGCGCGCGCAGCGCATCCGCCACCGCAACTCGGTTGGCCGCGCTGTAGGTGATGCCGCTCGGATTTTGGTAATTCGGGCAGGTCATCAGCGCTTTTGGCGCAGCTTCAGCCAGCACGCCCTCCAGGTGCGCGATGTCTAGCCCGTCTTCGTTCAGCGTGACGCCGACAAACTTGGGCTGGTAGACGGTCAGCGCATGGATCATGCCCTGATAGCCCGGCCGTTCGATGGCAACCGTGTCTCCTTTGTCAAAGAACACCTTGCCGATCAGGTCGAGGCCTTGCTGCGAACCACTGGTGATAAGAATCTGCTCGATCGGAATATCGACACCATAGCGAAACTTGTAGCGCGCCGCCACCCACTCGCGCAGGCCGGGATAGCCCTCGCTGACCGCATATTGCAGCACGCTGGCTCCATCACGCCGCAATACCTTTTCGGTGGCCGCGATCAAGGGCTCGTTTGGAAAGAATTTGGGATTCGGCAGCCCGCCGGCAAACGGAATGATGTCCGGGTTGGTTGCGCGCTTGAGCAGTTCGCGCACAAGCGAAGGCCGCATGGTGCGCATGCGTTCGGCGAAGAGCGTTTGTGGGTCAAATGGCATGGCGGAGGACTATACACGCCCCCTCGCCCCCTCACCGGTCTCATCCTGTGCAACAGCGCAGCTTCTGAAGGTGTGAGCGCGCGGCTTGAGAGGGGCGCAGATGATTCGCGGGCACACTGTCCATCAAAAGCATGCTGCCTTCATGCAATGTCCTGCTTTGCGAAGCGGCCATTCTGGCTGCGCGGCAGCGCGCAATCAAACAGATGCGCGACTGGCGCACCCAAGGTCTTCCCAGTCTGAAAGACAAGGCATCCCTGCACATGAAAATGGGGCCGATGACCGTGCCGTCCGGCGCCGAGCCCTATGACATCCGCTATATCGACGCGATGATTCCGCATCACGAAAGCGCCATCTGCGTGGCGCAAGAGGCGCTCAAAACGTCGCGGCGGGCCGAGGTCAAAGCGCTGGCTGCGGCCATCGTGACGGCCCAGACGGCGGAAATCGAACAGATGAGAGCATGGCGAGCGGCCTCGAAATAACAGGCGGCTTGTCACTTCCACACGCGTCGCAATGGCCGATACTATGCGGGTGCCTCGCGCCCGCATCGTCGCCCTGCTTGGGTTTGCCGCGCGGATGATGGTGCTCTGCGTGCTGTCCTTCGCTCCGCTGGCTTGCCTGCGCTTGTGCCAGTTCAGTCAAGCGATCGCCCGCGCTGGCAACCGCGCGGAGGTGCTGTGCTCGACCGGCGCGGATGCCGCGCCCGCACATGACTCGCTGATCAACGACATCCAGCGCGTGCTCGCAGCGCTGACTGATTACATCCCGGCGCCGACCCACATCATCACGCCCCTGGCCGCACTTGGGCTGAACCTGTCGGTCTTGCTCCTGTTGCATTGCGGCTCGCCGAAAAATCCGACCCCGCCGCCCCGCTACCTGGCGCATTGAGCGCCTGAACCACCACTCTATCCCGCCGCCCATGCGCGCATGGGTGGCGGGCAATCTCGTGCAAATCCGGCTTGCTTGTGCCAGCCCGGCTACTTTTATGATTCCACCGGCAGCGTGATGTGCGGCCGCTGCCGGCAAAAACGATTTATGAACATTCGACACCTTATCGCGCTGTGCGCCGCGCTGCTGCTAACCGCTTGCGGTCAGAGCATGAATGCGCCATCAACGCCCGTGAAAATTGCGCAGGTCAACGCGCAAGCGGGGAGCCTGGTCATCGGCGACGCCTGGGCGCGCGCCACCGCGCTGAGCACCTCCGGCGGCGACCACAACCAGCACGACGCCAATAACTCCGGCATGAACAGCGCCGCCTACATGATCATCCAGAACAACGGCGGCGCGGACAAGCTTGTGAGCGTGTCCGGCGACGTGGCCGAAAGCGTGCAGTTGCATGTGACCACGATGAAAGACGGCGTGATGAGCATGAATCCGCTGCCCGACGGCGCCGATGTGCCCGCCGGCGGCAGCCTGGTGCTCAAGCCAGCCGGCTATCACATCATGCTCATCGGAGTAAAGCAGAATCTGGAGGCGGGCGGCACGTTCAAGCTCACGCTCAAGTTCAAGAGCGGCACAGCCATGACAATCGATGTGCCCGTTCGAGCGCCTTGATGAAAAAACTCACCGACAACCAGAGCCTTGCCTTGTCGATCGCCGGCGCATTGCTCGCCACTTTCGGCTTTGGCTTTTTGCTGAGCGTTGCGCCGTCGCTGACGCAGGCGCCGCTGCCAACCGCCACGCCCGGCGGCATTCCGGTCAGCAAATATCAGCAGCAGGTGCCCGACTTTACGTTGACCGACCAGGACGGGGGGGCGGGGCCGCCCGGGGGGGGGGGGCGGGGGGCCGCGGTGGTTTGGAGGGGCGGCGGGCAGTAGGAGGGGGGGGAGGGG
>JANMNW010000022.1:0-22259 GCA_031368515.1 Chloroflexota bacterium
CGTTTGTTTTGGCCGTTCACATCTGGACAGTGCCGTTTGTCTTTCATGTTTCAGTCCGCAGCCGGCTCTTCATCCTGGAAGGACTTCAGCGCTACACAATGTTGTTTTCGGTTATCTCGCTGCTGATCAATATTGTCCTGAATGTAACTCTGATTCCGGCACATGGCGCTTTGGGGTGTGCGATAGCGTCTACGATCTCGTGGGGTGCCAACGTGCTGATCATGCCTTTGTTTTTCGACCACACCCGAAGATTTTCACGATGCTTTTGGGAGCTTTTTGGTCCTGTTCTCGCCAAGATCCCGAGAGTCCTTAGCTAATCTTTCGAGCTGAATTGCTATGCAGACAGTCCAATCGCAAGATATTACCTATGACAAGCTCTCCGTAGTTGATCCGGGTATGCGCGTCTTTCATTGGCAAGGACAATTGCTGCGTGGTGTGTATCCGCATGCGGTTGACTCCGTGCGGAAGCTTTTTGATTCGGGTCTGATTGAGGAGCTGGTCGCTAGGCAACTTATTCCAGACACATGGATTACAGATTTGGTGTTGGACGAGTTTCCGCTTGTAGTCGGCCAGAAACGCATACGTGCAGTGACATATCCACATGAATGGAGCTACTCCATGGTCAAATCTGCTGCACTACTGGCGTTGGAAGTAAATGCGGTTGCTAATGAATTTGGCTATCAGCTTTCAGACTGCCACGGCCTAAATGTGGTTTTTGATGGCATGCGACCTGTTTACGTGGATTTGGGTAGTTTTGTAGCTTGTGCGCGCTCTGCAGGCAGAAAAGTCACTTGGATCGCGTATGAGGAATTTCTACGCGCATTTGAGTATCCGCTTGATGTTTGGAGACGAGGTATGGAACACATCGCGCATTGCTTGCTATTGTGCTCCACTCCATTTATATCGCATCGCGAGTATCAAAAGATAAGTCACCCATGGTTGTGGTTCGTGCCAGACGGATTGCTTGATAAGCTTAATGAAGTCAAATTTGCCAGACACCGCTTGTCTGCTGTCTCGGATTCGCGAGATGCGCTGCGGCCTGCTTCGCGTATTAAGCAACTGGCGCTTCGCATAGCCAGGTTGCCTAGTTACCCGAAGCCATGGACTAACATGAACCGCCTGATGGCACGCGTGTCCTCCATGGAGAGAAAGCCGCGTGAAACCAAGTGGACGCACTACCACGATAGGTATCAGTCTGCAAATGGCAATCTTGTCTCGACTCCACGTTTCGAGCGAATCGCACAACTAATCACAGACCTCGGTATCAGTTCTGTGATCGAGCTGGCGGGAAATCAAGGCGTGCTTTCACGCCTTCTTCTTAAGGTGGGAGTGCGCGAGGTGATTTGCACCGACTATGATGAATCGGCAATTGAGCAGTTCTACCGAACTGCCCGGGGCGCTGATCGCAATATTAGTGCCGCCGTGTTCGACTTCATGCTTGCAAGCAGTAACCCGACTGCCATCTCTGTTTCGCAGCGCCTCGGTAGTGACGCAGCCTTGGCGCTGGCGGTGACCCACCATCTCGTGCTCGGACAGCGATTCCCAATTGATCTGGTGTTAAGCACGATTGGTGGTTATGCAAAGCGGTATGTTTTCATTGAGTTCATGCCCCTTGGGTTATTTGACGGGAAATTCGCTCCACCACTTCCGCCTTGGTACAGTCTCGAGTGGTTTCGCAGTCGCTTTAGAGAACAGTTCGCGCTACTCCACGAAGAGGAGCTGGATCTCAATCGCGTTCTGTTTGTTGGAGAGCATCGTGCCCAGAAGACCTCGCAGGCGCATGATCAATCACCATCTGAGTAAGGGTGTATGTAGTAAGATTATCAAATGCTATGTCGTATTGGACAGACAAGACAATCCTAGTCACTGGAGGCGCAGGCTTTCTCGGCTCACATGTGGTTGCTCAGTTGCAGCGTCAAGGCTGCTCTGCCGAGCAAATGCTTGTTCCTCGCAAAGCAGAATATGATCTCGTCACTGCCGAAGGTATTGATCGGCTATTTGCTGATGCTAGAGCTATGGCCGATCGCCCACTGGTCGTAATCCACATGGCTGCAACGGTTGGTGGAATCGGCGCGAATCGCGAGAATCCAGGGCGCTATTTTTACGAAAACATTATGATGGGGGTGCAGATGATTGAGGCTGCACGCCTTGCCAAAGTGGATAAATTTGTGCAGCTTGGTACGGTATGTGCGTATCCCAAGCACACGCCTGTACCGTTCCGGGAAACAGATCTGTGGAACGGCTTTCCTGAAGAGACAAATGCACCGTACGGCATTGCAAAAAAAGCACTCCTTGTGCAGCTTGAAGGTTATCGTCAGCAATACGGCTTCAATGGCATTTACCTTCTGCCAACCAATCTGTATGGGCCTCGTGACAATTTTGATCCCACTTCTTCTCATGTGATTCCAGCGCTTATCAAAAAGTGTGTTGATGCCGTTGAACATAATGCCCCACATGTTGACGTTTGGGGGACGGGCAGCGCCAGCCGCGAGTTTCTTTATGTTGAGGATGCTGCAAGGGCAATAGTCCTTGCAGCAGAGCATTATGATGGTTCTGAACCGGTAAACATAGGCGCACATCGAGAGATCACTATTCGCGAACTCGTCATGTTGATTGCTCGATTAACCGGCTTCCAAGGTGAAATCAGGTGGGATAGAACCAAGCCAGATGGTCAGCCTCGGCGCTGTTTGGATACCACTAGGGCGGAAGAGCGCTTCGCATTTGTTGCCACTACAGACTTTGCAGAAGGTCTTCGTCGGACGATTGAATGGTACCGAAAGGCAGTAAGCGCTCGAGGTGCATGACTGCTATTCCAATTTCGATGACAAAAGCGCGGCTGGTTAGGTGGGGTCTGCTGCTGTTTGGTCAAATTCAGCCAGAATCAGACAACCAGCGCCGATACGTCCGTATTGCTCACTCAGCTGTATCTGCTTTGGCTGGCAAAGGCGTTGCCGTTTTGGTTGGCCTAATGATGGTGCCACTGTCTCTCGCTCATCTTGGCATTGAGCGTTATGGAATCTGGGTGACCATCAGCTCGCTTCTGACTTGGCTGTCCATTGCGGATCTTGGGCTGGCGAACGGAATTACAAATGTTTTGTCAACCGCATACGCGAGCGATTCGCGTGACCGGGCTCGACAGTACATATCTACAGCATTCTGGATGCTCGTCGGCCTAACCGTGCTTTTGATCATGGTTCTGCTCCCACTTGTGTCACTAATCGATTGGACGATGATTTTTCGTGTTCAAACGCCGAACGCGGCACAGGAGACTCCGCATGCAGTGATGCTTGCGTTGCTGATCACTGTCCTAGGTCTTCCGTTGTCAGTAGTGGAAAAGGCGCTTAATGCGAATCAGGAAGGACATTGGGCTAATCTCTGGCAATTGTTCACCACTGGGGCGAGCCTATTTGGCCTGATGGCAGTGATAACCATGCATGGAGGTATGCCTTCCATGGTCCTTGGCATGTCCGGCTCGGTTCTGCTGGTGCGAGTCGTAAGCGCAGTTTGGCTGTTCGGGCGGCACAAGCCCTGGCTGCGGCCCACGTGGCGGGACTTTGATCGTTCGGCAGCAAGTCAGCTTCTATCTGTGGGTTCGGGCTTTTTTGTATTGCAACTTGTGGTGTTGGTGCTGATGCAATCCGACAACCTAATCATTGCTCGATTTCTTGGATCGAGCGAGGTGCCTGCCTACAGTGTTACCTTCCGGCTGTTTAGTTATGTTGTGTCCATACAGCAGATTATTTTGACCCCCTTGTGGCCAGCCTACGCAGAAGCCGCTGCTCGCAATGATTGGCCGTGGGTAACTCGGACCTTCAAGAAGGTCTTTGTGCTTTCCATGACTTGCTTTGCGGCCATCGTGTTAGTTTTGATTTTCACGGCGCGCGATATTGTGTATGCCTGGACCAACGGGGCGATATTGCCTCCGATGGATATCGTTATCTTGATGTCAGTATGGTCGCTTATGTCTCTTTGGGGTAACACGTTTGCTATCCTTCAAAATGCACTTGGCCGCATCCGCATTCAAACAGTTGCTGGCGTGTGCATGGCAATCATCAACATCACGCTGTCTATTATCCTTGTGCAGCAGATCGGTGTTGTTGGCGTAATCGGGGCCACAGTCATTTCTTATGCCTCGATTTCTCTTTGGATTGCCCCATTGGATACTTTTAGAACCCTTAGAATGCTGTCGGCGCAGAGGCGATCACCATCATGAAAGAATTCTTGCCTGTCTACAGACCTTCGCTTAGTGGCAATGAGTCCAAGTACGTAAACCAGTGCCTTGAAACATCGTGGATTTCATCGAAAGGTGAGTTCATCAGCCGGTTTGAGTCGTCATTCGCAAGCTTCACTGGTGCGAATTATGCGACAGCCGTATCTAACGGAACTGTTGCTATACATTTGGCTCTCCTTGCGTTGGGTATTGGACCAGGCGATGAGGTCATTGTGCCAACTCTGACCTACATCGCTTCGGTCAATCCGATCATGTATGTAGGAGCATCACCAGTATTCGTCGATTCTTACCGGAGCTCATGGCAGATGGATGTGGATGATGTGATTCGGAAAGTCACGCCGCGAACCAGAGCGATTCTAGCCGTGCATTTGTATGGACATCCTGCTGACATGGACAAGATTATGGAAATTGCAAAGGCACATGACCTGTTTGTAATTGAGGACTGTGCTGAAGCCTTTGGTTCAAGACTTGGAAAGCAGCATGTCGGCACGTTTGGAGATATTGCCACATTTAGTTTTTTTGGCAACAAAACCGTGACAACTGGCGAAGGGGGAATGGTGATTACCTCCGACCCAACGCTGCATGAGCGCTGCAACCATTTCAAGGGACAGGGATTGGCCAAGCATAGAACATACTGGCATGATGCTATCGGGTACAACTATCGGATGACCAACATCTGCGCGGCTATTGGACTTGCTCAGATGGAACGAGCTCAGGATTTGCTGGACAGAAAAGCCGCCTTAGCTCGAACTTATGATGCGTTACTTGCTGGTTGTAGAGTCGAGACGCATAAGCCGTCTCGACCCGATGCGCATCACAGTTACTGGATGTACTCTGTATTGGTTGCCGAAGGTTCGCGTGATCGGGTAATAGATATTCTGAAAGAGAACTTGATCGAGACGCGACCAGTCTTTTATCCTGTGCATACGATGCCAATGTACGCTCATCATTATGCGCGGCATCGCGTGGCGGAAGAGATCGCACGGCGAGGGATCAACTTGCCTTCCTGGCCCGACATGTCTGAAGATGATGTTCAGCGCGTTGTGCATGAGCTGAAGCAGGCGATTGGCCATGAGTGATGGCGACGAAGTAACCATTGAGCCGATGGGTATGGAGCACGTGAGCCGGGTCATCACCGCAATCGAAAGGGATGATGCCGATTACGCGCGGTACTTCTCGCCATTCGATTTCACGGTCGAGACTCTTGCGAAGATCCTGACCGAGGCAGTGAAAGACCGCTACTTCATCTTGCTGAAAGATGAGCAGGTCGCTGGCTTCTACATGTTGCGAGGTGTGGATAGCGGGTATGACATACCGTCATATGGCATATGGATATCGCAGCGATTTTCTGGACGCGGGTTTGCATTGAAAACGCTTCATGACGCAGTGTTAGTCGCCCGGTCTTTATCGGCGCCGGCGATTATGCTGAAGGTGCATCCCGACAATCTCCGTGCGCGAAGGATATATGAACGCTTTGGCTTCAGGCAAACTGGTTTCGACTCAAAAAACAGCAATCTTGTCTACCACCTGGTGATATCACAATGAAGCGAACGCTGATTGGCTACTTTCTCGCTTCGAAACATGCTTCAGTCGATGCCGGAGGGGTAGCGCCTTACTCTTTCAGAGTTCTAGATTTGCTGCTGAAGCCTGGTTTTGGGCGGGATTTTTGCTTGATGGTCTCACGTCATCAAGTAGAAGAAATCAAAGATTGGTTGAATACGTCTGGTTTGACAGCGGCGAAGATACAGGTTGTTCCGGAAAGCAATGCTCTCTTGAAACTAAACCGTGCATTTTTACGCATTGTGATGCGCACGGATGGTCGATTTGCCGCCTCGGTGCTTTCAGCCCTGAACCCGATCAACCGACAAGCGACCAAAGCTGGATTGAGCCAGATCCACTTTCCACTTCAGCATTTGCCCGCGTTCGGTTGGACTCTGCCGGTTATCGGCACGGTGCATGACTTGCAGGAGCTTCATCTGCCGGAGTTTTTTGACTCCAGGATACGAGCCTCGCGCAATCGACTGAATCGTGCATCCATGTGTGCTGCAGCACGCATCGTTGTTTCCTATGAGCATGTGAGAGCTGACATCCAGCGTTTTTATCCAGAGTATGCTCCCAAAGTATGTGTGTGCCCAATACCAGTTGATGCGGGTTGGCTTAGGCCTAACTCATATAACGACAATGATCTGAAACTTCCTTACGGATTGAACGAACCGTTTCTATTGTATCCAGCTCAAACTTGGCGTCACAAAAATCACCTTGGCCTGATTCGGGCAATGGCAATACTAAAGGCAACTGGAATGCCAGTGCCGCTGGTTGTATGCACTGGCCGATTGAACGAATTCTTCCCCGCGATTCAACAAGCGGTCAAGAATGCTGACCTTGTCGATCGCATTCGGTTTCTTGGCGTGGTTTCTGAGGCGGATTTGCGACGCTTGTACATGCAATGCCGGATAGTCGTAGTTCCTACACTGTATGAAGCGGGTAGCTTTCCAGTGATGGAGGCAATGTTGTTGCACGCCCCTGTTATTTGCTCTAACGTAACGTCGTTGCCAGAAACTATTGGCGACACCGAGTTTGTGTTCAATCCTACTGATGCCGAAGACATTGCGCGTATTCTTCGGTTGGGAGCGTTCGACGATGACTTTATCAAACGCTGCCGGCAAAACTCTGAAAGTCAGCGTTCTCGAATGCTTGGTTCAAGGCATGTCGCCGAGATCGCATTTAGGCGCCTTTATCAGTCAACGGTCGATTGAGCAATAATCATGAAAAAAAAGTCAGGACCCGTTGCCCATGGCAGTGCAAGTTCGGCCGAACTCGAATGCGAGCTGATTGTAAAGTCGGCGCGCAAATTCGGATCTGCTCATCCAAAACTGAAGGGTGAGGTTAGTCATGTTGACAATTTGCCCGGGGCCAATGTCTACATCCGAAATGCAAATCAGATGCAGCGAATGTTGCCTCCGGGCACGCAAGTTCTGGATTGGGGCTGTGGATTTGGGCAAATGGCATTTTTGCTGGCGCGGCGAGGGTTTTTGGTTTCGGCATGCGACTGGGGCGGCCGTCCAGCAGTTCCAGAGCTGCTGGCTGAAGACATTCGCTACTTTCCATTCACATCTGCCACAAAAATAGATCTCCCAGATGCAAGTGTCGATGTCGTTTTGTCAAGCGGAACGCTAGAGCATGCGCATAATATTTATATCGCGATGCAGGAAATCCGTCGCGTTTTGAACGCCTAAAGGTTGGCTCGTGGTGTATCGCTGTCCAAATGAAGGATCAATCTCCGAATTTGTTGTGCGCCGATCACAGCGTTGGTCGCACGCCATTCGAATGACGAAGCGTGTGCTCGTCTTCATGCTGCGAATGTTTAGTTTTCGAATTCATAGTGTTGGGTACGACAGATTTTTGCCGGTCTTCTTGGCTCGTCGACTTGGATCACTTCGCAACTTGCGCGAGCGGTTTGACCGTCAGTGGACAAGGTTTGATGGGGTGTTGACGCGAATGCCAATTGTTGCTGAGTTTTCGACGTCAAATTACTGCATCGCCCAAGTAAATAGAGAGTACGACGACGTGGCAAGCTAGCTGTTTGTATGCAAACACGGCCCCATTCCGGAACTGCAACATGCTTCGACACCCATCAGATAGTATGCCTCTCGTATCGGTGATCACTCCCAGCTACAACCGTGGTTGGATCATTCAGTCTTGCCTGAACAGTGTGCGCAATCAGACCTACACGAATGTTGAGCACCTCGTGATTGATGGCCTGTCGACGGATGAAACTGTCAAGGTGCTCGAACAGAATCTTGAATCGTACAATCTTCGCTGGGTGTCTGAGAAAGATCAGGGAATGTATGACGCGATCAATAAAGGGGTGGCCCAATCAAATGGTGAGATCGTGACGTATCTCAACACCGATGACTTTTATTTTCCATACTCCCTGGATTTGGTCGTAAGAGCCTTTGGGGCTGATCCGGAACTTGACATCATATATGGCGACTGGGTGACCTATTACACCGAATCGGGTTTTGTGGAGGTGATGTGCTATCCGTCATTTGACCGATTTGATCTCGCGCGCTACGCATGTCTTCCTCAGACAGCTGTGTTCATGCGTCGGCGTGTCTTTGATCGGACCGGCGCGTTTGACATCAGCTATAAGTTGATGGCCGACAATGAGTTTTTCTCCAGGGCAGTTGCCCGTGGAGCGAAAATTGCCAAGATTTGGGAAGTGCTTGCTGGTCAGACCGTGCACGCTGGAAATCTGTTGGCGGGTAATGTGAAGGCTGTTGGTCAAGCCACCAACGAGGCAAATCGGTACCGTCAAACGCGCAAAATTGAGCTCATGGCGACAGCTGGCATAGCATATAGGCTGGGATGGCTAGCGGCAGGGCTACGGGCGAAAACATATCCGCTTACGTGGCGCATGTTGCTCGTTCGTTTTTTGGTCAGCCTTCGGTTGGGTGTGCCCGATCACTGGCGCCATTTCCGCGCTATTGTAGACCGGGATCGCTTCTCCACACCCGCTATGTTTCGATACTTGGCCTCTCGCAAGATCAACCAGGCTGCCCGCTATTACGTTGTGCCACAATTTGAGCCCATGGCTGAGGGTCTCTGAAGCACAAGCCGTGGATGTGGAACGATGGTTGACAGCAAGTCCGATGCCGGCCGCGTCTGCATTGTTTTGGTAATGTGGGAGCGCGTGGGCGATACCATCGAGTGCCTTGAGAGCATTCTTCGCAGCACGTATTGCGACTATCAGATCCTGATCTGCGACAACGGATCTTCTGAAGCGTCCCTCGAACAACTTCGGAGCTGGGCCGACGGCAGTTCGCCGTGGACAATTCCTGACCGCGCGCCATGGACCGACTCTGCACTCGCGCGCGCGCATCGGCGAGCGGCAAGCTATTGTGAGCTAGAACTGCCTCCCGGCGACATAGCCGCTCCCGCATCTTGGGCGAGTGATACTCTCATCACGGTGTTGCGGCTGGGCGGCAATTATGGATTTGGCGCGGGCAACAATGCGGGGATGCGCTTTGCGCAGGCGCACCGACACTTGCGCTGGATCTGGCTTCTGAATAACGACACTGTCATCGCTCCGCATACGCTGGGGCGCATAGTGCAAGCGGCAGCAAGCGATCGCATTGTCGGGTCCACGCTCGTCGATTACTCTGAACCTCATGCAATACAAGCGCATGGGGGTGGTCGGTTTTCTTCACTCACCGGCGTCGTAACCACTGAAGTCAAGCTGCTACGCCAGGGGCTTGACTTCATCAACGGCGCGAGCATGTTTCTGCCCGTTGACTTGCTCACCAAAGTTGGATTTTTCGATGAGAGCATCTTCATGTATTTTGAAGAGAACGACTTTTGCATTCGCGCGGCGCGCTTTGGCTATACTATGATGAACTCGGGCGCCCGGGTCTATCACAAGGGTGGCGCTTCCGGTGGTGGACAAGGATCCTTTTTTGCCTGGAACGCGGTATACACTAGCAAAATATACGTGATGCGCAAGCACTTTGGCTGGGGAGTCTGGACGGTCGTATCGCTGGCACGTTGGATGGCACTGGTGCTTTTGCCAGGAACGCCAATGGCAAAACGCAGTGCTTGCGTGGCGGCGATTCGTAATGTTTTTCGGTTGTTGCTGTCGCCAACCCCGAGCGAATAACACTTCATGCATATTGTTGACTTTGCCGCATCTATCGATCCCGGACTCTATCTGCCCGTTATTCTGTCCGTCGGCCTGGCTGGTGTGTTGCTGCTCTATCGCGAGTCTTTTGGACTGTTTGACCCCTTGTGGCTGCTGGTCATGGCGATGTCTTTCGGCGTGGCAAATCTCGTGTATATCGACGTGTTGGGACGTCAAGAGTCGACGGGTTTTGCCGCGTACATTGCCCTGACAGTAGTTCTATTTGCCGCCGGCGCAGCCATTTCGCGATCATTATTGCGCCGGGGACGAAATGCAATCAGGCAGGACGGCGCGGCTCAAACAGCGCAAATGCAGTCCAGCGTTCACCGTAGGTTCGCCAATCGTGTGCTTATCTCGGCAACCATGCTTTTAATGCTGGCGCTATTGGTGCGTGCCGTGACGGTCGGGCTGCCAATTTTCGCCGCAAACCCTGAAACGCAACGTGTGGCGGTGAACTCGGGCGGTTTCGGCCTCCTGCAGCGCGTTATTGAGCCATGCGTGTATTGCGTGCTTTTGCTGGTGTTTTATCTGGGTCGCGCAACAGGCAAGACAACCCAATTGCGTGCAATTTGCTTTTCCGTGGCCATGGTGGCTTTGCTCGTTTCCGGCGCAAAAGGCGCGCTGGTGATGGCCTACAACGCCTTCTTCTTCGCGAATCTGTACATTTCACTTAGGACATCTTCGCGCAAATCAATCGTACCCGTTAAAGCGATTTTGATAGCCGGTGTAGGCATCATTGGCTATGCCATGGCGATACTGACTCTGCGAGCAGTAGGCACATCTGAGGAAGATGTGAGCGGTTTTGTAATAAACACCTTTTTTGCTCGCCTGATCGCCTACGGCGATGGCATTTACTACTTTTTTGTCAGTGGGCGGCTCTATGAACGCATGACGTATTCGCCTCTCGATTTTCTGTATCGTGAGATCCTGGTGCCATTTCTGGCGCCACTGCGCATTCTGTCATATCCCAGTGGCACGCTTGGCAATGACATTGCGCTTTTCATGTTTGGCGAACAAACCCGTGGAGGCCCGAATCCGACCATGGCTGTTGAAGGCTATGCCTTTTTTGGCATGGCCGGAGGGTTGGTGTACTGCACTCTGCTCGGCGCGCTCTTCGGCTATTTACGGCGAGTCCTGCTTACGAGACGCCCGAGACATGAAATGGCATCGCTGCTGTTGTTTGGGTTCGTCAACACTCTCGTTTTGCGCCTTCCTTCCGACTTTCTTTATTTCACCGGCGGCATCGTTGATGTGGTCCTAACAATGTCCGTGGTCATTGTGATGGCATCGATTCTATCGCGACTGAAGCCGGATTTTGGACAGCAACCCACTTCAACTGGCATACGCTCTTCGCAAGAGCCTGTTCTCAATCACAGTAGCCCTTTACTATGAGAATTGGTTTTGATGGGCGCCTGTTGGCGTACCGACGCGGCATGGGAGGATTCGCGGCCAGCCTGCTGGCAGCCATGAGCTCAGTCGATTTTGACGGCGAAATTCGCGTCTATGTGAATGATGTTGCTTCTTCTGGTATTCTGCCTGACGACCACAGGTTTCGCGCATTCCTCAGCGTCAATGTGCCGTTTCCGATTTGGGAACAGGCGCTGCTGCCAAGTCTTGCAGTTCGAGACAAGCTTGACTTGCTACACTGTCCGTCGAACACCGGGCCCGTCTGTTTGCCTAGGCGCACCAAACTGCTGCTGACGATACATGACGTCATGTATCTCCTTCCGAAGGACCGCTTGCCGCAATCGCCTTCCATGTATCAGCGTGTAGGGCGTATGTACCGCAAGCTAATGGTGCCAGTTGCCTTGCGGCGTGCCAGCGTCGTTTTCGCGGACTCATGGCATTCGAAACAGGACATTGAGCATTACTTGCCGATGGCTCGGCACAAGACGGAGGTCGTTTACGGTGCCGCCAAACCTGCATTTCGAAGATGCAGCGACCAGACTCTTATTGATGTCATGTGGAAGCGGCATGGCATTGATGGCCGACCCATCGTTGCGCTGGGCGCGATTGATCCGAGAAAAAACACCGGCCGAGTTATCAAAGCGTACGCGATGCTTGTTGCGATGTATGGAGCGGCTGTGCCGAAGCTGGTCGTGTCCGGGCTGGATGCCATGGCGCGCGAGCGTTTTCGCAACCTAGTCGCGGAACTAGGACTTTCCGATCAGATTGTGTTGCTGGGATTTATTACGGAGGCTGAATTGGTGATGCTGTTCAGCAATTGCACACTTGTGATGTATCCCTCGTTGTATGAAGGATTTGGACTGCCCGTGCTCGAGGCGATGGCTTGTGGAGCTCCGGTTATTACATCACGCTCGTCATCACTACCCGAAGTCGCAGGCGACGCAGCTATTTTTGTTGATCCCGAAAACATTAAGGCTATGAGCGAGGCCATGGCCGCAGTTGTCACGGACGCATTGTTGTGGAGCAGCTTGTCGCGAAAGGGGCTGGAAAACGCTGCGCGCTTCAGCTGGGTGCGCGCAGCAGAACAGACTATTGCGGCTTATCGCCGCGTGCTTGCCGTATGAGAATTGCATTCCTTACGGCGCGCCTGCCGTATCCTCCGTTGAAGGGCGATCAAGCACGTGCTTATCATCAAATCAGGCTGTTAAGCAGACGGCACGAAATCACAGTTTTTTCTTTTGTCGAGTCGTCCGCGCTGCCGCATCAGGCAGAAGAGTTGCAGCGTACATGCCGGCGCGTTGTGCCAATTGAAGTGCGCCGTAGGGAGCAGCTTGTTGGCTTGCTGTCGGGCGCAGTGGGCTCGCTTCCGGTTCAGTCGCTTCTACACCGCTCGCCGCGAATGCGGAAGTTGCTCGATCATGAGCTGCGCGCCGGCGCCTTTGATCTTGTGCATGTGCAACTTGCGCGGATGGCGCCATATCTCGAGCATGATCATCGCTTGCCTCGCGTGATAGATCTTATTGACTCGCTGGCACTGAACATGGAGCGCAGATATCGCCGCGAGCGTGGTATCAATCGCTATGCTGCGTGGCTTGAGTGGCGCAGGCTGGAGCGGTATGAACGCCAGATCTGCCGTCAGTATGACTGGGCAACAGTTGTTTCTCAGCTGGATCGGGATGGCATCGGCCAATTTCCAAATCTGTCTATCAATCCTAATGGCGTGGATGTCGAAAAATTCGCGTACGTGTCTCCTGATGATGCACGCCGTGAAAGAGGCTTGATTGCCTTTACTGGCAACATGGGCTACTTCCCGAATGTCGACGCTGTTTGCTGGTTTGCCACGGAGGTTTTTCCGCTTGTCAAGAAGCAAATGCCTGACAGCCGCTTTGTGATTATCGGCACGAACCCCGCATCAGCAGTATTGCGGGCAGCAAGGGCAGACTCATCGATTACAGTAACTGGACATGTAGAAGACATCCCATCTCATCTGGCCCGCGCCCAGGTTGCAGTAGTGCCAATGCGGTCAGGATCGGGCATGCAGTTCAAAGTCATTGAAGCCATGGCGGTAGGCACTCCGGTTGTTGCCACTCACTTTGCCATTGGTGGTCTGAGCCAGCTTCGCGGGGATGAGTTGACGATCGAAACTTCTGCAGGTGGGTTTGCAGCCCAAGTATGCCGTCTCATGACTGATGGTGCCGCGGCACAATCACAATCGAAAGCTGCACGCACAATGGTTGAGCGCAACTATTCTTGGGAAGCGTGCGTAGCCGACCTTGAGCATGTCTACCACCACGTGTTTGCAACCAGGAGGCAGGGTGCCTAACTACATGGGGAGGCGGCTGGCTATTGTCGGCACTCTAATACTGGTTTTGACTGTCTGGCGAGAGGAATTCGCGGCCAGGATGATTTTGAACATCGCCAAAACGGCGATACTAAATCCAGATGTGGCATCAACTCGTGCTGAAAGCATTCAACGACTGCTTCTCTTTGCGGGAAAGTTGGCTGTGACAGATGCTCATCTACGTGGACAGTTGGCCGACAGCATGGCCCGTTTTGGGGAATGTTCCAGTGCGGCCGATACGCTTCAACGCCTTCAAGAAAACTTCAATTATCTGAACGCGCAGGATGCGCGACTGCTCGCAACTTGTCAGAGCTACTTGGGCGATCAAAGCGGCGCATTGGCAACTGTTACGCGCTACAAGGTCGCCACTTTGCTGAGTGAGGAGGCAGCTGCGCGCCTACTGTGGCATTTGCGGCAGGCGCCGGATGCCGATATCCCAGATCTTGCCATGTGGACAGAGCTGATTCAAACCGCTTTTGGCCTGCGAAGCACGTCCGGTGCTCGATTTATTGCTGACGCGCTTCAGGAGCCGGAATTCTGGCGCTCAGAACTTGGTAGCCGTGTTGATGCGAACGTGAAGTGGCGCGCAGTATTTCCTCGGGCGACTGCCACTGGTGAAGTTCTTGCGCCGCTGAGCGTTGGCGAACTCCACCGCACCGTGGCCGATTTGCTGTCGACTGACTCTTTAAAAGTGCGTTTGCGGGAAAATATCGCTCGGAATTCCACATTAGATCAACCTGATCCTGTCTCGCGAATGCCTCGCGGCTGGGATCCTGTATATATGGCCACAGGTGAGCCTTGGAATGCCGGTTACTTTTCGGTTGCTGTAGATGCCGATCCGAGCGGAAATTTGATCGCGCGAATTGACTGTCTGCACCTCGAATCCAAACCAGATCGCGAACTGGGCCGCGCCGGCTTTTCCACTCCCTCTATTCGACTTGAGCAAGGTAAGCTCTATGTCGTAGCCGTGGATTATCGTGTGTCGCAAACAAGCTCTGACGCAGTTAGGGTTTTCCTGTCGACGAATCGGCTAGTATTTCCGCCGATTGAAAGCGTTTTGCCGCCGTCCGAGTCTTGGCGCCATGCCGTCATTGTCTTTAGAAATTCTAGCTCGGAGGCCGTGGTCGTTTTCCCAGCCGTCCGGCTATTTTCAACTGGGACCGTCTGGTTTGATAATTTTACAGTTCGCGAAATTGAGGTGGCCGACGCGAGTGGTTTGCCCGAAATCGGATACGCTGCGACGACCGTCGAAGTTCACCGCTAGGTCGCAGACCAAGGCGATATGCCAAACGTCGCGATTGATTAGGCTTGCCGCTGTAATACAATAACCAAGGGAATTCATCCGAGTCTGGATCCTTCCTCCTTTCACAATCATGTCTAATCCACAATTGGCCGCCGCAAGCACGCAGCCTAATCGAGCTGAGCGCGCAGCTTCTAGGCCACGGCTCGAGCTTTCAGAACGACGGCTTCTGCTCGTTACGGGCGATATTGCTGCTATAGCTGCCGGTATTTTGTCCGGCCTTTACGCGTGGTCTCTGAGGACTGAATTGGTGTTTGGACGGGACTTGATTCAAGCGCAGATGGTCTGGATTGCGATTGCGTTCAATGCATGGTTGTTGTGGATCAATTTGGTCGATCTGTACGACTTGCGTGTGGCCGTTCGGCGGTTGCCTATGCTAGTCCGGATAATTGGCGGCGGTTGCCTCATCAGCTTGACATACTTGATGTATTTTTTCGTTCGCGCAATCCCTATGAGCAGCAATGCTGCCGTGTCGGTCGATCCACCTCTTCGTCTGGCACCTGTCGCTGGAATTGCATTGTCGACGATTCTGCTGTGCGTCTGGCGAATGGGCTATGCGCAGATCTGGGGCGCGCCACACATGCGGCGCCGAATTCTGATCTTAGGAGCAGGCTATGCGGGAAACACGCTGGTTGCATCCATTCATGGGCACGCGCATGTAGGGGCCGTTTGTTTTGTCGATGATGACGTTGAAAAACATGGCACGATGATACAGGGCGTGCCCGTACTCGGCGGTCATGATCGCCTGCTGCAAATAGCTAGCACCCACCAAATCGACGAGATAGCTCTCGCAGTGAGCGATAATCCGTCAGGGAGCCTGATGCAGGCGATCATGGATTGCCATGAGCGGGGAATAGCCATAACGCCTATGCCTCTTCTGTATGAGCAGATGACTGGAAAGATTGCCGTGGAGCACATAGGCAGTCAATGGTATGTTGCCCTGCCCATCGGCTCTGGCCATCCCGACACGCTCTTTCGCTGGAGCAAACGGATCTTGGATGTCATCGTCGGACTTCTTGCTGCCTTAGTCTTTGTAGTACTTGCGCCGTTTCTTGCGATCGCCATAGCAATCGACAGCCGAGGTGGGGTTTTCTACCGTCAAGAGAGGGTAGGGATGTATGGCCGGGTATTTACCGTAGTGAAATTTCGAACGATGCGGGCGGATGCTGAAAAAGATGGCAAAGCCCGTTGGGCGTCAAGTGGCGATCAGCGGATCACTCCGATTGGCCGGTTTCTTCGCAAAAGCCGTTTGGACGAACTGCCACAAGTGCTCAATGTTCTCCGTGGCGAGATGAGCATCGTTGGCCCGCGACCGGAACGCCAACAGTTTATTGACGAGCTTCAGAAGCAGATCCCGTTCTACCGCACGCGGCTTGCAGCAAAACCCGGCCTGACGGGCTGGGCTCAAGTGAATCATGGCTATGGCGCCACAGTGGAAGATGCCCTCGTAAAGCTGCAATATGATCTTTACTATTTGAAGCACCAATCTCCATGGTTTGACCTGAATATCATTTTGCGCACGGTCGCTGTAGTGCTCAAAATGAAGGGCCAGTAGTGCAGCTGTGACAGAGCAGTTGGTTCTGCGCCGTCGAAGCGCAACCTTTTCTGTCGCACTTTTTGACGTTAGTTTGGCCGCCTTGCTTGGCGCGGTGTGCGTTGTCACGGATAGATTTCTAGTTCTCGTGGCATTCATAGTGGGCCTGTTGGCGACGTGGCGTGTCATTACTGCTGGGATACGGATTGCACTTCCCCGGCCCAGATGGGCAGTTCTGTTGATGATTGCGATGTTGGGCGTCAGTGCGCTGATCTCTGCTTTTCCGGAGATTACCCAAAAACAGGTTCTTCGCACATTCGTTGGCTTGGGCGTCTACTGTGCATTTGCCGCGATTCCTGAGCGGATTGTTCCGAGAGAAATCGCAACCTGGCTGCTTCGGTGGATCGCGATCCTCATTGGGTCGGTAGCTGTTGCTCTGTCGGTTGCTGCTCCATTTATTGTTCAATGGCAGTCTGACAAGTTTTCAAGTTTTATCCCAGGCACTACCTATGGACTGTTTCCTCAGCTCGTTTCTGATACTGTGAACCCAAATGTCATGGCGGGCGCGCTTGCGCTGCTCATCCCACTTGCAGCAACTGCCCTGTTGTTGCAGGCAAAGAAAGCATGGCATTGGGTGATTGGGTGGATGGTTTTGTTGTTTATTCTTACCGTACTCGTGCTAACGCAATCGCGCGGTGCCTGGCTGGGAGCTGCCGCGGGCCTTCTTACAATTGGCGTACTACGCTCCCAATGGGTGCGACTCGCGGCAACAATCATTACGGTAGGTGGAACACTGTTCGCCATTTTTCAACCCACTGTTGTTCCGTTCGTTATTGGGCAGCTAGGACAGGGTGGTGCCATGATCGGCTCAGCGGGCCGCCAGGAAATCTGGACACATGCCTCGTACATCATTCAGGACTTTCTGTTCACGGGTGTCGGCATGGGGAGCTTTGCCAAAGTTAACATGCTGTTCTACCCAAATGTGATCGCCGAGCCCGAAGTTCCTCACGCCCATAACCTAATTCTTCAGATTGCGGTGGATTTGGGCATTCCCGGTCTGATCGCATGGCTGGGCATACTCTGGCATGTGCTGCGTTCGGCTTGGCGTGCCTATCGGTTGCCTGATCCAGTGCTCAGTGCGATCGGTGCTGGCGTCTTGGCCAGCCAGTGCGCAATGTTGACACATGGCATGGTCGATGCTGCGGTATGGGGCATGATGCGCACTGCTCCCCTGGTTTGGGCCGTATGGGGCCTGGCAGCCATGCTCAACGGTTTCGAAGAATCTGGCGCAGCATCAGCCACACAAACGGCGCATCTTCCAACAAATACCGCCGCCACAAACGCCCCGGCTCCTGGCTCAGCCTGAACAACCACTCGAGGCCGTTGCGCTGCATCCAGCGCGGCGCGCGCGTGATCTGACCACTAATAATATCCAACGCTCCGCCAATGCCAATGAAGACGTTGGCCGCGCTGAGTGACGCGTGGCTGTGTATCCAGCGATCTTGAAGCCCGGCCCCCAATGCGACCAAAACAATCTCAGATCCGACAGCGCGAGCGCAGTCTGCAATTTCGGTTGCTGCCGCAGTCGTCAAGGGTCGTGGCGTCGGGATCGCAACGACCCGAGCTGTCGGATGTGCCGCCATCAGCCGCACGGCCGCCACAGCCGCAGTCTCAGGTGCCGATCCAACCAGCGCCACCGTGCACCCCGTTTTGGCCGAAATCTCGGCACAATGCCAGACCAAATCGGTGCCATTGACGCGCCCGCACAGCGGATTGCCAAGCAGGCGGGCGGCCCACAAAATCGGCACGCCATCGGCGACGCGCAGATCGGCTTGCGAGATCACTGCGGCGAACTTCGGGTCGCGGTGCGCGCGCATGACGTAGTGAACGTTGCCCGTAACGATCCATAGACGCTGATGGTCTTGCACGGCACGCAAAATGCGTTCGACGGTACCTGCCTCGGAGATGCGGTCGAAGGCCGTTCCAACTATGTCGACCGTATCCGAAGATTTTTGCATGATTGAACCGTAGGCGTCACCCATCAGACGCTGTCATATAGGGATTATATGAAGCTATGGGGAGGCTGCTGGGGCAGATCAATCAGACCAGCGTTCGAAAATAGCCTGTCACCGTTGTCAGTGAAACCAAACATAGTCCTAGAAAAACTGCCAGCAGCACTGTAATCGCCAAGGTTTTATTCTCCCGAAAAATGGCCAACCAGCCCGCATTCAGGATCGCCAGTATCGCGATCACGGCCGGATAGGCATAGCGCGCACCAGGCAACCAAGGGAAACGCTCCTCGAGCGACCAGATAATGCCACGGGCGGTGGCGGGCAAAATCGCTGCCATGATGCATGCACCCAGAAACAACGCGCTGGCCAGTTTCATGCGGCGCCCGGCACGCGCGAAGCGCCAAGCCGCGCCGACCAGCCCAACAGCCGAAAAGGCGGCCAGCATCCAGTACATGGCCGGCCAAATGCCGATCTGGCCCCACGAAAACCGCGCCCAGAACGACTCAAACATGTTGACGGCGACAAGCAGATAGTACCAGCCCGTTCCCTGCAGGTCGAGCCATGATGAAAGCGTCAGCGGCCAGCTATACCAGCTCGGCGACACACGCAGCAGCAGGTCGATCGCCCAGGGTCGCAACGACACGGTTTGCGCTTCGCCTGAGCCATTTCGTATGCGCTCTTCGTCATCCTCGGCGCGCATGGAAATGCCGCTGTAAAACACTGTTGCATCGGGTGTGCCACGCAGCATTAGGCGCGTGTAATGGGTGTTGGGCGGCAGCGCCACCGAGTATCTGTAGTAGCGTGGTTGCGAACCGACCAGCACTTCGGGCGCTTCTTGCGGCCGATAGTTTGCAGAGATCTGTGGCAGGGTCACACTGATGGCATCCGCCCCGGACCAGATCCATGCGCCCACCTCAACAGTCTTGCCACGAATGGCAGCGGAGCTTGCCGGCGGCAGCGACTGGAAAAGGCTGGATTGAAATCCTGTCCCGGGCTGTGTCGGGCCGATGCGTATGGCGGTTGGGTCGGTTGAGCCGCCGCTGAAGCGCGCGTCGCACTCGATCACCACACAGCGTGTGGGCGCAAGTTTGGCACTGGATTCAGTGCGATACCAGCCCGCAGCGTCGCCCGGGCGCAGCATTGCAGCGGCAATGATGCCGATCGCGAAGCCCATGATCGCGATGACGACGCCGCGAGCATAGCCGCGAAACGCTCCTGCCACCAGCAAAAACAGCCCGATTGGCACAGCGGTGACAGCAGTTGGTTTCATGACGGCGCTGATGCCGATGCCCAAACCCAACAGCATGGCGTCGGAAAGACGAGGGTAGCCAGGCTGCCGGCCATTGAGCCAACGGGCGCCGCCCCAGATGAACAGAGAATATGCGGCAATGGCCCCGGCATCATTGCTCGCCGCGGACATCAGATCAACTAGCGCAGGCAGAAGCGCCACGCTGAGCGGCAACGTCCAGCGAAAGATGTGGCCTTCGGCGGTCAACGCCACTGCGGTGCCCCAGGCGCACAAAACAGTAACAAGCAACAACGCCAGCGATACCAGGCGCGCGGCATAGAGTTGGGTCTCGATGCTGCTGTCGCGCACCAGCCAAACCGCGCCGGCCGCAAGCGCGTAGTAGGTCGGCCAGTCATCGAGCTGCGACATGCCAATGTCCGGTGCGGCGTCCACGGAAAGGTCTGGCGGGGTTGCGTTGCGCCGTCCGTAAAACCCGCGTTGCGCCATGGACTGCGCAATGGTTGACCGAGCTTCCTGATCGACTTCGCCGTGCGCCGGCAATCCGCGCCGATGCGCCAACAGCCAGACATATTCCATGTGGCCGGGTTCGTCATAATGTTCCCATGGCGGCACGGTGAACACATAAGCCAGGCCATGCAGCAAGGCGAGCACGGATGCGATCAGGAGGGGAGAGCGTGCTGCGCGCAAGAATTGACCCTATGAACCAGAATGCGGAGGCGAGGCCTCCAGTGCCACTGGCGATGAATGGCTGACCTCACGTACTTTGCGCAACGCCCATACCGCGCCGCCCAGCAGTACCAACGTGCCGTAGCTGAACAGCCACAGCGCCGCGCCATAGGCGATCGCCGGCGCCTCACCGAAGCCAAGCGGTACTAGGATGCCCGCCGAGACAACCGACTGCAATCCCAAGTTGGCCGGAATGGGCGACAGCACCATGCTGGTTTGCAGGGCGATGAGCAGGAGCAGGTGGCCGGCCACGCCCAGGCCAAGCCCGAACGCCTGGGCAAGGGCGACATTGGTCAAAATCGCGATCAACCAGATCCCCATGCTGTGAACCACCACTTCGGTCCAAGCCAGAAGATAGCGCGGCATGTTGAGTTCGCCCGTTTCAGTTGTAAAGCGCAAGATCGGCGCTACTTGGGGAAATTTGCGCTGAATGCCGTCCCGTACGCGCGAGGACGACAGGGTGGTCAACGCGGACACCAGCAGCACACAGCCAATGACGATCAGCACCAGTTTGACGATCGGCGAGGCGTATGTGGCCGGCAGCGGCAGAAAGAGCATTGCAAATGCGAATAATGAAAGGACGATGGCATCGCCGCCTTTTTCAATGGCCACGCTGCTGGCCGACCACAGCAGTGCGCCGCTGGCGCCGCGCGAAACGCGCCAAATGCGCCACACATCGCCTAGCCGGATGGGTGAGAGCCAGTTGATTATTTGGCCGCCCAACACAGATTCGCCCACGGGCCGACCTGTGACATTGATGCAACGCTGCAAAATGCGCCTGGACCGCAACACACGCCACCCTTGACCGACGGCGAATCCAGCCAGAGCCAGCGCCGACCAGCGCGGCTCCGCATGGCCAGCAGCTGTGACAATGTCGCTTACGCTCACGCGGGACAGGGTCCAGAGCACCAATGCACCCAGTAGGACAAGTCCAATCGCCGACCAAACCGCGCGCCGTCGGCTCATACGGGTAAGTCGATCCCAGATCGGGCCAAAAGACGTCCCCTCGCTCATAACAGTGTTGCTCCGTGTCGTCATCGATGTATGCACATTATGCCCCACCTGCTGAAAAACCACCGCTACAATACAGGCTTGATGCAAACGAGCGTGCCAGAGAGTGATGAGATTGTTGTCGACCTCGCAAAATATCTTCGACCGCTGTCCAGGTATTGGCGTCTTTTGGCTGGTTTTGGAGTCGTCGGTGCCGCGCTTGGCATGGCGTTTTCCTACATTTCCCCGTCCAACTATGAAGCTGTCGCTTCGGTGGCGATTGTCAACACCCGCACCGAGGTGCAGTTTGATCCACGAATCCGAACATTGTTGCCGGACGATGGCTCTACCACGGTGAACGAGTCGCGACGCAATGCGCTGATCGGGCTGGTGCTGAGCACGGAAATAGCCCAAAAGGCCGTGGATCAATTCCGCGACCGGTTGCCAGTGGCGGAGCGCGATCCCTCGCGGCTGATTTTGAGGGTGAAAGGCGACAGCGTCACCCGCGGCGACCTGATCCAAATCAAGGTGCAGATGCCTGACGCGGATCTGGCCGCCGACATCGCTACATTTTGGGCGCGTGAATACGAAAAAATCGCCAATGCGATCTACGCCGGGTCGTCGGCACAGTATGTATCGGCCATCCGATCCGAATTGGATCGTTCGCGCGAACAAGTGACCAACGCGCAAGCCGAGTTGAACGCATTTCTAAAGTCGAGCAAGCAGGATGAATTGCGGCTGACCATCGCCAACCGTTCCCGTCAGATTGACAGCCTGGAAGCGCGCAAGCTG
>JANMNW010000070.1:0-3505 GCA_031368515.1 Chloroflexota bacterium
CTGGCGCACTTCGCCCGCAGTTCGCGGGAGAAGCAAAACGGACGTGGAGGAGGAAGCGCTGACGGCTTCGTGCGACACGGCCGTGAAACTACCGCCGATGAAGCGTCAACCAAACGCCATCTAGGTTTGTCCTATTTGGGTGGGTTTTGGAGAACGGTTGCTGATTGGGCTGTTGGTTAAGTAGCCGACATGAGCATGGCTCAGACCTGGATCTTGATCGGCGCTCTGGCGCTAGTTGCCTATTCCACACGCATTACCATGATTGCCCTGCTGGGCAAAGTCACGCTCTCGCCGCTGATACAGCGGGGATTGCGGCTGACCGTTCCAGCGGTCTTTATGGCCATCGTGCTGCCGAATCTGCTGCTTAAGGCAGGTGTTTTGGACCTGGATCTGCGCAATGCGCGAATTCCTGCGGCCATCCTCGCGGCGCTGGTCGCCTGGCGCACCCGCAGCATGTTGTGGACGATCGTCTCCGGCATGCTCGCATTGTGGATTTGGAGGATGATTGCGCCATGACTGAACCGATTCGATTTGGCATTGTAGGCAGCGGCTGGCGCGCGGAGTTTTTTCTACGTGTGGCTCAAGCGCGACCTGATCTGTTTAAGGCAACCGGCGTGGTGGGTCGGAGTTTTGAAAAAGCCGGCGCTCTGGCCGAGCGCTTTGGCACGCTGGCGTTTCAGGACTGGCGCACGCTGGTCAAGTGCACCAAGCCCGAGTTTGTCGTGTCCTCAGTGACATGGGCCGCTGCGCCGGAGATCATGGGCGGGCTGGTGCGGGCGAAGATCCCAGTGCTCAGTGAGACGCCTCCCGCGCCGAAGCCCGAAGCGCTGGTCGAGTTGTGGCGCGTGCTGGGTGCGTCCGCGCCGGTGCAGGTCGCCGAGCAATACGCCTTTCAGCCGCATCATGCCGCGCGACTCAGCTTTGTGTACAGCGGCAAGCTGGGGCCGATCTCGCAAGCCCAGGTGTCTGTTGCGCACGGCTATCACGGCGTAAATTTGCTGCGCCGATTTCTCGGCGTGGGATTTGAAGCGCCGCAGCTGACTGGCAAGCGCTTTCGCAGCAGCGTGGTAAGCGGCGCCAACCGCAGCGGCCCGCCGACAGGCGAGGTGATCAAAGAAGTCGATCAGGATATTGTGTGGTTCGACTATGGCGGGAAGCTGGGCGTGATCGACTTCACGGGCGAGCAGTATTTTTCATACATCCGCGATCAGCGGCTGCTGGTGCGCGGCGAGCGCGGCGAATTGTTCAATGACAACGCGGTGTACTTGAAGGATCACGTCACGCCGGTGCGTGTGGACTTTCGCCGGCACGAGGGCGGGGCAGGCGGCAACCTTGAAGGCAAATACCTGAAGGGCATTCAAGCAGGCGAGGACTGGCTGTATCGCAATGTTTTCGCGCCTGCGCCGCTGCCGGATGACGATATCGCGGTGGCCACGTGTCTGATGCTGATGGGCGACTATGTGCAGACGGGCCAGCCGTTCTATTCGCTGGCGGAAGCCTGCCAAGACACCTACTTGTCATTCTTGATGGGCACGGCAGCCACCGAAGGCTCCGCGCGCGCCGAACGGCAGGTTTGGGCGGCATGAGCCACGCGACCCGTATAATTGAACGTTCGATTAGGACGTAATGGCAACAGACCTCACAAAGATCCGCAATTTCTGCATCATCGCGCATGTTGATCACGGTAAGAGCACGCTGGCCGACCGCTTGTTGGAGTGCACCGGCACGGTGACTAAGCGTGAAATGCAAGAGCAGGTTCTGGACTCGATGGACTTGGAGCGCGAAAAAGGCGTCACCATCAAGGCTTCGGCGGTGCGCATGAGCTACAAAGCCGACGATGGCGAGACGTATGAGATCAACCTGATCGACACGCCAGGCCATGTCGACTTCACTTATGAAGTTTCGCGCGCGCTTAACGCGTGTGAAGGCGCATTGCTCGTCGTCGATGCATCGCAGGGCGCCGAGGCCCAGACGCTGGCCAATCTGTATCTGGCGCTGGAAGCCAACCTGCACATCATCCCGGTGATCAACAAGATCGATCTGCCGCATGCCCGACCGGACGAAATTGCGAAGGAAGTGGGCGAACTGCTGGGCGACGACCCGGACGGCGTGCTGCGCATTTCGGCCAAGGAAGGCCTGGGCATACGCGATGTGTTGGAGCGCGTGATTCGCGATGTGCCGCCGCCAAAAGGCAGCAGCGACGCGCCGCTGCAGGCGTTGATTTTTGACAGCCACTACGACGCCTACAAAGGCGTGATCGCCTATGTGCGTGTGGTGAATGGCTCGATCAACATGAAATCCAAGCTGCGCTTGGCCAACACCGGCTCGCAGTTCGACCCGATTGAGATCGGGAGCTTCGCGCCGCGCATGACGATTGGCACGGTGATCAACGCCGGCGAAGTGGGCTATGTGGCCACCGGATACAAGAGCGTGCGCGAATGCCGGGTGGGCGACACGTTGATCGACACGTATCGGCAGGCGGAGCCGCTGATCGGCTATAAACCGGCCAAACCGATGGTATTTGCCGGCATTTATCCGACCGATACCGAGGACTATCCGCTGCTGCGTGACGCGCTTGAAAAGCTGCAGCTCAACGATGCGGCGCTGACGTTTGAGCCGGAAAACAGCGCCGCGCTGGGCTTTGGCTATCGTGTAGGCTTTCTTGGAATGTTTCACATGGAAATCGTGCAAGAGCGCCTGGAACGCGAATATGACCTTGATGTGCTCGTGACCGCTCCCAGCGTGGAATACGAGGCGTTGCTGACGACCGGCGAGGTGATCCGCCTTGACCGGCCCTCCGACATGCCTGATCCTTCCAAGCTGGACGAGATGCGCGAGCCTTGGATGAAGATCCAGATCTACACACCCAAAGACTACATTGGCCCGATCATGGAACTGGTCACACGCCGGCGCGGCATCAGTGAGAACATGGAGTATCTCGACACGCAGCGCGTGATGCTCACGTATCGCATTCCGCTGGCGGAATTGATCGTCGACTTTTACGACAAGCTTAAGAGCGCCACCAAAGGCTATGCCTCGCTGGATTATCAGTTTGAGGGCTATCACCCGGGCGAGCTGGTCAAAATGGACATTCTGGTCAACGGCGACCCGCTCGACAGCATGTCGATGATCGTGCACCGCGATCATGCCCAGCAAAAAGGCACGGCCATCACCAAGCGGATGAAGGAAGTGGTGCCCCGGCAGATGTTCGAAGTGCCGATTCAGGCTGCCGTCGGCGCCAAGATCATCGCGCGCGAGACCGTGCGCGCCATGCGCAAAGACGTGCTGGCCAAGTGCTATGGCGGCGACATTTCGCGCAAGCGCAAGTTGCTAGAAAAGCAGAAAGAAGGCAAGAAACGCATGAAAGTGGTCGGCTCGGTCGAGATCCCGCAAGAGGCCTTTATGGCCATGCTCAAGATGGATGACTAGCGGCGTCGTTTTTGAAACGCCGCCGATGCAAGCAAAAACCGCGCCCAGGCGCGGTTTTTGCTTGTTAGTCGTGGAC
>JANMNW010000084.1:0-7091 GCA_031368515.1 Chloroflexota bacterium
ATTGGCGTAGTTATCCCCGTATCGTATCTCAAAGTGCAGATGCGGTCCCGTCGACTTGCCGACGGAGCCGACCGCCGCAATCACTGTGCCGCGCCGCACTTGCTGACCACAGCCAACAAAAAGCTGGCTGGCATGCGCATACAGCGTGCGGTAGCCGTTTCCATGATCAAGCACGACGTACTGACCATAACCGCGCGGCCGGCCGCGCGAATCGAGCGAATATCCGGCATAAACGACGGTACCGCTGTCCGATGCAAAGATCGGCTCGCCGAGTTTGCCGGCCAGATCCCAGCCGCCGTGCGACGGGCCAAAGCCATAGCCGCTCAAGTACCTGCGGTTGGTGGGGAAGCCAAATCGCCCGCTGCCAAGCACCGGAATTTCAACTTCGCCGCACACGCCCACTTTGTAAACCCGGGTGCCGCTGGCGGTGCGCCGCACTTCCACCGCCTTGGGCAATTGCCAGACCACCAGCTCGCGTTCGCCCCCCGGCACAAACACCAACTGGCCTTCGGCGATCACCTGGTCGACACTGGCAAGTTGGTTGGCCGGCTCTTGCACAATCAGCTGAGGTTCAACCTTGAAACGGCGGGCGATCGATTCCACCGAGTCGCCCAGCTCCACAACATAGATCAATCCGTCGACGGGCGGGAGCACCAGCTCCTGACCCAGAGCGAGCAAGTCCGGGTTGTCCTTGAGCACGAGATAATTGGACCACAGCACAGATTCCGGAGTCAGGCCGTATTGCAGCGCCAGGCCAAAAATGGTGTCGCCCGGCTGCACGATGTGGCGCAAGATCGCGCGCGGCCGCGCACCAGCGCCGGGCAGTTCAAGCGTTTCGGTAATGGCTTCGGCGCCGCGCACCAGGACATCCGGCTCGTCAAGCACGGGCGTAAGCACCGGAACCGGATAGGCCAACGTGTCGGTGACACCTTGCGCCTGCGCCTGCGGCAGCAAGAGCCGCGACAGCACGTTCGTCTGACCGTCATTTGCGAGCATCTGAGTCAGCGCGAGCGCGCTGGCAAGCAGACCGCATGCAAACAGGCCGACAAACACGAATCCCAGCCGCGAACCTTGGCGCGAGCGCGCTGGTCGCAGCTGTTGTGAACTGTCGTATCGTCCGCGCGGCCTCATGGTCGCTGCGATTATAGAAGTGCAAGCTGTGTGAGCGCGCCTGGAGGCGTGGCGGCACATCTCTATAATCGACCCAATGGAACCCATAGTACCGGTCCTGTTGCTCACGGTTATCGCGCTGGTGTTTATGCTGTTTTGGGTGCTGGTCGCGCTGCCGCAGCGCCGTGCGCGTAAAACGCAGGAAGACATCGTATCCAACCTGAAGATTGGCGAACAAGTAGTGACGGTGGGCGGCCTGATCGGCAAGTTGACCTACCTCGACCTTGACAAGGACATGGCCCGGCTGGAGATCGCGCCCGGCATGGAGGTGCGCGTGATTCCCGCGGCGATCAGCCATCCGCTCGACATCATGCGGCGGCTTGACACGGCGCAGGCGCAGGCCGAAACCAAGCCGCCGAAAGCGGCCAAGGCCAAGAAGTAGGTCGCGCCTCGATGAAAGCCAGGCGATCGTTCACAGCGTGGCTGCGCACCGTGCGGGCCGCCATTCGGCGCGTGCGCGCGCCGCTGATGCTGCTGGGCGCGGTGACGGCGACCGGCACGCTGCTTTTCTGGCTCGGCGGGCATATGCCCGGGCCGGTGCACGCATTTGTCTATACGATCAACCTGGTCACATTGCAAACCGCGCCCGACGCGCTGCCGGCCCAAGAGGGCATGCAGCTTGCGGCGCTCGGGCTGATGGCCGGCGGAGTGATCGCGCTTACCGGCGGCGCAGCCAACTTGATCGACTACATGCGCGATCCCAAACAACAACAGATGGCACTCGCTTCCACTCTTTCCAACCATGTGATCGTGTGCGGCGTGGGCCGCGTGGGGTATCGGGTGATCTCCGAGCTGCTCGAGCTGGGCGACGCGGTTGTGGCGATCAACCGCACCGAAAACGAAGAATGGCTTGACGCGCTGAAGCGCGCCGGCGTGCCGGTCATCATTGGCGACGCGCGCCAGAGCGCAACGCTAAAGGAAGCGGGCGTCGAACGCGCCTCCTCGCTGATCGCCTGCACCAGCGACGACCTGACAAACCTGGATGTGGCGCTGGATGCGCGCGCGATCCATCCAAAAATAAAGATCGTATTGCGCATGTTTGATCAGCAGCTGGCTGAGCGCGTGTCGCGCGGCTTCGACATCAAGACGGCGTTCAGCGTGTCCGCGCTGGCGGCGCCGGCGCTGGCGGCCGCGGCCACGCGGACCAGAGTCGACTACTCTTTCAAGCTGAATGGCAACTTGCTCAACGTGGTGACGATCAGCTTCAAGTCAGATTCGGCATTTGCGGGCAAAACCATCAGGCAAGTGGAAGAAATGAGCAACTGCTCGGTGATCGGAATGGATCAAGACGGGGCGATGGCCATGCACCCGCCGCATGAGCACGTGGTGCGCGCGGGCGAGCGCTATCATGTCGTCGGCCCGCTGGCAGGCGTCAGGATGTTGCAACAGTGATGCGCTTCGATATCTTTACGCTCTTCCCGGGCATGTTTCAGAGCCCGTTTGCCGAAAGCATCATCCGGCGAGCCATGGACGGCGGCCTGGTCGAGATGCGCACGCACAACATTCGCGACTACGCCACGGACAAGCACAAGATCACCGACGACTATTCGTTTGGCGGCGGCCCGGGCATGGTCATGAAACCCGAGCCGATTTTCAGGGCAGTGGAAAGTGTGCTCGGCCCGCAGCCCGGCACGCCGGTTATCTTGATGTCGCCCAGCGGACGGCGTCTAACGCATGCCATTGCGCAGGAGCTCGCGCAACACGCGCGAATCGCGTTGATCTGCGGCCATTACGAAGGCGTGGACGAGCGCGTGCGCGAGCATCTGTGCACCGATGAGATCAGCATCGGCGACTACGTGCTCACCGGCGGCGAACTGCCAGCCATGGTGATTGTCGACGCGGTGGCGCGGCTGGTGCCAGGCACGCTGGCGCCGGGCGTGCCCGACGAGGAATCGCATGCGATGGGACAGCTTGAGTATCCGCACTACACCCGTCCGGCAGATTTTCGAGGCTGGAAGGTGCCGGAAGTGCTGCTGAGCGGCAACCATGCGGAAATTGCTAAATGGCGCAAACGCATGGCTGAGCAACGCACCCCCGGGAGAAAACTTTAGGAGTTTTCATCTCTTAAAGAGATGAAAACTCCTAAAGTTTTCTCCCGGGCATTCCGGTGACATAAAACTCGGCGTTTTGCCCGACAACACCCGCACCCGGCTGACATAGAATCGTCGCCGCATGGAGGCCACCACAGCAGACATCGCCGTGCGCATTGGGCTCGGGCTTGTGCTCAGCACGCTTATCGGCAGCCTCGCCCAGCGGCGCGGATCGCTGAGTCGCAGCGGCGTGGCCGGGGCTGTGCTGACGGGCACGCTCATCTTCGGCTTCGCCGGCTGGATCGCCGGGTTTCTTCTAATCGCGTTTTTTGCCTCCTCCTCGCGGCTGAGCAAGTTCAAAGCGCAGGCGCGCAGCAAGTGCGACGCCGCGCGCCTGTTCGACAAGGGCGGCCGCCGCGATATCTGGCAGGCGCTGGCCAACGGCGGCGTTGCGGCGGCATGCGCCGTCGCTGCCGGGGTGCTTACGCCTTCGCCGGAGACACTGTTCCCCGGCGCTGATGCCGGCACGGCCTTGTATGCGGCCATGCTCGGCGCGCTGGCCTCCGCCAACGCCGACACTTGGGCGACCGAGCTGGGTGTGCTCAGCCGCTCCCAGCCGCGGCTCATTACAACGCTGCGGCCAGTCGAACGCGGCACAAGCGGCGGCGTCTCTGGCGCGGGCGGCGCGGCGGCTCTGGCAGGCGCGGCGTTTATCGCGCTGATCGCCGTGCTGGCCCATGCGGCGCGCGCCAGCATCATGGGGCAGGCCATTCACGCCTCGCTTTGGGCCATCTGCGCCATCGTTACGGCGGCTGGCGTGCTCGGCTCGCTTGCCGACAGCCTGCTGGGCGCAACGCTGCAAGCGATGTATCTTGACCGTGAAACTCAGCAGCCGACGGAGAAGGCCATCGGCCCCGGCGGCGCGCCCGATGCGCTGCTGCGCGGGGTGCCATGGCTGAACAACGATTGGGTTAATTTTCTAGCCACGCTGACAGGCGCATGCCTGGCGCTGGCCGCCACCAGCATCATCCTATGAACATCACAACACCTGAATGGGTTCGCCACGCCATCTTCTATCAGATCTTCCCAGATCGCTTCGCAAAATCGGCGCGCGTCGAAAAGCCGGCCAACCTGGAACCCTGGGACAGCAAACCCACCGTGCATGGCTTCAAAGGCGGTGATCTGCGCGGCATCGTCGATCATTTCGACTATTTGCGCGATCTGGGCATCAACGCCATTTATCTCAACCCTGTCTTTCAAAGCGCGTCCAATCATCGCTATCACACCCACGACTACTTCAAGATTGACCCGATTCTGGGCGGCGACGAAGCCTTTGACCATCTGATCAAGCAGGCGCATAAACGCGATATTCGCGTCGTCATCGACGGCGTGTTCAACCACGCGTCGCGCGGCTTTTACCAGTTCAATCACGCGCTTGAAAATGGCGCGGGCTCGCCCTACCTGGACTGGTTTCACATCCACGGCTTTCCGCTGCACGCCTACGAAGGCACGCCCAAATACGACTCCTGGTGGGGCATCCCCGATCTGCCCAAATTCAACACAGGCACGCCGGCGGTGCGCGAGTATCTGATGCGCGTGGCCGAATACTGGATCGAGCGCGGCATCGACGGCTGGCGGCTGGATGTGCCGGCCGAGATCAACGACGATTCATTCTGGCAGGAGTTCCGCAGACGGGTCAAGGCCAAAAACCCGGACGCGTATGTCGTCGGCGAGATCTGGCACGAAGCGCAACGCTGGCTGGCCGGCGATCAATTCGACGCGGTCATGAACTACGTCTACACGCGCGCGGCCATCGGCTTCTTTACCCACGGCAAGTTCGACCATCACCTCACCGCCGACGCCGGGTATGCGCCGGTGACCAAGCTCAACGCGCAGGACTTCGCCTACAGCATCAACATCATGCTCGGCCTGTATGCGCGCGCCGTCAACGAAGTGCAGCTGAATCTAGTCGACAGCCACGATACGCCGCGCTATCTCACCGTCGCCAAAGGCGATGTGAACGCGCTGCGCCTCTCGATGCTGTGCATGATGACGCTGCCCGGCGCGCCAAGCATTTACTACGGCGACGAGATCGGCATGCTGGGCGGCTGCGATCCGGATTGCCGGCGCAGCTTCAACTGGGACGAAGCCACCTGGAACACCGAGCTGCGCGACGCGATCAAGGCCATGATCAAGCTGCGCAAGAAGCATCGCGCGCTGCGCGACGGCGAGTTCAAAGTGCTCTTTGCCGAAGGCATGACCGTGGCCTATGCGCGCCGCCGCGACGATGAGCACGCTGTGGTAGTGCTCAATGCCGGCGATCATCCGACTGAAATCGTCATTCACACCAATGGCGAAATCCCCGATAACATGACGCTCAAGAGCGTGCTCGGCCATCGCGCCAGCGCCCAAGCCTCCGGTGGCGTGCTTTCGGCCATTAGCGTGCCTGCGCGCGACGGCATGGTGCTGACGCATCACGCCTGAGCGGCTCAAACGCGGCTGTCTGGGCCTAAGCGCCCTCGCCTTCGCAGCGCGCTTTGATGATGCGCAGCAGGTCGTCCTGAAACTGGCCCATGAACGTGCGCGTCAGCAGCGTGCTGTAGGCGTTGTAGCGCGTGCTCACTCGATGGCGGCTGATGAGTTCAAGCCGCACGCCGGCGGTGCCGCGATCGGTGATGCGGTATTCGGCATCGACCAGGTCGAGATACTGTCTGCCGATGTTGTCAAAGGGCGCATAGACGCTGGGCGCATACGGTTTGATGCTAAAGCGCACGCGCCGCGCAGGCTCCCAAACATTGATCACTTCGTGAAAGATCAAGCCGTTGTCGAATTCGCCCTGGCGCAGCCCGCCCAGCCCATCGCGGTCAAGCGTCGCTTTGACCGGGCTCGGAATGCCGGCGGCATAGGCCAGCGTCCAGCGCCGCTCGCCAGGCTGAATCTCGCGCACGCGCACCACGTTGTCCCACACCGTTTGGGCGGGCGCGGCGACGTCGATCGCGCTGACAACCGTCTCGACGGAGGTTTGCATGGGCAGCATGCTTTCGAGCGGAGCGCTCAGCACCGGCAGCAGCGCGATAACTGACATCATCACGTTGCGGTTGGCAGCGGATTGGTTGGACATCGCACGCGTTATCGCCATCGCCAGTACGCCGCCGATCACCGCCATCAATGCAAACACGGGAAACAACATCGCCGCACAAATGAGCAGCTCGATTTGAAAGACTATGAACGCCACGAGCACCAACGAGATCGCCAGAATTGGCGCGAGAATTGCATACAGCCCGCTGCTTCGTTGCGGTTGCGGCGCCAAAAAGACGGTCAGTGTACCGACGACCAACGGCGTGGCAAAGATAAATGCCAAGCTCATCGTGGCCAGCACGGGCGAAGACTCGCCATTGCTCGGCGCGTTCAGCTGAATCGCGCCGATAATGAGGCGCGATAGCAGCCCATAGACCAGCCCCACCGACAACGAAGCGATTAAGCGCAAACGGCGCAACAAGAGTGCGTTCATGGCCACGACGATACAGCGACTTTGCCCACCCGATTCACTGAAAAGTCAACAAGTTGTGCACTAGGGCCGCCCCGGCACTATCCCGGGAGGCGCATACCAGTCTGTCACATCGATGTCTTTGGCGATCGCACCGGCCGTCAGCGTGACCGGAATCAGCGCATGATCGACACACTGGGCTTCACCGCCGCAGATCACAAAGCGGGTGTGCGCGGCCCCGAATTGCGCGTCGCCTTCCGGATACACAAACACCACATACGTGCCAGGCGGCAAAATCAGCAAATAGCTCGATTGCGCGCGCGCAGTACGGGTTTGAAACGTTTTGCCGGTGGCGATGTCTTGGGCAAAGATGTCCTGCGCTGGAATGCCTTCGGATGGAAATG
>JANMNW010000094.1:0-4779 GCA_031368515.1 Chloroflexota bacterium
TCTGGTCATGGCGCTGACCATTGGTCACTGGGGCGCGCTCACTCTCCTGTGGTTCCGCATCGGTTTGCTGCAGATGGGTTAGCCGAAGCGTTTACGGAATATTCAGGTTCTTGGGCACAGCGACTCGGTTGCCGCGGCCAAACGGCTTGGTGATCAGCTGGGCATAGCCGACCCGCTCGTTGGGTTCGACAAACGCCATGAATGTGATGTTGACCGTTTGCCCGGGCTCGATATTTGGCGCGCTGCTGGCGCCTTCGTACAGCCAAAAGCAGGTCAGCGCCAACTTGCCGTCGGTGCGATAAAACTGCACCCAGTAGTCGGCCGGGGTCAGGCGTTGTTTGGACTTGTTGATGATTTGAAACGACGCTTCCAGCCGCAACGTGCGGCGCGTGTCGTCCAGATTGGCGCATTGACCATCGGCTTTATCCATAGCTTCCGGCCGACCCCACCAGTCATAACCCATGCGGTCGCTGCGCAACTCCACCGCGCCGCTGGCTCGCGGGACGGCGGTGACTCTGGGCGCGGCTGTGCCTTTGGGCGACACAGTTTTGCGCGGGACCGCGGTGCGGCTGGGATCAAACGGCTTTGGCGTGGGCGGAGAGGGTGGTTTGATGCCCTGCCCCACAGCCAGCGCGGGAACAGCCAGCAGCAATACCGTCGCGCTTGCAAGCGCCTTAAAAATGATGTTCATGATTTACTCCTCCTGACTTGCCCCCATCATCGCAGCGCTTTGGCGACTTGGAAAGGTGCGCCAGGAAGTTAAACGCCGTCACGCAACTTTATGTTGCTGCGCACCGCGCGAAGCCTCGACTTTTCTCCGAATTGCGTCTGTTGAAAAACGGGCATTCGACCTTCGGAAGGCTGCGACTGACAACACAGATTCGGATGGACCACCTCGCAGCCTGGGAGCGTCTCGGCGGGTGTTAAACTTGCGGAAAGGGGATAGGATCGCGATGAAGCAGAGCGCTGCCGGAAGACGTCGTTGCCCACATTGCGGCGCATCGGTCGATTCAAACGAACAAAACTGCTGGATTTGCGGCGCAGAACTGAATGCCAGAGCGCCAGCCGCCGGCAGAAAGCCTTCGGCAGCCACGCATGCGCCGGCTGCGCAGCCCAAGCCTGAACCTGATCCCGACGCCGAGCCGGTGGCTGCATCGTCGCCCAAAACGGATCCACCACAAACCGAACCTGGCGCAGCAGCAACCAACGCCGCGCCGAAAGCCCAGCCCAAACCTGCTGCGCCCCAAGGCGCCACGCGCGGACCGGCAAAACCATCGTCAGGAGCGCGTACAGGCACAATAAAGCCGCGCACATATCCCAAAATGAGCGCGCCGCGCGCGCTGTCCGACCGGCGGGATCAGCGCGGGTGGCTGGTGGTCATTCCACTTTTGGCGGTGCTGGCCAGCTTCCTCTACTACAGCGATCCGTTCAAGTTGCGCGCGTCGCCCGTCGCCAACGGGCTGGATGTGACTCCCACTCGGCCGGTCATGACACTCGTGGTGTTGCAGCCTGAGCCAACACAGCCGACGCCAGTCGCCAGCAGCACGCCTGCGCCAACGCCGACCCACACCGACACGCCAGCCCCGATATCCACCCCGACAGCATCGGCCGCGCCAACAGAGCTGCCGTCTACCACACCGCCACCATCCGCCACGCCGGCGGCGGGCAAGGCAAGCGCGTCTGCCACGGTTGCGCTTCCGCCATCCACCCTCACACCAAAGCCGACGGCAAGCGTGACAACTGCCACGCCGCGGCCGCCCACCGCCTCGCCAAGCGCGGCTGCGACCGTGCCGACCGCCACCCAACGCCCGCCAAGTGTCACGCCGACTGCAACGCTTGTGCCAGGCCCGGGGCCAAATGGCACTTGGGTGGTCGCTCGCGGTGACACCTGCGCCCGCATCGCGTCGCAAGCGGGCATTAGCGTGGAGGCGCTTGTGGTGGCCAACGCGCTTCAGAGCAATTGCTTTTTGCGCGCCGGCCAGGTATTGACCATCCCAACACCCGGGCCTGCGACACCCACAGCTCCTGCGACGCAAACGGCACGCCCAACGCTGACCGCAACGCCCACGCCCGCGCGCGCAACAGCCACGCGCACCGTCACCCCGTTGCCGACGGTTGGCCCGCCCGCCACGCAAACGGCTGCGGCAACGACTGCCGCCGCCGATGGTCAACGCAACTACACCGTGAAAGCCGGCGACACATGCTTTCGCATCTCGCGCGCCGAAAATGTGGCTGTTGAGGATCTGATCAGAGTCAACAACCTGGATTCGCGCTGCTTCCTAAGCGTTGGACAAACGCTCGTGCTTCCGTAGTCGTCATTTCGCGCGCATATGACGATCGCGTGCGGAGTCGCACGCCCGCGCACGACCATCGGCAGCAACGTGCTATGTCCAATACATCCGATCGCCTGAAGCACACCATCTTCCAGCATTACACCGCATCCGGCAACATCACCGCCTGGTATGGCGTTGTGCCCACACCCTATCGCGCATACAACGGCTACGGCGTTTTGATCGGCGGCACCTGCGACCCAACCGCGGCGCGAAAACTGGTGCGCAACGAGCACATGGTCCCGGCTTTGACCGAGGACCGCCGCGCGCTGATTGCGCTTTGGATCTGCGATTACACCGATGCAAGTTTGGGCGCGCATACGCAGTTTCAGTTTTCCATGTTCATGGCGCCGAAGCCGATTAGCAACATTTTTGCGCATCCGTTTTCACTCGTGCAAGCGATGCATGATCGCAACGAGTTCTATATGATGGCTCACGGCCTCTGGAACAACACTGAAAAAGCGGTCAGCTACAACAACGAAGTGCTGGCGCTGCCGGCGCGCCTGGCTGTGAGCACCATCACCCGGCTGCCCAAGCGCTTCGATTTCTCGTTTAGCGCGCGCAGCGAAGCGGGCGAGAACGGGTTGATCTGCAATGGCAGCCTCAAGGATATTGGCCGCGCGCCGGTTGCCGATCAGCTCGAATATTTCAAGCTTGTGGGCTTCAACCGCGCGCGCGAACTGCAGCAGCTGCCGTTTCGAAATCTGAACGCGGTCAATCCGATCGGCGGCGCGATTTCCCGCAATGAACCCACTGAAATTGCGCTGACCAACGACCGAGAATGGCTGCGCTCATGGGACCCCAAAGCCGATCACGTTAGCCTGGAACACCCAGCGTATGCCGATATCGATCTGCAGTTTGACTTTGTGCAGCGCTTTGACGGCATGCGTTTTGTCTACACTACACCGCGCTCGGTCAAGCTCGATCACATGAAGGTGACCGAGTCCGATGCCTCCATCGGCCAGCACCAGTTGACGCCGATGTAACACTATTTGTCATTTGGATGGGTTAGCTATTAAAGGCCTTCTTTGATCGCCTGCGCCACCTTTTTTGGCACAACGGTGGCCAGCTCTTCCAGCGTGGCCTGGCGCACGCCGTCGAGCGAGCCGAACTTCAACAACAAGCGCTTGCGGCGCGTCGGGCCAACGCCGGCAAGCGCATCCATCTGCGACGCCATGCCGATTTTTTGGCGCTGACGCCGATGGCTGGTGATGCCATAGCGGTGCGCTTCGTCGCGGATGCGTTGAATCAGAAAAAACGATTGGGCATTGCGCGGCAACATCAGCGAATCGGCCCGGCCGGGAAAGAAAATCTCTTCTTCGCGCTTGGCCAGCGACACCAGCGGAACCACATGCGCCAGATCAAATGACTTGAGCACTTCGGTCGCCACGCCCAACTGGCCTTTGCCGCCGTCGATGATGATCAAATCAGGCAAAATCGCCCAGGCGGCGTCGTCCTTCTTTTTGCCAGGCGCCGGCCGCGAGACCGGTCCCTTGCGGCCGGCAGCATCGCCACGCGCTGAATCTTCAGCCGCATTCTCAGCGCCCCCGGGCGCGGGCCCGTTTGTCGATGTTTCGTCTTTCCAGCGTTGCAGGCGGCGCGTCAGCGTCTGGCGCATGCTCTCGAAGTCATTCGGGCCTTGAATATCTTTGATGTTGAAGCGCCGATAGTCGCTCTTTTTGGGAAGGCCGTGCACAAACACCACCATGCTGCCGATCATCGCGGTGCCGTGGAAGTTGCTGATGTCATAGCATTCGATGCGCGTGGGAAGGCGCGGCAAGTCCAGAGACTCTTGCAGCTCTTTCAACACGCCCTCCTGCCGGATCGAATCCTCTTGCCACTGGGCCTTGAGCGAGCCCAGAGTTTCCTGCGCATTTTGGCGCGCCAGCGCGATAAGCTCGCCGTCGCTGGAGTTGGCGCGCGGAACCCGCAGCTGCACATTGTCGCCGCGCTTGCGGCCCAGCCAGTTTTCCAGAATATGCGCTTCATCCAGCAGTTGCGGCAATACAACCTCGGGCGGCACATACGCCGCCGCGTCGTAAAAGCGCTCAACAAACGCATTGAGCACCGCCTGGTCGTTTTCGCCGTCAGCGCCGTCGAGCACGAAGTATTCCTGGCCCAGCAGCTTGCCGCCGCGGATGAACAGAACCTCCATGCATGTTTCGCCTTCATCGCGGGCAAACGCAATGATGTCCTGATCGGAAGTAACGCCGCTGACCACGCGCTGCTTTTGCACCACCAATTCAAGCGCCCGCAACTGATCGCGCAGCTCGGCCGCGCGCTCAAACTGCATGGCAGCGGCCGCGCTGTCCATGCGTCCGCGCACATCGTCCATCACGCGCTCGCTTTTGCCGTCCAGAAAATCGCACAGGCGCTGGATGTTGGCGCGATATTCGGCGCGCTGAATGGCTCCGATGCAGGGGCCGGAACACAGCTTGATGTCGTAGTA
>JANMNW010000097.1:0-1594 GCA_031368515.1 Chloroflexota bacterium
GCGCCGCGTTGATGACCTGCCCATTGCTCAACTCGATGCGGGCTTGGCCCTGCGCCGGCCGATATGCCAGAACGGTGGCGAAGCTGGCGCCGTCCTCCTGCTCAGTAAGCGCTTCGGCAAAGATCGCAGTCTCACGCATTACAGCTCCCTCGCTTCGTATTTACCCAGCACCTGGCGCAAAGATGCCCCGGTCGCGAGCTGTGCGCTCGATAGCACCAGCGATATCGCAGTCTGCTGCGGGCGATCACCCGGCGCGGTATAGCTGTAGGTGAACTGGTCTTCGGGATCAATCTCGATCAGACCGCCGCCGGAGAAACTGCGCGGCTTGGAGTATTCTGCTGCCTCACGCGACAGGAGCTGCGCATCGAGCGCGGCCCCTTCCGGCGTCGCCGCTTTCGTGCCATTGCTTGCGACATACTGATAGCCGCGCGCCCGAATATGGGCCACATTCAGAGATTCGCCGGCCACGCCATCACCCGACACCTTGTAGTGGCCAGCCTGCGCCGTGTTTTCGCGCCGCTTGGTTTCCTCCAAGATCAGATCTGTCACAGCGCCCACGGTGTCGCGCGTCCACCCGCGCGAGAAACGCGTGCCGCCACCCGGCGTGGCCACCCACCACACATGCAGCCCGTCCAGGATTGACGAGACGGCCTGAGCTGCGCTAGATCCCTCCGGGTTGGTGTAGCGCGTGGTGATCTCGTCGCCCAGCTCAAGCATGCGCCATGTGCTCGTATACGATGGCACCGTGCCGCTGTAGCTGATCAGGATTGGGCCGGCTGTGTCGCGCCGATATGACACTGTGCCATCGGTGTAGCGGTCCAGGTCAAACGTCCACACGTGCTGTCCGTTTATTTCGACCGTCACCAGGTTGTCGCTCACAGCGACCCGCAAGTCGACCAGCCGCGCAACATCCTCGGTGATCGTGTAAGTTGGCGCGCTGCCGGACACTGCGCCAGCCATGCTGTAGTCACTGAGCTGGAAGGGCGCGGACAATTCCAGCCATCGATAGTCGCCCGATGAAGGGGCTGAAATGTCTGTGCTGGTCGTGCTCAGCGCTACGCGAATCTTGCCCACCTGCCCCGCTGTGATATCCGCGGCCAGCGCCGCCTGCTGGATCGTCAGGCGGTAATAGTTGCGGAACTTGATGTTCAGCCTGCGCTCACTTGTCAGCCCGCCCGTGTTCGTGTTGCTGCCAGGGATATGCACGCGGCCATCGAGCACGAAATTAGCCACATCCGCTTTGAGCGGCATCGTGCCATTAGCATCGCTGGTCGTCAGTGTAAAAGATGCATCTGTCTTGGGGTCGGTGTGATAGTTGCGGAACTCAGCCGCGCGCATGCCGGACAAAGCGCACAGCCGGCGCACTGCATCCTCGACCGCGAGGTAGCTGCCGGTGTAGCGCGCCAGATGACTCACGACGATCTTGTTGATATCGCCGGTGATGTTGTCACCAGGCCAGAACGCAACCACATCTTTCTCAGACATGCGGTGCTCGGCATCGCCAAACATGCCGCGGCCAGTGATGGCGCACAAATCGCCCTGCCGCTTCACCACGCCCGTATCAATCAGCACGCCAGAGATCGGATTGGGATAC
>JANMNW010000128.1:0-4387 GCA_031368515.1 Chloroflexota bacterium
TGTATGTCTTGGGCCCCGATCCCGGCACCACCGTGCCCTATATCAGCGCGAATTTTCAACAGTCATGGGAAAAGCCCGGCAAGTTCGAGTATTTCACCCCTGCGCGGCAACGCGTGCTGAATCAGCAGGTGGGCGTGCGCATCCAGGGTGATTTCTCGCGCGCGCAGCCGATGAAATCGTTGCGCTTGTATTCGCAACCCGCCACTGGCGTGTCGAGCTTCAATCATCCGCTCTTCGCCAGCAAGCCGATCAGCAATTTTCAGCGGCTGGTTCTGCGCAACGGCGGCAATGACTTCTGGCTGACGATGATGCGCGACGAAGTCATTCAGCTTGGCGCGCCGCCGACGGTGCTCAATCAAGCTTATCGCCCGGTCGCCGTGTTCGTCAATGGCGAATTCTGGGGGCTGCACAATCTGCGCGAGCGCATCGACGAATACTTTCTTAACAACAACACGGGCGTGGACATCAACCGCGTCGACCTGCTCGAGATCAACGACCCGACGGTGGAAGTTGATGCCGGCGACGCAGCCCATTGGAACACGCTGGTCGGTTTTGTCCAGACTGCCACGCTCAGCTCGCCAGCTGATTACGCCACGCTGCAGACGTTGATCGATCTGCCCAACTTCACCGACTACATTCTGATGAATGTGTGGGCCGACAACGAAGACTGGCCCTCCAAAAACGTGCGCGTCTGGCGCCCGCGTAGCGCAGGCGGTCGCTGGCAATGGATCTCGTTTGGCGCTGAAGCGAGCCTGGGCTTTCCAAGCTGGAGCAATGTCAGTTTCGACACGCTTGCGTTTGTAAACACCGACGCCGCCACCGAAATCCCGCGGCTGTTGCGCAAGCTGTTTGAAAATCCGGCCTACCGGAGCTATTTCGCGCGGCGGGCAAGCAGCCTGGTTAACGGCACCTACAGCGCCGAGACCGTGCTGCGCCGAATCGATGCGCTCGAAGCCGGCATGCAGCACATCATGCCAGAGCACATCGCGCGGTGGCAATACCCGGCCAACTTGAACGAGTGGCGCGACAACATCAATGTTGTGCGCGATTTCTCGCGGCAGCGGCCGGCCATCATGCTCGCGCACATCAACACACGCCTTGGCTTGAGCGGCTTGATCACCGCAACCGTGAACATCGACCCGCCGGGCGCGGCGCTCATCTCGACCAACGACGTGATGACCACGCCCATTGCCGGCGGCATCTGGCAGGGCCAGTTCTATAAAAACCTGCCTCTGACTGTCGCAGTCGCGCCACATCCCGGCTACGTGTTTCAAGGATGGACGCTGACGCCATCCGGCGCCGATGTGACCGGCAACAGTCTCAGCCTGAGTCCGGCCGGCAACATCACGATGACCGCGCGCTTCACCGGCGCGCCTATCGCCACCGCAACGCCGGCGCCCAATCCCAGGTTGACCAAAACCGTCTACTTGCCGCTTTCACGCCGGTAGTCCGCCACGCCATGCCTGGTTTTCTCGCGGATGCCGAATTGAGCATCAATGCCATTGAACGAGCCCGCCTGCGGGCGGCGCGGCGCGGCTATATCGATCTCACCAGCAGCAACCCGACCCATCAGGGCCTGCTCTTTCCCGCCAGCGTACTGCGGGCGGCGGCCGATGGCTACTGGGACACGCGGCGTTACACGCCCGACCCGCGCGGCGCGCCGGCTGCGCGCGAAGCGATCGTGCGCTACTATCGCGACCGGCGCGGCGCGGCGTTCGCGCCCGGCGACGTTTTTCTCACCGCCAGCACCAGCGAAGCCTATGCGCTCTTGTTCGCGTTGCTGACCGAACCCGGCGACAATGTGATTGGCCCGGATGTGACTTACCCGCTTTTCGAGCATCTGGCGGCGGTGAACCATGTTGAGTTGCGCAACTACACGCTGGACGCCACCCGGAACTGGGCGATTGACGAGGCCACCCTGCTGGCCGCCGCCGATGATCGCACACGGGCGGTGCTGCTGATCTCTCCGCACAATCCGACGGGCATGCTGCTGACGCACCCGACACCGGCGCTGGACGGGCTGGGCTTGCCGCTGATCTGCGATGAAGTGTTTGCCGAACTCGCCCATGCCGTGCCGCGCGCGCCGGTGATCAGCGAATTGCACCCGGCGCTGCCTTGCTTCACGCTCAATGGCATCAGCAAGCTGTTCGCGCTGCCCGATCTGAAGCTGGGCTGGGTGGCCATGAACGCCCTCGCCTCGCAACAGTTTGCCCTGCGCTTTGAGCTGCTCAACGACGCCTTTCTCAGCGCAAATTCGCTGACGCAGCACATGTTGCCTGCGCTGTTCGAGCACGGCTTTGAATTCGTCACTATGATGCGCGAGCGCGTCCGCCACAACCTGGAAGTGGCGACTGAAATACTTGCGGCCTGCCCGGCCCTTGAGGCGCAAACGCCTGACGGCGGCTACTATCTTTTTCCGCGCGTGCGCCTTTGGAACGATGAAGAGGCGCTGGTGTTGCATCTGCTTGAGCATGGCGTGCTCGTTCACCCCGGCTTCTTCTACGGCCTGAGCAGCGACGGCTCCGGCGGCCGCATCATGATTTCCTGTCTGACTGAAGAGACGACCCTTCGCGAAGGGCTGCGACGTTTGTGCAACGCGCTGTCGTAGCACGTGACAAGTGTCGCGCTAAACTGCAGACGCTATGCATATCGTCCATGTTCATGTCCATTTGAAATCGGAAATGATCGAGAACTTTCGCGCAGCGACGATCGAGAATGCGCGCAACAGCGCGCGTGAGCCGGGCATCGCCCGCTTCGACGTGATCCAGCAGCGCGACGATCCGGCTCGCTTTGTCCTCATCGAAATCTATCGCACGGCAGACGACCAGCTCAAGCACCGCGAAACCACGCACTATTTGACCTGGCGCGATGCGGTCGCATCGATCATGGCCGAGCCGCGACGCGCGACGCTGTATGACGCGGTATTCCCCGTCGATGCCGAAGACGCATAATTCGCTGGCCTATGAACTTTGAATTTGCCACCGCCACTCGCATCATTTTTGGGCCCGGGCGCTCGGCTGAGATCGGACGCATTGCCGCCGGCTTTGGCCCGCGCGCGCTGCTGGTCACCGGCAATGAGGGCTTGCGTGCGCATGCCATTCGCGCCAGCCTGGAAGCCGCGGGCGTTTCCATCGTGTCGCTGCGCACCAAAGGAGAGCCGGCCATCGCCACAGCCGAAAACGGGGCAACCATGGTGCGCGGCCAAGATGTGTCCTGCGTGATCGCCGTCGGCGGCGGCAGTGTGATCGACACGGGCAAAGCCATCGCCGCGCTGTCGGCCAACCCCGGTCCGGCGCTCGACTATCTTGAGGTAATTGGCGCGGGCAAGGCATTGACACAGGCTCCGCTGCCGTTTGTGGCGCTTCCCACGACCGCGGGCAGCGGCGCCGAAGTGACGCGAAACGCGGTGCTGTCGTCCAACGAACACGGCGCAAAAGCCAGCTTGCGTAGCCCGCTCATGCTGCCGCGCGTGGCCATTGTCGATTCTGAATTGACGCACAGCCTGCCGCCGGCCGAGACAGCCGCGACCGGCATGGATGCGCTCTCGCAGTTAATCGAGCCGTTTGTCAGCAGCCGCTCCAATGACTTTGTCGACGCGTTGTGCCGCGAGGGCATCCGCCGCGCCACGGCCGCGCTGCCGCGCGCCTTCGAAAACGGCGCGGATGCGGCCGCGCGCGAGGACATGGCGTTGGCCAGTTTGTTGGGCGGCATGGCGCTGGCCAACAGCGGGTTGGGCGCAGTGCATGGCTTTGCCGCCCCCATCGGCGGCATGTTTCCGGCGCCGCATGGCGCGGTATGCGCGCAACTGTTGCCGGTGGTCTGGCGCGCCAACATCGCCGCGCTGCGCGCGCGCGAACCCGCCCACCCGGCGCTGGCGCGGTATGCCGAAGCCGCGCAGTTGCTGACCGGCCGCGCCGACGCGGGCGTTGACGATGGCGCGCGCTTTCTCGCCGACTTGCGCGAGCGTTTGCGCATTCCACCGCTGCGCGCTTATGGCATAGCCGAAGCCGATGTCGAGGGCGTGGTCGCCAAAGCCGCAGTCGCCAGCAGCATGCAGGCCAACCCGGTCAAACTCACACCCGACGAACTGCGCGCGATTCTGACATTTGCGTTGTAGGCCAAGGGGAAGCGATCGCCATTCCGAGCAGCCGTCGTCATTCCAACCGGGCATCTTCATTCCGCGCGGCCGTCGTCATTCCAAGCGGACATCGTCGTCCCGAGCGGGCGTCGTCATTCCGGGCGGCCGTCGCCATTACAGGCGGGCATCGTCATTCGGAGCAGCCGTCGTCATTCCAACCAGGCATCGTCGTCCCGAGCGGGCGTCGTCATTCCGAGCGAGCGTCGTCATTCCAACTGGGCATCGTCATTCCGAGCGCAGCGAGGAATC
>JANMNW010000223.1:0-1542 GCA_031368515.1 Chloroflexota bacterium
TGATGTACCTGGCCCATTGATCACCGTCGACAGCACGGATTTGACGGCGCTTGACTACTCAGCCGTGTTGCGCCAGATACGGGACCATGTATGAGTCAAGCGCCACACACGAATCGATCAGAATTTTGGGGTGCAGCGCGAGCGGTTCGGGTATGATGGTTTAATCGAGTCTTGCATAAGCTTTGCACAAGGTAAATCATGATTGGAACACAGAAAGTAGCCACATCTGTTCAAGAAAACCAACCCTTCCGTCCGACGGTCAAAACGCTGGCGATCGGCAGTGTCGTATTTTCGTTGATCTACACCGGGATTATCTGGCTGCTGGGCGACCGCCTCACGGCCTTTGGCAAATTGCCCGACCAAGGCGCGCTGTGGTACTACTGGAAGCTGGCGGAACCCACCTGGGCGACGCGGCTATCGGCGTGGGGGCTCTACCTTGTGCATCAGCTCGCCAATTTCTATTTGATCTGGCGCGCGCAACGCAGCCGGCCGGGCTATACCGAATCGCTGCACAACATCAACGCATGGGCGCTCGGCATCAACGCGGCCTTTGCGATCATTCACCTGATTCAGACGCATGTGTTCTACGACGGATTGGCGCAAGACACATCGATCTTGTCGTCGCAAGGCTCGGTCATCGTGCTGCTGATCTGGGTGCTGCTGATGGAAAACCCGAGGCGCGGCCTGTTCTTTGGCAAACGCTTGCCGTTCGCCAAAGACATGATCGCATGGGCGCGCAAATATCATGGCTATTTTTTCTCCTGGGCCATCGTTTACACGTTTTGGTATCACCCGGCTGAGCACACCATGGGTCACTTGCTCGGTTTTTTCTACACCGTGGTGATGATGGCGCAAGGCAGCTTGTTCTTCACGCGCCTCCATGTGAACAAGTGGTGGACGCTCGGGCTAGAGCTCATGGTGCTGGTGCATGGCACGCTGGTGGCGGTGCAACAAGGCAACGGGATCTGGCCGATGTTTTTCTTCGGCTTCGGCATGCTGTTCATCGTCACGCAAATGCACGGCCTTGGGCTCTCGCGCGGCATGAAAGCGTTGTTTACCGTGATATTCGGCGTGCTGGTCGCGGCTGTGTATAGCCAGCGTCCGCTGGCTCAGCTGAACGAGATCATCCGCATTCCGGCGATCGACTATTTGGGCGTGCTGGTGCTGGCCGGCTTGATCGGCGGGGGACTGTGGATCGCGCGCAAAATTCGAGGCGGCGCGCCCGCGCAAACGGCCTAAGCGCACTGCAAGGCGACTCGCTTTCTAGGCAGGTATAGCGCGCGGTCCCTATAATCGCGTCATCATGAACGACGCGATTCGCCCGCACCTGGCAGCCCGGCTTTCCGAGACGACCGGGCTGCTCACCGAGATAGTGCGAGCCGAAAGTCCGAGCCACGACAAAGCCGCCGTCGACGCCGTCGGCGCGATCATCCAACGCCAGCTTGCCATGCTTGGCGCTCAGGTGTCGGTGCACCGCCAGCAGGTCACAGGCGACCACGTGCTGGGCGTGTTTGGCCCGGGCGCCGGCTCGCCCATCGCCAT
>JANMNW010000224.1:0-9912 GCA_031368515.1 Chloroflexota bacterium
GCGAACCCTTCGACTTGCGCCGCCTGATCGCTGGGCCGGCCGTCGGCATGCCTCGGGTAGCCAATCACGATTTCGTCGGGCGCAAACTCGCGCACCAACGCGCGCAGGCGCGCCAGCGCATCTTCGCGTTTGCGGTAGATCACGCAGAGCGGCCGCGCGAGCAGCTTGCTCGCATCGCTGACCGCCACGCCGATGCGCCGATTGCCCACATCCAAAGCAAGTGCGCGCGGCATCTTACTCTCGCTTGACCTCGGTGTCGATGCGCAGCGTAATCCAGGGCACCCTGTCGACCCAGCGCACCCACCAATCGGGCTGCACCGAGATGCGCGGCGTGCTGCTCAGGTCAAATTCCTGCAGCAGCGCGGTCTGCGCCTCGGAGCGTGTCTTGCCTGCGATGATGCGGCGCACTGTCCCCTCGCTGATTTCAGCTCCGGCGATGCCGCGCGCGACCAGGAAGTATTTGACGCCCACGCCGGAATCTTCCTCAGCCGCATCGCCTCGCAGCGCCTGTGCGGAAAGCAGGCTGAATCCTTCCGGCGTTTTTTCCTGCAAAGCCGCGCGCGCAATGGTGTTCAAATCCGCGGGCGACACCGCCAGGGCGGCAACCTGTATGCGCGTGCTCACATTGACCACATCGGCCTGCTCAGTCACGAAGCGGTCGGCGGTTTCATCCTGCACATCGGCGATAAACACGGTTTCGGGCACAACATACAGGCCGCTGCGGGCCACTTCAGGCAGCGTTTTCATTTTCTCCACCGCTTCGGCAAACAACTTTTCGCGCAGCTGACGCTTGGCGCGATCGATATCCGACTGCGTCACAGCCCGCACGGTTTCATTGCCGCCGCCGCCGGTGCCGCCGCCGTTTGTCACGCGCACCGCGAGCGAGGGCACGCCTTCCACCTGGTTGATCGCGCCGGCCGGCACGTTGCCGATGTTGCCTTCATCCACGGCTTCGACGCTGGCCGAGGCGCGCCCGCCGGGCGGCACTTCAATTAGACCAAGCGTCACGAAGCGCGCGGGCGAACTGCTGCCCGATGTGCGCACCACGGTGTTGGCCGGCACTGAATACGGTGTGCTGAGGTTGTTGAAGAATGTCACGCTGCCCTGCGCGCGGTATCGCGGAATCGAGCGCTTGCCGGTTGTTTCAACGGCGATGCGATCTTCGATGACCACATCGACGCGCTGCCCGGGCACGATGCGTTTGACCAAATCGACATCGGTGGACGTGAAATCGATATTGACCGGCACAATCATCTGCAGCGGCTGGCTGGCGGCGGTCATGCTGACCTTGGCCGTCGGCACAAACATCAAGGCGGCGCTCGAAACCACCGCAAGCGAAGCCAGCAGTGTCAGCGCGCCAAACAACCAGCGCAGCCAGGGGCGTTTCGGAAAGAATCGACGCAGCGAACTGGGGGCAAAGCGCCGCGGCGGCGACAGCCGCCGCAGATCTTCGACGCCGGGGTTGGGCAACCAGCGCTGGCGCGTGGCTTGCCCGCTGGTCGCAAAGGCCACCAGGCCAACCTCGCGCGCGGCCAGCCGCAGCTTGAAGTCGTTGCTGACGACGGCGACTTCAGCGCCAAGCCGCTTGCCGGTGCGCTTCAATCGCTCGAAGTCCAGCTCGCGCCAGGCGGCACCCGGCGCCAATACCAACGCCACCCGATCGGCATTGGCCCATTCGATGCGATCGCCAGCACTGGCGACATCGTCGTCCGGGTCGAGCTCGATTATTTTGCCGATCATTGTGTAAGCGCGCGTTAGCCATTCTGCCCGCCTTAGGGCGAGGGCATGTCTTTCAGCAAGCTGCGGGCCTTGTCTAGCGCGTCGTCGATGCGCGCCACATCCTTGCCGCCGGCTTGCGCCAGATTGGGCCGGCCGCCGCCGCTGCCGCCCACCACTGCGGCGATCTCCTTGATGAGCGCGCCCGCGTTGACGCCTTTCTTGTTCAGATCAGGCGACACCACCACCAGCAGCGCAGGCTTGTCGTTGATCACGCTGGCAAGCACGGTGACGCCGCTGGGATGGAGTTCACGGAACCAGTCGCCCATCTCGCGCAGCTGATCGTTGCTGTCCGCCTGCACCCGGGCGATCAGCTTAGCGGCGCCATTGTGCTGCACCGCTTCGCGCGCCACGGCGTCAAAGCGCACACGAGCCAGTTCGCGCTGCGCCTGTTCAAGTTTTTTGCTGGCTTCTTTGAGCTGCTCGCTCAACCGCGCGGCCTGTGCGGCCACATCGCCGCCCGGGGCGCCCACGGCCCGGGCAACGTCGGACAACTGGCGCGATTGCTCGCGCACGTGCGTGAGCGCGCCGCGGCCGGTGAGCACTTCGATGCGGCGCACGCCGGCGCTGACCGCGCTTTCGCTCACGATCAGAGCCGCGCCAATATCGCCAGTGGCGCGCACGTGGGTGCCGCCGCACAGCTCCATGCTGATCGCCGCTTGCCCGGGCGCGCCGACGCTGACCACGCGCACGACATCGCCGTATTTCTCCGAGAAGAAGGCCATGGCGCCGCGCGCGATGGCGTTTTTATACGGCAATTGCGCGTCGCTGACGGGCAGGTTGGCCAGAATATCGTCGTTCAGCAACTCGCCAACACGCTGCAGCTCGTCTTGCGACAATGCCGAACTGTGTGAGAAGTCGAAGCGCAGACGCTGGTCGTCCACCAGCGATCCTTGCTGGCCGACATGATCGCCCAGCACCGTGCGCAGCGATCGTTGCAGCAGGTGCGTGGCGGTGTGATTGCGCTGGATGTCGGCGCGGCGTGCCGCGTCGACGGTTGCCAGGCATGCGTCGCCAGCGCGCACGCGGCCCTGCGTGACGGTGCCGCTGAGCACGATCGGTGGGCCGTCGGCGTTGCCAAGCGGTCGGCGGGCGCCGTCAATGGCAATCTGCCACTTGCCGTCGAAGTCGCGCACGATGCCGCTGTCGCTGATTTGACCGCCGCTTTCGACATAGAACGGCGTGCGGCTGAGCACCACCTCGACTGGGTCGCCTTCGGCCGCCGCTTCGATCGAATCGCCTTCGTAGATGATGGCGAGCACCGCCGATGGAATCGCGAGCGGACCGTAGGGTTCGTATCGCAGGGCGAGGCCGCGCGTCTTGATGGCTTCAGCCACGCCGCCATAGACTTTGCTTTCGTCGTAGTTGACGACGAATCTCGACTTGCCGGCGGCGCGCGCAACTTCGCGCGCTTTTTCGCGCGCGGCCCTATAGCCTTCTTCATCGACTTCAGCGCCGCGCTCGCGCGCTTCATCGCGCGTGATTTCAATGGGCAGGCCGAGCGTGTCGTACAGCTTGAATGCGTCTTCGCCGCCGATGACGAGCCGGCCATCGCCCGACTTTCTGCCGCTGTCGATCAGCTGCGCCAGGCGCTCCAGGCCCTGGTCCAGCGTGCGCTCAAAGCGCTCCTCTTCCTGGTGAATGGTCGACAAAATGCGCGCGCGGTTTTGCACCAGTTCGGTGTAGTGCCCTCCCATTTTGTCGATGACCGCTTCGGCCACCTGATACAAAAACGGCTCTTCGAAGCCGAGCTTGCGGCCGAAGCGCATGGCCCGGCGCATGACCATGCGCAGCACGTAGTTTCGGCCTTCGTTGCCGGGCAACACGCCGTCGCCGATCAGAAACGCCGCCGCGCGCACGTGGTCGGCAATGACCCGATAGGGCACGTAGTTCTCGCGGCGCTGGGCGTCGGTCTGATGCGCAAGCGCCTGGACGCGATCGAGCGCGTCGGCAAACAAATCGGTGTCGTAGTTGTTATCGCCTTTTTGTAGCAGGCGGCACAAGCGCTCAAAGCCCATGCCCGTGTCGACGCCCGTCTGCGGCAGCTTGTCCAGCGATTTCTCGGTCTGGTTAAACTGCATAAAGACCAGATTCCAGATCTCAACCGTGGTTTCGTTCAGGTCGTCGTCGTTATTGACCCACTTGGCCAGATTGTCCGATTTCCTGTCGCCGGTGTAGTAGTGGATTTCCGAGTTAGGCCCGCACGGCCCGGTCGGTCCCATGCGCCAGAAGTTGTCTTTTTCGCCAAAGCGGAGGATGCGGTCGGCGGATATGCCGTGCTTCTGCCACAGGTCGATCGACTCATCATCATCTTTGTAGACGGTGAACCAAAGCCGGTCGCGCTCAAAGCCGTACTCTTTTTCAAGCAGCTCAAGCGCGAACTTCATCGCATCGTCTTTGAAATAATCGCCGAACGAGAAGTTGCCGAGCATCTCGAAAAACGTGTGATGGCGGTTGGAGGGGCCGACGTTCTCCAGGTCGTTGTGCTTGCCGCTGACGCGCATGACTTTCTGGGCGGTGACGGCGCGTGTGTAATCACGCTTTTCCAAGCCCAAAAAGGCGTTTTTGAACTGATTCATGCCGGCGTTGGTGAACAAAATAGTGTTGTCGCCGTACGGAATCAGAGACGCCGACTGCACCGCGCGGTGGCCGTTTCGCACGAAGTAGTCGATGAAAGTTTGACGGACCTGGTTGCTGAGCATAAGGCCAACAATTATAGGGCAGGCCCTTCACTTCCGAGCCAACGGCATAAGCGATCCTGCCTCAGCGCGGCCGGGTGTGCTGTGCCCGAGGCCTACGATGAAGCGCGTGCGGTTGTGGTTGGCCGCCCGGTGCCGTCGCACCTTGCTAAGCGAGGGCGCCCAGCACCTTATTCACCGCGTCTGTCAGTTCTTCAACTTGCTCCGATGTCAGATCCGGGCTGATGTCGATATGCACGGCGCGCGTGAGCAGGTCGAGCGAGCGCGGACACAGGTCGCGGTCGAGCGTTTGCGCGTCGATTGCATTGCTCCATGGCATATTGTCCGGCGCCCAGTTGCGCTTGTGCACAAGCGGCAGCCAATCGCAGTAGACATGGTAGTCGCGGTGGCCGGAATAGATCTGAAAGGTGTTTGCGCCTTCGGCCCGCAGCGCAGCCACGGCGCGTTTTGCCAGCGCCGCAGTGGGCATGAATATCACCTGGCACACCGCCGCGTCGCCGGAGGGATCGGGTTCGTCACGCAGGCCCAGGCCTTTGCGTTTGACCACATCGGCAATGCCCGATTGCACGACGGCGCGGTTGCGTCGCGTGTCGGCCAGAATGCCGTCGAGCTTGCCTAGCTGGGCAAGGGCTACTGCGCTATGCAGCTCAGAGAGCCGCATGCTCAAGCCGGGCAGCATGTCCTCTGGGCTGAATCCGTAGTGCAACCCGCCGACGACGTCGTGATACATGACCAGACGCTTCCAGAGCGCTTCGTCCTGCGTAACGACAAGCCCGCCTTCGCCGGCGGTGATGATTTTGCTGAACTGCAGGCTGTAGCACCCGATATCGCCGAGAGTGCCCAGGCGCGCGCCCTTGTAGCTTGCGCCGACAGCCTGTGCGGTGTCTTCGATAAGCTTGACGCCATGTTTTGCGGCTAACGCGCGCAGTTCATCCATGCGGCTGGCACCGCCGCGCATGTGCACAGTGGCTATGGCCCGTGTGCGCGGCGTGATCTTGCGTTCGACATCGGCTGGATCCAGCGTCAACGACGCGTCGATTTCGGCGACCACCGGCAATGCGCCTGCAAAGAGTGCGGCGCCGGGCGTGGCGATCCACGTGTAAGCCGGCACGATCACCTCGTCGCCGGGTCCGACGCGGGCGGCGGCCATCGCACACTGCAGCGCTGCGGTGCCCGACGACACGGCCACGACGTGTTTTGCGGCAAACAGCTGCGCCCAGGCCGCTTCCAGTTGCTGCGATCGCGACGGTTTCTCCGCGCTGCCATAGCGATTTAGGTTGCGGCCGCGCAGCGTTTCGATGACAGCCTGCTCTTCGTCGCTGCCCATGCGGAAGCCGCCTGGAAACGAACCGGGCAGTTTCGAAGTGATCGCGGGAGTGCCTCCGTCGATGGCGAGTTTTGTGTTCATAAAAGGTGTCAGGTTCAAACCCGACTAATGAGCCATCTGAGCCGTTCGAACGTGCTCGCCAATCGCGGCGACCGTGTCGATCCAAACGCGATTAAGCGGGTCGACGCAATACGCGCATAGGGCATCCAGTACTTCCGGCGCCATGCACTGGCGCGCGCTATCTGCGATATCGTGCGCGGCGAAGATCACCCAGCCGCCTGCGTCTTTGGCGCGCTCGATCCAGCCGCGCAACTCGGCAAACGACAAAAGATCGGCGTCGATGCCATTGGCCTGAGCCAAATCGCAATAGCGCGGGTCGTTGAAATTTTCGTCGCGAAAGCCCCGGCCGACGCTGAAATGCCTGGCCACCACCGGCACATAGCTCAGCGCGTTGACGCCGCGCCCGACGTGCTTTTGACCGCAGCAATAAGCGTATGTGCTGACCTGCGCGCCAAGTTCGTGCTGGATAAACGCGGTTGCATCGAGCAGCTCGGTCTCCATGTCCGACAGCGTGCGGTCTTCCAACGCATTGTTGCGCGACCATGCGAAGTTGCCACTGCACGGATGGGTCATGGTGTGGTTGCCGAGCTCGTGACCGGCTGCCGCCACGGCGCGCCATTCGGATAGCCGCTGGCGCGCCGCCGGCGGAGAAACATAGAACGTCGCTCGCACGCCATGCCGCGCAAAGATGGGCAGGCCGTTGTCCAGCTGCGATGGCCGCGCATCGTCATAGCTCAAGCTGACCGCCGCGCGTGCGCCATTCGGCCAGACAAATGTGTCGCTCATGGGGTCAAGTGTGCGCCAGTTGGCGAATTGAGGCAACTTGGGTGGCTGAGACATACGCCCGTGAGCTCGGCGCCATCTGTAATCGTCGATTCGTGCGCGGCACCCGCCCGCCTTGCCGCCCCGCATCACCTTTGCTACGATGCACTGCTATGCAAGACGAGACACACCCACTCAGCGCCGAAGCCCGGGCGCGCTATGAACGCGACGGCTACTTCGCTATCCCGGATTTCTTTAGAGCGCAAGAGGTTGCGGCGATGGTGGCGGAACTTGAGCGCTTTAAACGCGAAGGTCTTGGGCGCAATGTAGCGACCGATGGCGACGGCACGACGCACTCGCGCACGCGCATCAACTACCAAATCATCCCGCTAAACGACAAAAGCGCGCTTTTTCGCGCCCTGCCGTATCATCCCAAAGTGATCGCCGTCGTCAGGCAGTGCATTGGCGATCCTTTCGTGCGCTATCTGGATCAAATTTTTCTAAAGCCGGGCAAGAGCGGCGCAGGCACGCAGTGGCACGCGGACAACGGCTACTTCAAGATTTCCGATCCGACAAAGGGCATTGGCATGTGGATTGCTTTGCACGACGCCACGCTCGCCAACGGCACCATGCACATGATGCCCGGCGTGTATCGCAAGACGTTTGAGTATGAGCGCGACCTGGGCAGCGATCATCATATCGTCATGAAGTCGGTCGACGAATCCCGGGTTGAGCCTATGGAGATGCCGGCGGGCGGGGCGATTTTCTTTAACTATGGCGTGCCGCATTGCACGAAGGCCAACACGACCGACCGAGAGCGCGCAGGTCTGGCGTATCACTTTTTGCGCACAGACTATGTGCCCGATCGCGTGGGTTTTGGACCGCGCAAAGGCCTGAGCCATGTCACCGGCCCTGACGCCACCGGCGGGTTGCGCGAATACGAACAACCCATTGCCGGCACCTGGGAGGACGAAGTCCGAAAGTTGGCAGGATAGCGCTTAGCCCGCGCGCGGAATTAGCTTGAGCGGCTGCACGATCTGCCGCCGCTCGTCCGTCAGGCGGGACAGTAACTCCGTAGAGGGCTGATAACCGTGCCGGAAATTTCCCCAGGACGGCCCATAGCGATAGACCGCAATCCGCCGTGTGCCAGGGTTGATCCGTTTGGCCGATCCATGCGCCAGGGCATCGACAAACATCAACGCGTCGCCCGCCCGCATATGCACTTCAATCGCCTCTTCAAGCGGATCGACCGATTCTCGCGCGGTTGAACCGTGTGGATGGGGGAAGTTTGATTTGTGACTGCCGGGGATGATCATGGTCGCACCGTCGCCTGGGCCGATGTCGGTCAGCGCGAGCAGCACGTTGACCTGGCCGCAATGAAACTTGCCGTTGAACACGTGGAACTGGGTGCGTTTGGTGTGCGTGTGCCCGCCAGAGTGCAGGCCAATTGCCTCGCCCGGGCCGCGAATGTTCACAAAATTTTCGTCGATAAACAGCGGGCCGTGGTTGTAGTCGAACGTGCCTTCGCCGCCCACAAAGTGGCGCACATGCTCGATCCAGGCTGGATGATCGATGAGCGCTTCAAATGGCGGGCCGGCCTCGTAGATTTGTTGCAGGTTGAGGCCGTCATAGCCACCAAAGCTGTGCGCTTGCACAAAGCCGTGCCACTGGCCCTTGTCGAGCGGCGGCACGGCATCGATACAGGCGTTGAGCGCCGCCACTTCGATCTGCCCCAATGCGCCGCGCAGCACTAGATAGCCGCGCAAGTCAAACCGGTAAATGTCGAGTTCGCTGACCATAAGCCCTCCGAGTCACGCGGATTGTGACCGCAAGCACTGCATCTTGCAAGGCCGCCGAAGCCGCGCATGCATAATGCGCGCATGCCGATGCTGCTGCTGACAGACATACACACGATTGTGCCCATGACTGGCGAGCGTGCGCAGCCGAACCCGCCTATGAGCGATGCTGTCGTGCTGGTGCGCGGGAACGAGATCGCCTGGATGGGCACCGGGCTGGCGTGGCAAGACGCCCGCCGGAATTTTGCGGACGAGATGCGCGACGCGCGCGCCATCAGCCTGCGCGACCACATCGTGTTGCCGGGTTTGATCAACACCCATCATCATCTTTTTCAGACGCTGACACGCTGCATTGCGCAAGACAGCGGCCTGTTTAACTGGCTCAAGACGCTTTACCCGATCTGGCTTGGGCTGACGAGCGAGGCCATTCACGCCAGCGCGCTCACGGGCATGGCGGAGCTGATGCTGAGTGGCTGCACCACCGCCAGCGACCACCTGTATATCTATCCGAACGACTGCAGCGTGGATGATGAGATTCGCGCGGCGCATGAGATCGGCCTGCGTTTTCACGCCACACGCGGCAGCATGAGCCTCGGCGAATCGCAGGGCGGCTTGCCGCCGGACAAAGCGGTAGAGGGCGAGGACCGCATTTTGCGCGAGAGCCTCAAGGCCATTGAAACACACCACGATCACCGTCGCCACGCCATGGTTCGCGTGGCGCTGGCGCCGTGCTCGCCGTTTAGCGTCACGACCGGGCTGATGCGCGACAGCGCCCGTCTCGCGCGCAGCCATGGCGTAATGCTGCACACGCACCTGGCCGAAACGCGCGACGAGGATGAATTCTGTCAGTCGATGTTTGGAAAGCGCCCGCTCGATTACGCCGAGTCGGTGGAGTGGGTGGGACGCGACGTGTGGTTTGCCCACGGGGTGCACTTCAAGGGCGCCGACCTGCAGCGCATGGGCGCGTGTGGCTGCGGTGTGGCGCACTGTCCCAGCAGCAACATGCGCCTGGCATCGGGCATCGCGCCGATTCAGCTGATGTGGCGCGCGGGCGTCAAGGTGGGTCTGGGCGTGGATGGCAGCGCCAGCAATGACGGGAATCACATGCTGCTGGAGGCGCGCCAGGCCATGCTGCTGCAGCGGGTGATGGATGAAAGCTTTGCGATGTTTGACGCGGTGGCTGGCGACTCGCCGCGCACGGCGATCTCCGCCCGCGATGCGCTGTGGCTGGCCACCCGCGGCGGCGCCGAAGTGTTGGGGCGAGACGATATTGGCCAGCTCGCGCCCGGATACTCGGCTGACATGATTGCGATAAATCTGAACAGGATTGAATATGCCGGCGCGCTGCACGATCCGTTGGCTGCGCTGATCTTTTGCGCGCCGCGTGGCGTCGATTTCAGCATGATCAACGGGCGCGTGGTGATCGAAGCTGGCGCGCTGTCGACGGTCGATTTGCCGCGCGTGATTGAGCGCCACAACACGATCAGCCAAA
>JANMNW010000247.1:0-8352 GCA_031368515.1 Chloroflexota bacterium
TGATATAGCTGGCCGATGACGCGTCCGAAAAGAGCGAGAAGACGGCGTCCCAGTAGAAATAGGTCAATCCTCTGCGTGTTGCTTTTGGCAGGGGTTGGTCGTCGGCGTAATCAAAACCGAACAGCCGGCGAAAGAATTGTCGTGCCACGGTTGAACTTGCGGGCTATTCTCCCGCAGGCGCGCGCGGAAAGACAGGCGCATCCGCCCAAATGTTATGGCTGTCAAAATGAATGACGCCGAGCAAGCCATTGAAGCGGATGGCGCGCAACTCGGCCGCCACGCCCGCGCGCGACGGTGCGCCGTGACGGGCGATATCTGCGCGGATAGCTGCGATCGCCAGCTGCGCCGCGTCATACGCGACCACTGAGCGCGCGGTGGCCGGCGGTCCCAGCGACAGCTCGGCAAAGCGCGCCAGCGCCTGCTGTGCCGCCGGCGAGCGCTCAGGCGCCGGCGCATCTTGTCCGTCGCCCAGCCGGGCGGCCGATGGCGCCATGCGAAATATCAGCGCATGCTCCGGCAGCTGCTCCGGCGCAAGGTGTGGCACAAGCAGCGGCAGCCCGGCGTCGACATACACCGGCAGCGCCGCAAGCGTGGTGCTGAGCGCGAGATGGCCGATCACAATCAGCGTGTCGTCATCCAGCGCGATGTTGCGCGCCACGCGCGCGGCGCGCGCCGGATCGGCATCGTCGTTGTAGGCGACAAAGGTGATCGCCAGTCGCGCGCCGGCCGAGCGTGCAATCTCATCGCGCACCGCCAGCCGCATCGCCGGGAAAGCGTCATAGCCGATTTGCCGCGAGCGGCCTTCGAATGGTGCTACCAGCGCAATCTTGAACACGCGCGCCGGCGCGCCGCACGCGCTCGTCAAAATCAGCATTGCCAGCACGCAGGTCGCCCAGAGGGCTGCGCGCCGGAACGGAGCGGGAAGCATGGGCTTGCGCATTCTTTGGGCTCATCCCGATGTGCGGGTCCACCATTTTAGGTTGAGTCTTATGGCCTTGGCGCGTTCAAGGCGCCGGTGCTCATGTCCGCCAGGCCATGCAGATCGGCTTGTCCGGTCACTTCGAGATTGGCGCGCCGGTACCACGATAGATTCAAGCGATACGCCTCACCCTGCGCCAGCTGCGACTTGGAATCGATCACGCGCACGCAGCGGCTGTCGTGCACAACCACGTCGTCTTGCCACGACCAGGTCGGCGCCAGCCCGCTTTGTGGCTGGGCGTCGGCCTGCGCGACCAGCCGGCCGTCGGCGCCATATAATTTGAACGACACTTGCAGCGCGTCGGCCCGGTTGACCGCGCCCGCGCGCGACCATTGCGCGCGAAAGCACACGCTCTCGCCGTCCGGCCGCAGCCAGTCGATCATGTGCGCGCGGATGCCGTTGGCAAACGTCACCACGCGCGCCTCGGGCGCGTTGCGCGGGGTGCCGGTGACCGTCGGCCCAATCACCGTGATGCCGGTGTTGTTCTTGCCGCTGACATACGCTTGCATGTGCGGCGAAGTCCAGCCGGCGACGGGCGTCAGCATCAGCAGGGTGGGCCCGGGCAGCGATTCGAGCGGCATGGTGTGCACGCTGCTGTTGCCGACAATCGGCGTGCGGACGCGGCCATGCCGGAACAAGGCCAGCGCCTCGCTTGCCGATGGCAACTCCTGGACGAGTTCCAGCGGCGCGCCTTCCCCGGCCCAGGTCAATGTCAATGTGAAGGCGTCTCCCGCGCGCAGATGTTTGGGCTCGATCGTTGCGCTTGTCAGCGTTGCCGTTGTGCCTGGAGATGCGCCGGTTGGCGGATCAAAGCGAATCGCGCCGCGGTGCACAAAAGGCTGTTGGGCAAAATCGACCAGCTCAGAAGAGGGTGCGGCGCGGGCGTGGCGCAGGATCAATCGACTGCCAAAGACCAGCAGCGCGAGCAGTGCCAGCGTCAGCGCCAGCCCGGCCGCCGGACGCAACCATGCGGCGCGCGGCAAACCCGCGCGATGCCGCGTCTGCAGAGCGCGCAACAGCAGCACAATCGCGAGCGCGAGTGCGCACACCGCGGCGGTTTCCGACGCCTGCTGAAGCGGGGTGCCGGTGTGGCGCAGGCGCACGCGGTGTTCGCCGCGCGGCAAAACCAGGCTGGCCCAACCCGAGCCGTTATAGGGCGTCAGCGCCAGCGCCTCTCCGGTGTCGGATGCGCTGGCGGTCCAGGCGGGTGAATACATCAAGGGCAGCGTGACACGCAGCGAATCGGCATCGACGCGCAGCAGCCATTCCTGTTCTTCGGGATCAATCGACAGCAGCGCCGATTGCAGCGCGCTGGCGGGCACGCCATCCTGCGCGATCAGCGCCAAGCGCGGCTGACCGAGCAGATCGGGACCCGTGGCCGGCACAGGCAGCGCCGATGCTGGAAAGTACTCATGACGAATGGTGGTGCCGATGATGCCGCTGTACCATTCAAACAGCTGTAGGGAGCGCGAATTGACATCTATCGGCCGCACCGCCAGCGCGCGTGGACCTGGCGTACCGATTAGCGCCAGGACGGGCAGCGCGATCAAAACCGCGGAGGTGGTCAACGCCGCACTTGCGCCCGCGCGGCGGGCTTGTGCGACGCCGCCCGCCAGCAGCGCGCCGAACAGCGCCTGCACAGACAGCCAGCGCCAGGGAAACTGCGCAATCTGTAGTGGCGTGAGCGCGCGCCACACCGACTCAGACTCCGGTGTGAGCATGAACGTGGTCGATGCAAACAACCCAAGCACAAGCGCGCGCGAGCGAGCAACGCCGCTCATGGGGCCCTTCGCGGTCAGCCAAGCCAGCGTGCCCAGCAAGACAGACGCCACTTGCGCCATACCCATGCCAAAGCTGCGCAGGCCGTCCGAGTCATTGAACCCAGTCAAAAGCGCCGACTGCACCAGATTTACCGTTTCCGGCTGCGCGTTGTTATGAGCGCAAGTGGGCGGCGCCAACCGTGGCGCGCACAACCCAAGCTGGCGAAAATGGTTGGCATAATTGAAGTAGCCGGTGGTCTGTTCATCCAACTGCGCCTGCCCCGCCTCGCCAAGCGCGGGCAGCCAGAAGCCGGCAGAAAGCGACGCCGCCAGCAGTGCCGCCGCTGCTAGAGCGAGCGTGCGGCTCAACGCCTTGCGCCAGCCGGCTCGGCCATGCCACAGCAGCACGCACGACCAAACCACCACACAGGGCGCGAAAAGCAGTGTGGAAACGTTGTGCGTGAGCACCAAGGCCGCCAGCGGCGCAGCCACACGCAAAATGCCGCCAGCATCGGGCGCGGTGTCGGCGCGCGCCATCCGGGTCACACCGGCGAGTATCAGCGGGTACCAGACAAACGCCCACAGCTCGGACAACGAATCGCCGCGCACATAGATATTGGCCAGGTGAAACGGCGCGAGCGTGTAGGCCACTGCCGCAAGTGCGGCGCCCGCCTCCGGCAGCCAGTCGCGCGCGCACGCGCGCATGCCCAGCGCAGCGGCCACGATGCCGATCGTCTGCGTCAGCTTGATCCCGGTGATCAAGTCGAGACCGAGCAGGTTGATCAGCGCCGCGAAGTAGTAAGGCAGCGATGCGTAGAAGGTGTAAAACGGATAACCCAGGCCAAAGGCGGCATCGGGCATCCAGTGCGCAGGCCACGCGCCCGAGGTGATGTTTTCAACCAACTGCTGCGTGCGAATCAGTAGAAAAGGGCTGTCGCCGCCCGCGCGCGTGCTGACGATGCCGTCGACGCTCCACAGCCCTGCGCATGCGACGCCGCACGCCGCCGCGATCAGCAGTGTGGGCAAGCTGGATGCCAGCGTGATTCGACGCGCCATGTCACCTCATTGTCTCGCTGAACGCGCCGGAGCGATGCCCTAGAGCCTGCGCCGCCGCAAAAAAGCCGAGGCCAAAAATCCGAGCAGCCCCACGATCATCAGCAGGCCGCCAATGATGGCCAGCACCGACAGCACGTTGCCCGCAGACAATACCGACGGGCGAGCGGCGGGCGTGGATGTGGCGCTCACGTTGAGCGCCGCGTCGGCGCGGCGGCGGATGCCGAGTGAAAAGTACGATCGCGCGCCGCGCACGCTGAGCTGGTCGCTGATCGGCGTGCTCGGCTGGTAAATCTGTAGCACGGTTGCGGCGACGATGTAATCGCCGTTGGACAGATTGTCGAAACAGTGTGGCTCGTCTACACCGGTGCTGGTGTAGTCGCCGATGGGCGCGCCATCGCGCGTGAGCGAGAAGAGAATCTGCGGCACAAGGTCTTCGCCTCGCTCAGCGCGTTCGCCATCGCCATCATCGTCAAAAAATGCCTGCACGCACACGCCGCCGACCGTGGGCGTTCCGGTGAGGGTGGTGGTGACGCCAATGCCGGCTTGCTCGCCTGATAGCGCGAGGTTGGCTGTTGCGCCTTCGGCCGGCGCTGCGGTGGCAATGGCGTTACCTTTCTTGATGATCAGCTCCTGGCCGATCTGCAGCGTCTGCGGGTTGACGTTCGGGTTGAGCTGCTGCAATTGATCCAGCGTGATGCCATTTTCAACGGCGATGCCAAGCAGCGTCTCCCCTTGCTTAACGGTGACTTTGACATCGTCGGTCAACACGGGCGCCGCCGTGGGCGTTTCGGTCAGCGCGGCGGCAACCGGTTCTGTCGTGGCGGCGGGTGCGCCGCCTTCCACAGTGGGCGTGGTGCCTGGCGCGGCGACCGTGAGCGTCACGTCGTCCCAGAACACTTCGTTGTGCCGCACGCTGTCTTTCATCGTCGAATAGAGATAAACGATGACGGTGGCGGCCTTCGCGTCCGCTTCAACGCTGAATTCCTTGAACGCATCGGCCGCGCTCTGTTCCGGCGACCAAACGATCTGCGGACTGAACGGATTGGCTTTGCCGCCTTCGCCGCCCAATGGGTCCAGGCCGATCTTCAGCCGCATATCGCGCGACGGGCGCGCGGAGATCGGACTCTCGTCGTTGGTGCTCCACGATTGGCCAAAGGCGCTCAGCTTGAGCCGCGTTCCAGGCGCGACATTGGCGACGATGCGATAGACGCCGCCCGTATGCGTCGCTTGCGTGGTGTAGTAGCGCAATGCGGCGGCGCCGCTTTTGAAGCGATTGGCCGCCCGGGTTTGCTCATACTTGGGCTGAAAGTTGACGCCTGGCGCGTCCGTCTCGGTGCGGCGGGTAAACCACACCCCCCAGCCGGCAGGCGTCTGGCAGGTGTTTTGCGCGCACTCGCCGCCGCCGGCGGCATCGTTCTGAAAGGCGCCTTCAAACGTCTCGTTGAGCAACGGCGCCGCTTGCGCCGCGGCTGGCCAGCTTCGGTGCAGCGGCAGCACCACGCTGGCAAGGGCTGTGATGATCGCCAGCGCGAGCTGGCGCGCACGCGCGCGAAGATCTGCTTGTCTCATGTTGGTGGGCGCAATAAAAGTTCGTTCGTAGCACGGTTGCGCCGCCGCACATTCACTGTTTCAGCATCACACCCAATGCACCCTCGACCTTTTAAGAGGGCGGAATGATAACGTAGTCGCCTGTTGGATTTCCTGCTGCGTCGCGTACGTTTAGCCGACGGTTGTCGGCGCGCAGATACAGCCCGGCGCGCACTTGATCTCCGGGTTGCGGCGCGCTGTTGATTGCAAGCGTGTGGGTGTCCACGATGATATCGCCGGGCCGCCACTGCGAGGTGGGCCAGTAGCTCTGCGCCGGGTCGCCATCCTGTTGCGCGATGAGCTGGCCATTGCGCACGTAATGCACAAACACCGCATAGTCGCCGGGCGGCGTTTGCGAGGCGCGCCAGTGCAGCGTCACGGTCCAGCGGCCGGCGGATTGCGGATCGGCTGTGCTGGACGCAGCGAGCAAGTCGATGCCGTTGTCGAATTGCGCCAGCGGTATGCCGCCGGCGGGCGCAGGCTCGAAGTGCGCGGCAACATAGGCCCGCCTCGGCGCGGCGTCGCGATCGCCCTGTGCCAGCGGGCCGACTTCAGGGCGGATGCGCGATGGCGCCGGGAGCGCCGCGCGCCAGGCCGACCAGTCGTGATTGACGTCGACAAACAGCGCTCCACGCGCGGGCAGGACGCCGGGCGATTCCGCACGTGCAAAGCGCGCGCCGGCTAGAAATGCGAGCGCGGGGTTGTCGTTGGCCAGGCGCTCCTGCACCCAGACCGGTTCGGTTGCGCTCGAGGCGATGACCGATTCGGCCAAAGCCACATTGTGCGCCTCGAGCCAGTAGGCGGTGGCGTCGCGTCTGACATAGTCGTTGAAGTAATCGGTGCCGGTGTCGTAGCCGGCCAGCGCGATGAACACCGCCGCGACAAACGACGGCGGGCTGATGCGCCGCCGCAATGCGCCGAACAACAGGCCGCTCAAAATTCCGCGCCGCGACGCCCAGGCCAGCGTCGTTTCAAACCCGACCGCGCACATGATGCAGGCCGCCGGCAATGCGCCTGCTGCGCGCAGAAAATGCGGCGTGTCTTCAGCCAGAACGGTTGGAGTCAAGAACACAAGCAGCCACAGCACCAAAAACTGCGGCGCGACGTTGTGCTGAACGCCAAGAATGGTGCTGCCCAGGCGCGATTGCCAGCTGCGCAGCCAGCGCCAAAGGCAGGTGACAAATCCGGCGGCAAAGGCAAACCCGGTGAAGCCGTCGAAGACCGGCCGCAGCGACAGGTTGTGACGCCAGATGCGGTCGCCTTCGAAAAGAAACATGCCCATTGCTTTGCCGATGTTTGTGAACAGCGCTCCTGTCAGATTGCCGCCATTGATGGCAGGGCTCAACACCGAGACCTGATTTGCACGCGCAAAATAGATATCCGGATGCCAGAGGACATAGACCGCCAACGGGGCGGCGGCCAGCGCGACGCCGGCGCCAAAAACCAGCAGCGACACGCGATGACGCAGCCAGGCGTCGTGGCCGCGGTTGCGAAACAGCTCGCGTCGCAAGCCGACAACCAGGCTGAGCGCATACAGCGCCATGAGCGGCAGCACAAAGATGCCGGAGGTGTAGGTGTACAGGGTGGCGCCGCACGCCAGCCCGGCGCAGCCTGCCAGGATGGCGCGTCTGCGCAGCGCGTCGGTGCGCAGCGCGGCAAAGACCAGCGCCAGCGTGATGCACAACAGCAGCGGCAGTGTCACGGCGCGGTAGGCTACGCGGCTCAAGGCCACGTGCCAGAACGTCACCGCGAGCGTGGCGGCGCTAAGCAGCCCGATGCGGTGGGAGAACATCTGACGTCCGGCGGCATAGATTGCGCCAACGGTCGCGATGCCCACCAGCGCAGCGGTGAGGCGCAACGCAAATACCGTCTGTCCAAACAGCGCCACCGAAACGGACAGCAGATAGATGAACAACGGCTCGCGCCCGTTGTTGGCGGTGAACCAAACCGCGTGTTCGCCGGCCAGCACGCGCGCGGCGTCCAGGCCGTAGAACGCCTCGTCGCGATACAGGCCGGGCGGCAAATCGCCGATGCGATACAAGCGCAAGGCGGCGCCAATCAGGATGATGAGCGCGAGCGGCCACCAGCGCTTGAGCTTTTCGATCACTGCCATGCCCTCAACGGGCATCGCTCACGCGATCTCCCATGGGCTGGTCATCGCGCCGTTGGCGCCGAACGCCAGGGGCACCTCGCGGGCAATTTTCAACCGCGGATGCGCCTCAACTTCCTTGCGCATCGGCGGGGAGACATACAGCGTGTCTAGCGTTAGCGTGTCGCGGATAAACGTCATGCGCACATCGGCCGGGTTGGGCACGCCGCACATGTGCGAGGCCACTTCAAGCGCGCGCTGATCGTCTTTCATCGTCAATGGCGTGGCGCCGCGATACACGCCGAACGTTCCGCTGGTGATGCCGTTCATGTAGAACGCGTAAAAATCCACCTTGTCCAGCAGGCGCTTGGTGATGATGTTGGCCAGGCCCAGGCCGGCGCAGTTGCCGTGCGTTTCGTCGGTCAGGTCCAGCGTCACGATCACGGCCGGGCCGCCGGTGGGCTCCTCTTCGCGCGGCACCATCAGCCGCTTGAGCACATTCGGATCCATGCCCGCGCCGCTGATATTCTTGCCCATGCGCCGAACGACCAGGATATCGACATCGTCAAACGGGATGCTGGCCATCATGGCCTTGGATTCGGCCTGCAGCGCCGCTTCCGGCGCGGCGCCGACCTGAGCTGCGGACAAGCCCGCGATCTTGCCGGTTTCATCATAGGCGTTTTCCAGGATGCACACCGCGCCGATGAAATTGGTGTTGCGCTCGTAGATGCGCGCCGCATCGGCCAGGTAATTGCGAAAGCCGTTGCCGCCATACGCGTGCATGGTTTGCGCTCCCTTTTGTTTGCCAAATCCGATCACGGCCATTTTGGCCGGGCCGCTTTCCAGCGTGCCGTGAAAATCGGTGTGCGGCTTTATGCGGC
>JANMNW010000287.1:0-8321 GCA_031368515.1 Chloroflexota bacterium
TTTTTACAAGTCCGCCGAGCTGCCCGCCGGCGCGCAGATCGTCATCAGCCGGACCGAGAATCCGCAAGTGTTTGTCATCGACGCCAAGCGCCGCAAGCCCAAGCGCGAGTGGGTGCGCGTAGCCTCCATGAGCAACAACCATTTGCGGCTGGACACCGCGCAGCGCGCGGTCGCCTGCGAGGTGGACGATTTGATGGCGGTGTTTGTCGACGATATCGGGTCGCTCGATGCGTTGCGCGCCAGCCGCGATGTGGCCCAGGCCGTGCGCGAGGCGTTTCTTGAGATCGCCAAGCTCAGCCCGCAGGGCAATGTCCATGCGCGCACGTTGTATGCCGTCGTGAACGCGCTGGTGCGCGCCAGCGCGCGCAGCGTCTTCTCCGCGCTTGTGGCCAATGGCTCATATGTTCCCGTCGGCGACAACTACTGGCATTTGGGCGGCGATCGCTAGCGCGCCCGGCGAAACATCACCATGAAGATCACTCGCATCACGGAAGACACCCAGTTCAAAATAGACTACGGCTGGTTTGAAAAGAACGGGCAGGATGTCAATGTTTTGATCGCCAAGTGTCTCTCGGCCGAACAACTCGAACGGCTGGGCGATCTTGCGCTGGACGACAGCTTCGATTTCATTAATGCGGAGACGGGCGAGGTCAGCCGCGTCACGCGCGCCATGCAGGTGTTGCGCGAAAGCCAGTCGGACAACCCGGATTTCATCACTGCCGGCACGCCGGTGGCCGAAGCCGCCTTCCGCACCTTCTTATTGAACAACAACACCCCCCTGAGCGCGGGCGAATTGGCCGCCCGGCTGGGCAGAAAGCCCAAGGACATCGTCGACCGCCTGGGCGGTCGCATTGTCTATAATGGCATCAAGCCATTGACCTGAGGCATCCGCGCCATGCGATTGTTGCAGGGGTTCACCACATGCTTGCGGTGACACGCTGCACAAGGATGTCCCGGAATACGCTGTATGGCCCCCGTAGCTCAATGGATAGAGCAGGGCACTTCTAATGCCAAGGTTGTGAGTTCGATCCTCGCCGGGGGCGTCGGTACTAGAACAGATGTCCATCTTTAGTACCACGACGCACGCGACCCAACTGCTTAGAATTCGCAACAGTCAAGTTATTTGACGGTTGTTGGCATCAATGTGCATAGGCACCTTCCGCGCTGTCTGCAACTTTGGCCCGAGCGGAGAAGTGACATCGATGCTGCAACCCATTACACAGGCAGTCACCAACGGAGCACCAGGCGCACATGCCGACGCCGGCAACGCCGGCGATCCGCTCAAAGCCCAGCTCGAACACGCCCGTTTGATGGCGCGCTTGCACGAGGAGCGCCTGCAACTGCTGCTGCAGACCTCCGGCGACGGACTGTGGGACTGGAACCTGCGCACCGATGAGCTGTATCTATCCGAACGCTGGTTCAACATCACCAGCCTGGTCAACAACAACGGCGGCAACGGCACTGTCTCGGCGCTGTGGCTGTCGCTGATCCACCCCGACGATATCGAGCGCGTGATGAGCGCCGTCTACGGGCATCTGCGCAACGAAATCCCGCGTTTTGAAGCCGAGTATCGCGTGATTTGTCCGGATGGCGAGACGCGCTGGATCCACAGCCGCGGCGTCGCCAATCGCGACGAGCGCGGCCAGCCGCACCGCATGGTCGGCTCGCACCGCGATGTGGGCGAGCGCAAGCGCGCCGAAGACCGCATCCGTGAGAGCCAGGAAATCATCCGCCGCAACGAAGAGCGCTTTCGCGCGCTCATCGAGAACGGTTCGGACATGATCTCCATGGTCGATACCCGCGGCGTGGTCACCTACCAGAGCCCGTCGATCGTGCGCACGCTTGGCTATGTGTCCGAGGAGATTATCGGCACAAACGCCATCGAGCTGATTCACCCCGACGACCGTGAAGCCGTGCTGAAAGCGCTCAAGAATGGCCTGCCGCTGGCGCATGGGCCGTTGACCGCGCAGGTGCGTGTGCGCCACCATGATGGCTCCTACCGCTGGCTTGAAGTGATCGTTTCCAGCCCGCCCAATCAGTCCGGCGAGCGCCGCCTGATCTTGAACTCGCGCGACATCACCGAGCGCGTGGAGGCCACCGCCGTGCTTGAGCGCGAAGTGGCGCGCCGAACGCGCGAGCTGCAGACGCTGCTCACCATCAACCGCACCGTGTCGTCCACGCTGGATTTGTCGTCGCTGCTGGAGACCATTTTGGACACCGCCGGATCGGTGGTCGAAGCGAATGTGGTCAATCTGTTTGAGCTTGACGAGCGCGCACAGACGCTGAAACTGCTGAAATACCGCGGCGAGCAGAGCGCCGACGAACTTGCCGCCTTGAGCAATTGGGCGCTCACGCGTTTTGACAATGAGGTGATCGACAACCGCCGCCCGTTGATCATCCGCGATATGGCGGATGCCGGCGACGCGGTGGCCGCCGCCGTCGCGAGCGCCCACCGCCAGCGTTTTGGCAGCGCTCCGCGCTTTGCCGCGCGCATGTGCCTGCCGTTGATCGCGCGCGATCGGGTGCTGGGTGTGATGACTTTCGACAGCTCCAAAGCCGGCTATTACTCGGAATCGATCGCCAATCTTGCGGTCGCCTTCGCCAGCCAGGCCGCCGCCGCCATCGAAAACGCCCGCCTGTATGCGGCCGAGCAGATGCGCCTGAAGATCGCCGAGGGTATGCGCGAGCAAGTGCGCATGCTGAACTCGAATATTTCGCGCGACGAAATCTTCAGCCGCGTGCTGCAGCAAGTGACCGGCGCGATGATGGCCAACGCCGCCGTGGTGTTTGAGCTGGACAAAGACTCAAAGATGCTGGAAAGCCGCCACAGCCACGGGCTGCCTGCAGGATTTAATGCCAACCTCAGCGTGCCGCTGGGCGTGTCATTGATCGGCCGGGCGGTGCAGGAGCGGCGCGTCACCACGCAGGATATCGACTCGCTGATTCAGACGTTGCGCGCCGAAGAGCCGGCCGGCGAGCGCCTGGCGTATGTGGAAAGCCTGCGCGAGCGTGTCAATTGTCGCTGGCTGATGGCCATCCCGCTCATCTCCGACCGCGAAGTGTATGGCGGCATCGTGCTGTTCTTCAGCGCGCCGCGCAATTCGGGCGGCGAGGATCTGGCGCTGGCTGCCACGATTGGCTATCAATCGGCACTGGGCATCGAGAATTCGCGGTTGCGCGAAGAAGCGGCCAAGAGCGCCATCGCGCAGGAACGCTATCGCATTGCCCGTGATCTGCACGATTCGGTGTCGCAGGCGCTGTATGGCATTTCGCTGGGCGCGCGCACGGCCAAGCAGATCGTCGCGGTGGAGTCGCCGCGCGCCACCGACGCCGTGGAGTATGTGCTCTCGCTGGCCGAGGGCGGCCTGGCCGAGATGCGCGCGATCATTCTGGAGCTCAGCCCCGAAAGCCTGACCAGTGAAGGTCTGGTGATCGTGCTGCAGAAGCAGATGGGCATACTGGCCATGCGCCACAAGCTCAAGCTCGATCTCAAGCTGGGCGAAGAACCGTATATTCCGGTGCAGCACAAAGAAGCGCTCTATCGCATCTCAATGGAAGCGATGCAGAATGTGATCAAGCACGCTCAGGCGACCATGGTTGAAGTGTCCATGTGCACAAACACCGGCGCGAACGGGCGCCCGCAGGTGTGCATTACGTTGCGCGACGATGGCAAAGGCTTTGACCTGAACCGGACCTTCCCCGGCCACATGGGTCTCTCGAACATGCGCGAGCGCGCCGAAGTCGCCGGCGGACAGTGCGACATCAGCAGCCGCCCGGGCAAAGGCACCACCATTCGCGTGACCATGCCACTGGCTGAAGACGCTTCTGCCGAAAGTTGATCGCCAGCCCGCTGCCGCCTGTCAGGGGGGGATAAGACAAAGGGCCGTCAGGCTTGGGTCGGGACGTTTTTCTCCGCCGCATTGCGCACCGCGTCCAGCAAAGGTTGCACCGCAGCCGTTTTTGTGAGATAAGCCCGCGCGCCCGCGCTTTGCGCTTCGCTGCGGACCTGCTCGCCGTCGAACAGCGTCAACAGGACCACGTTGCTGGCGGGCAGCGTGGCGCGCAGCGCGCGCGTGGTTTGGATGCCGTCCATCAGCGGCATGTGCACGTCCATTACAACCACATCCGGCATCAGCTGTTGGGCCAAAAGCAGCGCGCTTACCCCGTCTTCCGCCTCACCCACCACATTGAGATCGGCCTCCAGGCCCAGCAGCATGCGCAGCCCGATGCGCACATCACGTTCGTCGTCCACCAGCATGACGCGAATGCGTTCGCTGGCGCATTCGCCGACGGCGGCGAAAGCCATGTGAGAATCTATGGATGTGCTTGTTTGCATGTGAAACTCCTCGGTGCTCGATTTCAATTGTCGCGACAACGCCTGGCATAGCGACGGTGAAAGCGCCGATTGCGCCTTCGTGCTTTGCGCCGACCGTTGTGTCGCGCGGGGCATCCGCCTAAGTCATGGAGAAAACCGAAAGGCGTAGACCTATCGACCTTCGCCAGGCCATTCGCAACCTCGCGCGCGCGTTCGCTCTCATCTGGTCAGCCCATCGATGGAGCGCGCTGGGCATGGCTGTGGTGACGGTGTTGGGCGGCTTTTTGCCGGTGACTGAAGCTTGGCTGGGCAAGCTGATTCTGGACGGCGTGGCGGCGGCTGCGGCCAGCGGCACGTTTCGCGATGCGGGCTTTTGGGCCGCCATTCAGCCCGTCCTGCCTTACATCAGCATTGAGCTGGCGCTCGTCACGCTGAGCGCCACCGCCAGCCAGATGCGCACGCTGTTCGAGCATGTGCTGCATGCGCGGCTGTCGCACGATATCAATTCGCAGATCATGCGCCATGCTCTGACGCTCGATTTGGAGTTTTTTGAGGATTCGGAATACTATGACAAGCTGACCAACGCGCGGCGCGAGGCCGACCGGCGCGCCATGAGCATCTTGAACACCGGCTTCTACGCCGTGCAGAATATTCTGATGTTGGGATCGTTCGCGGTGCTTCTGTTTAGTTTCAGCCCGCTGGTGGCGCTGGTGTTGTTCGGCGCAAGCCTGCCCTTGTTTATCGCCCAGACCAACTACAGCGATCTGCACTTTCGGCTGCTCACCTGGCGCGCGCCGGAAGCGCGCCGCATGAGCTATTACGAGCAGCTGCTCACTGAAAAAGATGCTGCCAAGGAAGTCAAGCTGTTTGGCCTGGGTGGCACGCTGCTCGGGCGCTATGTCGAACTTTTCTGGAAGTTCTTCCGCGAAGACGCGATTCTGGCGCGGCGGCGTAGCCTGATGAGCGTGGGGTTTGGGCTGCTGTCCAACATCGCCTACTACGGCGCGTATGCCTGGGTGGTGTGGCGCGCGGTCACCGGCGCGGCCACGCTCGGCGACATGGCCCTGTATCTCTCGCTGTTTCGCCAGAGCCAGACGGCCTTTCAGGGTCTTTTGTACCAGATCAACGAGTTGTATGAAAGCGCGTTGTTCATGAGCAACTTGTTTGGCTTTTTGGAGCTAAAGCCGCGCCTGCCGGTCAGCGCGCATCCGAAGATGGTGCGGCCGGGCGTGCCGGGCGGCATCGAATTTCGCGACGTGTCCTTCAAATATGCGAACAAGCCGGAATGGGCACTGCGCCATGTGTCGCTGACCATCCGGGCCGGCGAAAAGATTGCGCTGGTCGGCGCAAACGGCGCGGGCAAAACCACATTCATCAAGCTGCTCACGCGGCTGTATGACCCAAACGAAGGCCAGATCTTGCTGGATGGCGTCGATCTGCGCGACTATGCCCCGGACAGCTTGCGCGACGCCATTGGAGTGATCTTTCAAGACTTTGTGCGCTACATGGCCACCGCCCGTGAAAACATCGGGTTTGGCCAGGTGAAGGCGCTTGCCGACACAGCGCGCATCGAGCGGGCGGCCGAGAAGGGCGGAGCGGACGACGTCATCGCCGGGCTGACCGAGCAATACGACACCATGCTCGGCCATTGGTTCAACCGCGGACGCGAACTCTCAGGCGGCCAGTGGCAAAAGATTGCGCTCGGGCGGGCGTTTATGCGCGATGCCGATATTCTGGTGCTGGACGAGCCCACCAGCGCGCTTGACGCCGAGCGCGAGTATGAAATTTTCCAGCGCTTTCGCGAGCTGACGGCCGGCAAAATCGCGATCTTGATCAGCCATCGCTTCAGCACCGTGCGCATGGCCGATCGCATCGCGGTGATCGACAACGGCGCGCTGTCCGAACTGGGCTCGCACGACGAGCTGCTGGCGCTGGGCGGCACCTACGCGCGCCTTTTCAACATGCTGGCCGATGGTTATCGTTGTGTGGTGCGGCGTGCGGCGGTGCCGCCCAGCGCCAGTAAGCGGTGCGGCAGTAAGATGGTAAGGCCGTAAGCAGTGCAGCGGTGAGCGGTGCCATGCCTACCGCTTACCGTCTTACCGCTTACTGGCGCACCGCCCTCCGCTGCACACGCATGCCGAACGAAGTGTTCTTTCGACACCAAATCCGCATATAATTTTGCGCCGTATTGCTGGATATCCAGCCGGTGACACGGGTTGGACGGACTGCGCGTCTGGCTCTGAGAGTCGTTGACACGGATACGGAAATTCAACCGGCCCAGCGCCGTGTCAAAAATGTTGGCGCGGGGCTGGGTCGGGTGTATGGACGCAATATAGCCAACACTGAAGCCAAAGCGATGATATAGCGCCATGCGCGCGGTCGACAGGCTGGGCCATGTCGGCGCAGGTGTGCTTCGCAAAAGCAAAGTCATGCCCGAAGGATTTCAATGTTCGTCGGTCAACGACTCGATGCTTGATGACGAGTTGTCGGCAAAAAAATCAGGCTACAAACGCTGCTGAAGGCCAGCTTGCACAACCCGCCGCCTTGAACGGTGTTGTGAATGCCAGCTGGCGGCATATGACGTCGAATTCGTATCCGTGGAACAAAAGTGGAACATGCGATGCGCGCGGAAAATTTTAGCAAGAGAGGAAAAGAGTCATGCGAATTGGAATACTGACAGGCGGCGGCGATGTCCCCGGCCTGAACCCGGCCATCAAGGCCGCGGTAATGCGTTTGCACGAAGAAGGTCATGAAATCGTTGGCTTGCGGCGCGGGTGGGGTGGGTTGCTCCACTTCAATATGGACGATCCGCAAAGCACCGAGAAATTCACACTTGAGCTGAATCCATCGGTGGTGCGCACGATCGACCGCACCGGCGGCACATTTTTGCACACCAGCCGCACCAACCCGGCCAATGTCAAGCCAAAAGATGTGCCCGACTTTCTCAAGCACACCACGGTGTTTGGCGAGGGCTTGTCCGATCGCTACGACTTCACCGCGCATGTACTCAGCGTGCTGCGTTTTCTGCGCATCGATGCGTTGATCGCCATCGGCGGCGACGACACGCTGAGCTATGCGCTGCGCTTGCACAACGAGCGCTTTCCGATTGTGGCCATCCCGAAAACGATGGACAACGACGTGCGCGGTACCGACTATTGCATCGGCTTTAGCACCGCCATCACGCGCTCGCTTGAGTTTATCCACAACATGCGCACCTGCACCGGCAGCCATGAGCGTGTGGCTGTGATCGAGTTGTTTGGCCGCAACAGCGGCGAAACGTCGCTCATCTCCGGTTATCTCGGCCATGTCGATCGCGTGCTGATCAGCGAGGTGCCATTCGATGTGGAACGCGTGTGCGACTTGATCGTCAAAGACAAGCGCACCAATCCCAGCAATTACGCCATGCTGACCATCTCCGAAGGCGCGATGCCCAAGGGCGGCGGCGTGATCGAAGGCGGCGAGGCCGACGCCTATGGCCATCGCAAGCTGGGCGGGGTGGGCGAGTATCTCGGCGAAATGATCAAGAAGCTGACCGGCGAGAACATCATGTATCAGAACGTGGCTTATCTCATGCGCTCAGGCCCGCCCGATGCCCTGGACATGATGGTGGGCAGCAACTACGGCACGCTGGCCGCCGATCTCATCATGAACAAGCAAAACGGCCGTATGGTTGCGCTTGTTGACGGCAAATACACCTCGTCGCCGCTCGACGAAGTGGGCGGCGGACCGCGCGCTTTGAACGTCGCCGAGCTCTATGACCCGCAGGAATATCGTCCGCGTGTGCGCAACGTGGCCAACAAGCCGATGTTTCTTTATTGAGTGTTGAGACCGTAGCCCCGAGTCCCGAGAAAAGATGTGGCGGGCTTGACAAACGCATCAAGCGCTCCGCATCATTCTCGGGACTCGGCCTTCCTAAAATGCCGTCGGCGGCTGGTATTCGCCAAATACCCCGCGCAGAACCGTGCCGATCTCTCCCACCGTCACCCCGGCCTCGACGCAGGCCACC
>JANMNW010000307.1:0-3237 GCA_031368515.1 Chloroflexota bacterium
CGCGGATATGGCAGGTCCGTTTGTCTGCTCTGTCATGTTCGACGGCTTCATTGTTCAATCGGTTTGACCAGAATGCCCTGATCAGTGCTTTCGATGGTAACGCGTCCGGCAATGCCGTACTGCTCGCGCATGGCTTTGGGAATCTGCAAGCGTCCGGCCGAATCCAGCACGGTGCGCGCAACGCCGCCCGTGTGCAGCCCGACTTCGGTGGCCACCTTGCCGTCTTGAATGCCGACCACGCGGTCAACGTGGCGGGCGATCTCGCGGTCGTGGCTGACGATCACAACCGTGACGCCATAGCGGTCGCGGATGTCGCGAAACAGCTGATAGATGACTAGGGCGGTGGTGGTGTCGAGCTCGCCGGTCGGCTCGTCGGCCAGCAGAAGCGGCGCGGCATTGGCCAGCGCGATGGCGATGGCCGCGCGCTGCTGTTCGCCGCCAGACATCGAGTGAATGGTGTGCTTACGCCTGTCGCCCAAGCCCACGGCGTCCAGCAGCTCAACGGCGCGGCGCGAGGCATGCCGCAAGCTGCGGCCGGCCAACAGGCACGGCAGCTCCACGTTTTGCTGTGCGGTCAGATACGGCACCAGATTGCGGCCGCCTTGCTGCCAGACAAAGCCCACCCGGTTGCGGCGGTAGTCGTTGAGTTTGTTTGCGCCCATCTTGAGCAGGTCATAGCCGCCCACAAGCGCCTTGCCGGCGCTGGGCCGGTCGAGACCGCCCAGCACGTTGAGCAGTGTGGATTTGCCGCTGCCGCTCGAGCCGATGATGCCGAGCAGCTCACCAGCCTGCACCGACAGATCGAGCCCTTGCAGCGCCACCACTTCGATGTTCGCCACCTTGTGAATCTTGACAAGGTTCTCGCACAATATGAACGGAGCGTCAGACATTGACCACAGGTTTACCACACATTCCTTGACATGGTATTGTCATGTATCTGCAGCACGACCTATGCAATATGATGCCGTGGCGTCGTTATGGCCGCTTGACCATCCGCCGGCCCGATTCTGTGCGTGGCTGTGCGGAGATTCCGGGCGCGGAACTTCCGTATTTCACTCGATTGCCGCCGGATGCGCCGGTTTTTAGTATTATGAGGGACCAACCGAACGAACCTGCTTTCGCGCGGCCCGGTCCAGGCTCCCACCCATGCCAACGCCAATCACCATCGCACTCAGCATTTCCGCTGGCGTAGCCATCAGCGCGGGTCTTAGCGCGTTATTCGTCGCCCTGCGCCGCCAGCAGCCCATTTTGCAGCTGACATTTGCCGTCATGTGCCTGCTCATTGCATTGACGCAAGTGGCGCAGCTGCTCACCTTTCACAGCGCCGACCTAGGTTCGCACACCGCGCTCTACAAAACGCAAATCACACTGGAAATTTTGATTGGCGCGGTGATGATGCTTTTCGCCACGCGCTATACCGGAATCAGCGGATCGACCTTTCTGCCGGTCTGGACGGTCTTTGGTCTGGTGCTGGTCATCGCAAATTCGCTGCTGCCGGCCGGCCTGCTGTTCAGCGAGATCCGACAGGTCAACGGTTTCACCCTGCCGTGGGGTGAGCAGATCTTTTTGCCGTCAACCACTGCGTCGCCGCTCGGGTTGGTGTTCGCGCTCTTTCCGCTGGGCGTGTTCGCCTACACGATCTACGGCTGTGTGCAGCAATACCTGGCCGGTCAACAGCGCGGCGCGTTGATTCTGGGCATTGTCGCTTTTGTCGTCGGCATTACCGCGGCGCATGATTTGATCGTCGACATGCTGGGCATCAAGACGCTCACCGTGTTTGAGTTTGGCTTGCTCGTCCTGGTCACCGCCATGTCGATTCAGTTCGCCGATGAAATCATCATCGCCGAGCGCGATCTGCGCGTGATGCATGACGAGTTGGAATCAATCGTCGAAGACCGCACCACCGAGCTGCGCGACGCCAATGTGCTGCTGGCCAAAGAAGTGAGCGTGCGCACCCAGACCGAGGAATCGCTGCAAGGCCGGCTGCGCGACCTAAACACGCTCAACGACATTTCGCGCACCATTACCAGCGTGAACGATCTACCGCGCGCGCTCGAGGCCATTACGCAAACAGTCAAACTGCTCTTCGCGGCGAACAGCTGCTTTGTCCACGCATCTGATTCGCAAGTCGGCCAGGTGGCATCGCTGCAGGAGTTTCTGCACCAGCATGCCGCGCGCGAGGCGCTGGTCGATGCGATGGACGTGCGGCCCGAAGATGTGCCGGCCTTCAACGTTGCCGCCAGGCAGGGCGCGTCAATCCTGATCGAAGATGCCGCGACCGACCCACGCACGCAGCGCAACAACGCGCCCGCGTTGATCGCCGCGGTGCACACGCTGATGGTCACGCCGCTCAAGGCGCGAGGCGAAATCATCGGCACGATCGCCGTTTCGCGCGATGGCAGCGGCGCGGCCTTCACGGAATCCGAGCTGGCCCTGTTCGAAAACATCGCGGCCGATGTGGCCAGCGCACTTGAAAACGCCCGGCTCAATCAGCAGGCTCAGCAGGCGGCGGTCGATGTCGAACGACAGCGCCTGGCGCGCGACCTGCATGACTCGGTCACGCAATCGCTATACAGCCTGACGCTTCTGGCCAATGGCTGGGGCACCATGGCGCAAAACAACAAGCTGACCGACATCCCCGGCAGCTTCCGCCAGCTGGTCGAAGTGGGCCAGCAGGCGCTCAAGGAGATGCGCCTGCTCATCCACCAGTTGCGCCCGCCCATTCTTGAGGAGGCCGGTCTCACCGGCGCGCTGCGGCAGCGGCTGGAAGCGGTCGAGCGGCGCGTGGACATCAAAACCCGCCTGCATGCTGACGGCGATGTGGATGCGCTGCCGCTGGACACCCAGGAGCAGCTGTTTCAAATCGCGCAAGAAGCGCTCAACAATTCGTTGCGCCATGCCGAAGCCAGCCAGGTGCTGATCGAGATCAGCCTCGAAAAGAACGTGGTGGTGATGGCCATCGAAGACGACGGCGTGGGCTACGATCCGGACAGCACCCTGTCCGGCATGGGAACGGTCACCATGCGCGAGCGGGCCCGCCAGATCGGCGGGTCGGTACTTGTGCGGTCGGCATTGAATGCGGGAACAACTGTAGAGGTTACGGTTCACCTAAGTCCACAACCCGCCCTATAATCGGCTTAATTATGGACGGAAAAATCCGAGTTCTCATCGCCGACGATCATCCCATCGTCCGGCGGGGCTTGAATATCACCATCAATGCCCAGGAAGACATGGAGC
>JANMNW010000353.1:0-14545 GCA_031368515.1 Chloroflexota bacterium
TCGCCGCGCAGGCGCTTTCCGACATCCAGTTGCCGGCAGCGATGCAGCGTGCGCGACCCCAATCAATAACCTTTTTAGAAAGGTGAACACCTATGATACAATTCAATTGTTTGAGGACTTGGAGGCCATCTTGACGCTGCAGCACAATTTCAGCACCCAGCTAAGTGATATTGCCAAGCTCAAGCGGTTGGCAAAACGACTTGGCTATGTACAGACGCGCGGCCCGCAGCGCGGTGAGGGCAGCATCCGCGCGATGCTTGAAGCGATTGCCGGTGGAGAAGTGGCCGTCATTCGCTCCACCACGCGGACTCAGAGTGCCGGAAGCGTTGACGCGACGCTGCGAGCACTTAGTGCCAAAGGTCTCCTGATTGTTCCGCCCGCTCCCGGAAAGGCTCGGGCCTTTCGCCCCATCGTCGTGAAGGGCGAATCCCTGTCCGAAATGCTCATCAGGGAGCGGCGCTGATGCCGGCGCTCCACTTCTTCGATAGCAGTGCATTGGTCAAACGATATGTCGCCGAGCCAGGCAGCCTTGTTGTCAATGGATTGCTAACCAATCCGGACGTCCGGGTGCTTGTGTCATCACTTACACCGGCCGAGGTGTCATCAGCCTTTGTTAGGCGGTTGCCAGGCAAAGAAGCTAGCCGATTGCTGGCCGCGTTGGATAAAGATCTCGCCGAAGAGATAACGATTGTGCCCATGGACAATGACATGGTTGTCGATGCCATTGGACTTGTACGCCGGCATCATATCCGGGGATGTGATGCCATTCAGCTGTCTGCCGTGCTGCGCCTTCGTCAGGCGCTGATCGATGGACCGGACCCGGACATAGAGCTGGTTTTTGTGTGCGCAGACAATGAACTGAATGGCGCCGCGAGTAAAGAAGATTTAGCCACACTTAATCCTGCTACCGATACGACTGATCCCGCATAACCAAGTTTGTGATCAAGTGTCCGGCTTACTTGTGCTAGATATCATCCGGATCGAATGGCATGATGCGCACTTCCTCGCCATCGTCCAGCCGCACAACTTTGCCGTACCGTCGTTCGTGGTGGCGCAACGCCTCGACATTTCGCCCGCTGTTCGACATGGCGTCAAAGTCCGCCAGAGTAAACCCTTCCGCGCCCGGAGTGTCCGGCAGCGACAACACATTTGTAGCAAAGAAATCCCGCAGCTCTCGGAGCTCAAATGGCAGCCCGATGTTCTGTCTGCGGTTTATCAACAACGCGCTCAACAGTGTCTGTTTGAACGCCGCATCTGTCAGGTCCTCGACCCCTGCCTGGCCCAGCATCACCTCTGCAGCAATATCCTCGATCTCTTGGCGCATGGCAGCCTGCGATCGCCCCGATTTCAAAAAAACATCCTTGACTGCGCCTTCCCAGGGTTCGTCGGTGTCGGTCAAAAACGCCAGTTGCAGCACCCGATTCCGATGGTGATCGGCATACCAAAATCCGCTGACGCTTTTTTGGACATCGCTCCCGTAACGCAGCGCACCGCAAAATTCCAACCCCAAGCGTACTGGCGCAAGAGCGCTGATATCCTCGCCGCCAGCCACTAACCAAGACTGCGCGGTCCTGACCAATGCCGGCTCCTCGCTCTGCTCGAATGCGATCGCGTGCAGTTCGTCATATCGACCAAGGCCTCGTAGCCAGGCGGTCAGCCGTGGCGCTAGCATGTCCTGAATGACGGCTGGCGCGGCGGCAACGCTGCGCAACAGTGTCGCCAGAAAGACCCCGCTGCTGACGCCGGGCAGCAACGCTCCGATCTGTGAAAGCAGCACCTCGGGCCCAACGTTCTGGCCGGTCAGGAGCGCGTCAAGCCGCGGTCGCAACAATACGGCCGGTGGTAACGATGGTGTGCGTCCCTTGCGTTTGCTCATAGATTAGTACTCTACGCCACACGCTCGGCGCTGCCGCTCTGCAGGCGAGCGCACAATCCCGTATATCTTCCGGCTCGCCCTGCCCCGCCGTTGCGCACAGCAATGCCTATAGCCTTCTTGCTGCCGACAAGGATCGCCAGCTTGCGCGCTCGCGTCAGCCCGGTATAGATCAGCTTGCGCTCAAGCATCATGAAGTGTCCCATCAGCACCGGCATCACCACGCATGGGTACTCCGAGCCCTGCGACTTGTGAATTGACATGGCGTGAGCAAGCGTGAGCTGGTCAAGATCGGTGAAGTCATAGTCCACCACACGCTCATCTTCAAGCCGGACTGTGACGGTCTGCTGGATCAAGTCGATGCGTGCAATCACGCCGCCATCACCGTTAAAGACATCTAGATCGTAGTTGTTTCGCAGTTGCAGGACTTTGTCGCCCTGGCGAAACAGGCGGTTGCCAAAGGCCTTCTGTGGTTTGTCGTCGGCCTGAGGATTAAGCGCAGCCTGCAAGCTGCTGTTGAGCGCGGCCACACCAGCCTTGCCGCCGTGCATCGGTGCGAGCACCTGGATATCGGCCGGCGTCACGCCAAATTTGGCGGGAATGCGTTTGGTCACCAGATCGACAATCAAAGCGCCCGCCTGCTCGGCGTCTTCTTCAGCGAACACAAAGAAATCGCTGATCGCCCCGCCTATGAGCGGCATCTGTCCGCAGTTGATGCGGCGGGCGTTGGTTGCGATGGCGCTGGACTCGCTCTGGCGAAAGATCTGTTCCAACCGGACCACGGGCAACCGGCTGGAGTCAATCAGATCGGCCAATACATTGCCGGCCCCGACGCTGGGCAACTGATCGGCATCACCGACAAACAGCACGTGTGTGCCCGGCGCAATGGCCTTCAAAAGTGTGTTCATCAGCAGCGTGTCGAGCATGCTGGTTTCGTCGATGATGACAATATCTGCCGACAGCGGTGTGTCGGCATCAAACTGCGCCTTGCTGCCCGGTTTGATGGCCAGCAAGCGATGGAGTGTCTTGGCTTCCAGCCCCGTGGCCTCGCTCAGGCGTTTGGCCGCGCGCCCGGTCGGTGCGGCCAACACCACCCGCTTTCTTTTGGCGGCCAGAACCTTGATCACCGCCCGCATGCTTGTGGTTTTGCCAGTGCCCGGGCCGCCGGTCAACACACCGACGGGCTGTGTCAACGCCATGATCACACCCTCTTTCTGTTTGTCGGCCAGTGTCAGCATCTCCTTCTTTTCCAGCCAGTCAAACACCACACCAAAATCGACGTGTCTGAACTCAGCCAGCTGGCTGTGCTCGGGTGCACGCAGCCGCGCGATCTTGCGCGCAATGCCGTCCTCGGCGTAATAGAACGGAGGAAGATACAGCGCGCGTTGCGGTGAGTTGGGCACCCCATATTCCGCAGCAGGTTCGGACAGTTTTGTCGAACTGGGCGGCACGTGCGGCGTCTCGACATGCACGCCGTTTTCTTCTACGAGCGATGGGATAACCGCGCTAGCCTGCGCCGCACTCACGCCCAGAAGTTCGGCTGCGGCTTCGGTCAACAGCGTCTCGGGCTGATAGGTGTGATCGTCATCTGCGGCCTCGCTCAGCGCAAACAACACACCGGCCTTGAGCCGCTCGGGATCATCGTGTTTGAAGCCAATCGCAAGCGCGATCTTGTCCGCAGTTTTGAAGCCGATGCCAAACACCTCGCGCGCCAGCCGGTAAGGCTGGTTTTTGGCGATGGTGATCGAGGCGTCACGATATTGCTTGTAGATGCGCACGGCAAGACTGGTGCTGACACCATGGCCCTGCAAAAAGATCATCACGTCCTTAATTGCTTTTTGTTCCGCCCAGGCCTTGACAATCTTTGCTACTGTCTTGGCCCCGATGCCAGGCACCTCGCGCAGTCGGCTTGGGTCGCTGTCAAAGATGGCCAGCGTGTCGACATCAAAATGGGCCACGATCTTCTCGGCGGTGCGTGGACCAATGCCTTTGATTAGCCCGCTGCCGAGATATTTGCGGATGCCGGTGGCTGATGCCGGCAGCACCGATTTATAGCTGTGGGCATGAAATTGCCAGCCATGCTGGTCGTGGTGCTGCCAGTGTCCGGTCAGCTCCAGCGCTTCTCCTGGGTTGATGCCAAGCAGATTGCCAACCACCGTTGACAGGGTTTCATCGTGACCACGTTGCTCACGTTGATCCGGCAGTAGTTTGGCAACGGTGTAGCCATTTTCTTCGTTTTGAAACGTGATGCGTTCGACCACCCCGGTGATGACCTTTGGAATAGTGGGCGTGGCGGTCTCGGCTCGCATGCAACGAGCGTATCACGGGTACCTATGCGTTTGCCCAACCCCGCCCACGACCACTCACACAATTCCTTTATCAGTGTTCTAGCCGGAGCAGCTTGCGACCGTGCGGCGTAAAGTGGCTAGGCATATCGATATTGGCAGCACGCGGAAGAAACACGCGCTGGCCGATATCGATCAGGCGCGCGAGGCAGTGCGCAGGTATCGCGAAGGGATCGAGCCATGGATGGCCGATTTGAAAGACCACGCAGGTTCCGTCAGAATCGATCACGGCGATCCGGGCCGTCGCAAGATCTTCGATCTCATCCAAGTTGATAGGGTGCCTGATATTTACCCGCCGCTAGCTTTTCCGCAACTGCCCTGTAAACAGATACCCGCACACTATTGACATAGAGAGAGATGTAATGCTACCGACACCGATACCACCGGGGTTTTCGGCAACCCAAAACCAGCAAAGGCTCCTCTGCGTCCGCCAGTTATGATGCGCCTGCATGTCAACAGATCGGGCTACCGAGATCGTTCTAAGCCCGCATGGTCGTTTGTATATCGATGCGTCAGATCAGGCCGGTCTGAAGTCGGCGTTTGAGCAGTCCAACGCGCACGGCCTGTTGGCACTCGCCGGATTCCGAAGCGTCTTGTCGGCGCCGCTGGCCTTTTGGCGCGAGTTTGCGCTGGCATTCCTGCATACGCTGGCTCGCACGCTAGCAAGCGCCGATGATCGATTGGCAGAAGACCTTGAAATGCCACCGGAGTTGGGAGCGGATTTTGGGTTGCGTATCCCGGCGATGCGCGGCGCGGAGTATGTGTCACCTGACACGCTTGCCCAGTTGTGGTCAGAACTGTGGCGCCAAGCGGCGGCCGAAACTAGCGGCGCAAGCGGCTTGCGTGCCTGGCTCACGGGGATTAACCCGTCGCTGCACGCTCTCGGCAAAGTGACGTTTCATCTGGCCGAAAACAAACGAACGCCTGACACGCCATTTGCCTTTATGGCTACCTACACCCACCGGCTGTCGACAAACGACAAGCCAGTGCACCTGCCGCTGGCCCGCGCGCTGCAAGAATACGCGGGAGCAAAAAACCAGACTGCGTTGCGCTCGCTGCTCGAACCGGTGCAGCGGGCAGCTGAGCGCAGCCCGTGGGCGCGTGAGCTGTTGGATAGCCGGGCAGTCTTTCAAGCGCAAGCCTGGGAAACCGCTGAAGCGTATGCGTTCCTGCGCGAGACGCCCATACTTGAGTCGTGTGGCATCGTCACTCGCATCCCGAACTGGTGGAAAAACGGAAAAGGGCCGCGGCCGCAGGTGAGTGCGCGCATCGGTGACAAGAAGGGTTCGACGCTCAATACCGAAAGCCTGCTGTCGTTTTCAATTGAGGCCACATTGGACGGCCAGAAGCTCAGCCCGGCCGAGTGGAAGGCGTTGATGCAGGCCGAGAGCGGGCTCGTCTCGCTGCGCGGGCAATGGGTTGAGGTCGATCGCTACAAACTGGCTAGTGTGCTTGAACACTGGCGGCGTGTCGAGCGTGGTGATCTGGGCGAGGGCATGGGATTTCTCGACGCGATGCGCATGTTGTCTGGTGTGCGGCTGGACGCTGATGCGGACGCACCAGTCACCACGGATGTGGCCGATTGGAGCGCTGTTGTCGCTGGCGGTGCGCTGCGTGAGTTGCTTGATCAACTTGGCGCGCCTGAAACTGCGGCGACGTTTGATCCCAACGCAGGCTTGAACGCCACATTGCGGCCGTATCAAGTCAAAGGCGTGAAGTGGCTCTGGTTATTGCAAAAGCTCGGGCTGGGAGCGTGTCTGGCCGATGACATGGGTCTAGGCAAGACCATTCAAGTGATCGCATTGCTGTTGCAGCTCAAACGTGAGACTGTCACACGCGTCGAGCGCGAGCCAGCGCTGTTGATTGCGCCAGCGTCGCTGCTGGCCAACTGGAAACATGAGCTGGAGAGGTTTGCGCCGGATCTGTGCGCCGGAATCATGCATCCATCCGAATCGGCGCCGGCGGAATGGCGTGACGCGCAGAGCGGCGCGGCCTATCTCGCCGACAAAGACATCGTGCTCACCACCTATGGCCAGGTCACGCGACTGGACTGGCTCGCGGAACGTCAATGGCGGCTGCTGGTGCTTGACGAAGCGCAAGCAATCAAAAACACCGCCACCAAACAGACGCGGGCGGTCAAGAAATTGCGCGCAGCGGCGCGCATCGCTCTGAGCGGCACACCGGTGGAAAACCGTTTGGGCGATCTGTGGTCGCTCTATGATTTTCTCAATCCCGGTCTGCTTGGCGCCGCGAGCGCATTCTCGCGCTACGTCAAGCGTCTGCAGGAAGCCGATCCGCCCAACTTCGGGCCATTGCGCCAGCTGGTGCGGCCGTATCTGCTGCGCCGCCTCAAGACCGACCGCGCCATCATCTCAGATTTGCCGGACAAGACCGAGTTGTCGGCCTGGTGCGCGCTTAGCAAACGCCAAGCCGTGCTGTATCAGGCGAGCGTAAAGGAGCTGGCAGACAAGCTCAACGATTCGAGCGAGGGCATCCAGCGTCGTGGTTTAGTTCTGGCGTTTTTGGTTCGCTTCAAGCAAATCTGCAACCATCCCAGCCACTGGCTGGGCGACGGCGCGTTCGATCCAGCCGAGAGCGGCAAGTTTGAGCGCCTGCGCGAACTGTGCGAGGAGATCGCCTCGCGCGGAGACAAGGTTCTGGTGTTTACGCAATTCAAGGAGATGACCGCGCCAATTTCCGAATTTCTGCGCGGCGTGTTTGGCCGGCCGGGGTTGGTGCTGCATGGCAGCGTGGCGGTGAAGGAGCGCCAAAAGCTGGTTGCTGACTTTCAACGCGACGACGGCCCGCCGTTTTTTGTACTGTCGCTCAAGGCTGGCGGCACCGGACTGACGCTGACTGCTGCCAGCCATGTGATTCACTTTGATCGTTGGTGGAATCCCGCAGTCGAAAACCAGGCCACCGACCGGGCATTTCGGATCGGGCAAAAGCGCAATGTGCTGGTGCACAAGTTCGTCTGCCGCGGCACGATTGAAGAACGGATCGATACGCTGATCAACGACAAAAAGGCGCTCGCCGAATCGGTGCTAGGCGCGCAGGGTGGGGCAGATATGCTGCTTACTGAAATGTCCAACGCCGAGCTGCTGCGTTTTGTGGCGCTTGACCTAAAATCGGTAGAGGGAGATTGATTCACATGTCTTGGGGATTCTTTCAACCGTACGTCTCAGTTGCGGAGCGCCAGCGACAAGCCGAACAAGCCGCCAAGAAACTGCTGGCCAAGGGCCAGACGCTAGACCCGATCAAGATTGCGGGTCGCGCTATTGTCACAACATTTTGGGGCAAGGCGTGGTGCGCCAACCTTGAGCACTACAGCGACTTTAGCAACCGGTTGCCGCGAGGCCGCAGCTACGCCCGCAACGGGTCGATCCTCGATTTGCAGATTCACTCCGGCACTGTGAGCGCGCTGGTCGCCGGTTCCAGCCTGTATAAGATAAAGATCGAGATCAAGACGTTGGCGCCTGAGCATTGGCAGACACTGAAGAGTGTCGCCGCTGGCAAAGTAACAAACCTTCTTAACCTGCTACAAGGACGTCTGTCAACGGATATTCTGGCCGAGATCACGCATGCGGACACCGGGCTTTTTCCCAAGCCGTCTGAAATCAAGCTGAACTGTTCATGCCCAGACTGGGCTGACATGTGCAAGCACGTCGCGGCGGTGTTATATGGAATTGGCGCCAGGCTTGATACAAAGCCCGAGCTATTTTTTACCCTGCGCGGCGTCGACATGCAGGAACTCATCAGCGCGGCAAGCGCACAAGCCATTGTGCCGCTTGACGGCACCGCTACGAGCAAAAAGCGCACGCTGGCACAGGCTGATTTGGCCGACATCTTTGAGGTTGAACTTGAAACGCCGGACGAGCCGATCTCATCGGTTGCCCACGTTGCGCCAGTTGCGCAGACCAAGGCGGCAAAGCGCAAGTCTAAAGTGACGCCAGAAGCCCAAACTGGCGCCAAACGGTTTTCCGTTGCGCAGAAGCGTGCGCTGCTGAGCGCTTGGCGCGCCGAAGTGCGCCAAATGCACCCACGCTCAAAATCGGCATTTTGCAGGGACCATCAGCTTTCGACCATCACCCTGAACAAGTGGTTGGCCGACGCACCAGAACGGCATTCGAAAAGCAAGACAACCCAGATCGTTGCTGTGAATGATGCGGTTGAGGGCCGGATCAGGGGTGTGCTTGACCAGATCCACGATCATCAGACCCAAATCGATGCGCTTCAGGCCAGACTGGACAAACTGACTAGATCACCCCGATAGTAGCAAAGTCCTTCGTGTTGTAATGAGGTCAAAAACAAACGTGCTGATAATTCCGATGCCTTATGAACGCCAAACAGCGCAAGATCCTGGCCGGGTTGACTTCAAATGGGCAGCGTTGGCTATGCATCAGCAATCGCGTGCCGAACTGGGTACAGGATAGCGCGCGCAGTGAGCCCTGGCGGCCGACCATGTGCATTGTTCTGGACTTGGATGCCGATCAGATTCTCCATTTCCAACTCGGTAAGCGCAAGGACTCGCATGCGCAAGTCGCAATGCGCACGCTCGTCGAAACCATGACCACCGAGTTCGCCCGGCCTGATGTGTTGGATGAACAGGCAATGGTTACGCTCATACCGGGCAGACCGGCGCACATCGACTTTACGCGCGATGAGACGCACCGGGCGCTCAAGGTCGAACTTGATGCCCTCGGCATCGCGAGCCACTACACGCCCAATGTCGCGGGAGTGAACGCCATGATGCGAGACATGGCGGGGTTTTCTGACAACCGCGTTGAGCCCGGAATCATGACCACGTTGTCGGGCAATGTCATCCAGGCGCAGCGTTTCTTTGCTGCGGCTGCTCGGTTTTATGCGGCCGCACCCTGGGAGATCGTTGCAAACGCACATGTCATTGAGGTTCGATATCCACCCGCAGCCGATCCATTCTGGGCTGTGATTATGGGCAATGGTGGAGAAGCGTTTGGCATCGCGCTTTATGAGTCTTTGAGTGTTGTGAATCGGATGTTTGACAATGGACCAGGCGGTGGCAGGGAAGTGGACCAGCTTGCGGTTTCAGTGATGTATGGCCTGCCCTATGACGGCGCCACCAGCGAGGATCTCGACGCGATTGAGCAGTTTGGCTTCCCGGTGGCTGATTACGACGCCTACCCAATGATTCTCCACATGCGGCAGGCCGACAAGGAAGCGACACTGTTGCCACCTACAGCGCAACAGGTCGAGCGGTTCGCCGCGCTCTTTCAATCGCTGCCGGAATTTGTGACATCGGAGACGCACATGGATGCGGAATCGCAGTTTCCCAAAGCCGCCGATGCGACCTTGCTGCTTCCAGAGGACGACCCGCACGGTCAGATATCGCTCAAGTTCCCGCCTACTGGACTGACGTTCAGACCGCCAATGCTTGGTGATGAAGATCAGGACGGCGCACCGTGGATTGACGATGGCACGCCGCCGTCAATCGATGACTTGCTGACCGTGTTGAGCAGCTTATTTGGCGAACCGCCGAAAGCGCGCAGCACGGCTGGGGCCAAACACAAGCCGGCGGCCAAGAAGCCGGTGAAAAAGCGCAAATCGTAGACCTGGATGGTGATTTGTTATTGAGCGACGCGCGAGAAACTTGCACGGACTTCCGACGAGCGGGAAGAGAGCACGTCTAGAGAAATGCGTCGATTGTATGTGTCCTGCGTCGCGTTTTCTTCATCCGCGACATGCTGTGTGCACGGGCAAAAGCCTGAATTGCGCCAACAATCTCACCTCCCTGCCGCCATTGCCCTTTTGAGTTTGTTCAATACATGGCGGAGAAGCAGCGCATGGAAGGCGGGGCGTAGGGAAAGCAGCGGCCTCTGTCAACTGTGAGGCAAGGCGTGACGACAGCGGCCAGCCAGGTTCGGGCGCGGCGTCCACACGTGAGATCTCGCGCGTGGTGAACACAATGAATGTCAATTCGCGGCGGGAAGTCCGCGCAACGCATTGAGGCCACACTAACGGAAGTGCGTTCTAAGAGGGTTTACTGCGCGGTCATTTCGCGGAACGCCGTTCGCACTGCACTAATTGGCGGTCACATCCACGCAGTCGTCCTAAACGTGCGGGCCGGCGTCGGCAACCACGATCGGATAGTCACGAACTTCTAACTCGAACCCATGGCCGTGCGGGTTGGCAACGGGTGATGCCGCGCGTTCAATGCCGTCATCATCGCGCCGCGCACCACCGAGACCCGCAAGGCCGGCCTGACCTGGCTCACGCCGGCCGACAGACACTGCTGATTTGTCAACAGAACGTATCCATGCAACAATTGCTCAGTCGAACCTTAACCAATCCATCTCGGGGCGCAGCAGGTTACAGTCAAGCTTCACCACCGCTCAATCTGACGATGCGAGTTCTGCGCGCGATAGTGTGGAGGAAAACCTGTGACCAAGCCATTGCTATTGGCCCCGTTGGCCGTCATGCGGGACTTTGTCGTTCGTGGCCTAGAGGCTTGCAAGCCCGTAGCTCGCGTCCTATTGGTCGCTCCGGTGGCGCTGATGCATGCGTTTGCCAGGCCGATGGTTCCCGTCACTTCGGTTGCTGATGCTGTTGCGGCTCCCATCTCGGCCCCTCTTGTCGCAGTGGGCGATTCTGATGCAAACGGCATCTTGTTCTTTGCTCAGTATTTTGGTGATCGCCAGGACGACGCCAGTGAAATCAGCTGGGCCGATATGGATGGGGACGGGGATCTAGATGCATTGATTCGCAATGACGGACAGCCGAGCAAGATTTATCTCAATGAGAGCGGTGTGCTGCTGGACACGGCAGCCTGGACATCACCCGCGAATGCGAATGCACTGGCTGCAGGCGATGTGAATGGCGATGGGGCGCCGGATCTGGCCATAGGCAATGGGATCTATCTAAATGGCGGATTGAACCGTTCCGGCGCGTTGCAGATGCGGTTGGCGATGACACTCACTGAGACCCCAGTCAGCTTCGCCTGGGGTGACATGAATGGCGATGGCCGATTGGACCTGGTTGCGGCCAACTTGGTGGCGGCCAGCAAGATTTATCTCAACGAGGCCAGCCAGACTGTCTCTGGATCCGTGCAACTTCGTGAAGTCTGGGCCTCTGCCGCCAACGATTTTGTGGTCCGGGTAGCGCTGGCTGACGCAGATGGCGATGGGCGTCTCGATCTGGCGGTTGGGCGTAACTTCCGCGAGTGCTACTTGCGCGTGCGACCGGACACCACACCCGATGCCGGGGATGTTCTGGCGCGCTGCGGAAGAAACCAGATCTATCTGAACAGAGGCATGGATGATGCGACCGGCAAACTGGTGCTGGTGAGCGGCTGGGAGAGCGCTGACAACAACGCCACGGCCGACCTTGCCTGGGGCGATCTGGATGGCGATGGGCGTCCAGACCTGGCAGTGGCCAATGAGAGTGCTTACCGGCGCGGCGTCAACTGCGAAGTGCAAAAAGATAAGGCATATCAAAATGGCGGCTTGGATCCCACCACGAGCAAACTGGTGATCACCCAGGTCTTTACCAAGGCAGCCTGCTCTCCATCGCGCGCCCTCGCGTGGGGCGACGCAAACGCCGACGGCGCACTTGATCTTGCAATAGCCGAGGACGATCAAGTCAATTTGTATCTCAATGCAAATGGGCGCTTAGGCGCTGGCAATTTGGTAGCCAAAAAGCTCAGGGTGCAGGGACTGGCCTGGGCCGATGTGAACGGCGACGGGTCATTGGATCTGACAGGCGCCGAAGGGGCGATCAATCGTTTGTTCATCAATCGCAGCGGCGGCCCTGCCGCGCAACCCGGTTGGGAAGCCCCTGCTGGTGATTTCGCATCCAGTGTTGCGTGGGGTGATGCAGACAATGATGGAGATCTCGATCTGGCGGTCGGCAGCATATTGACGGCCAGCCGGGTCTATCTGAATGACGGACTCATCGCCGGTAAGCCAGAACTCAGGCTTGCTTGGACATCCGCTATCGACAATGGCGAGTGGCGTGTGGCTTGGGGCGATGCCGACAACGACGGCAGGCTCGACCTAGCCGTCGGTAGTGAAGACGGCCCGCCGCGCGTCTACCTCAACAGAGGCGTGAACACCACCCGGCAACTGCAGCTTGATTTGGGCTGGTCCGGAGATACTGCCGTTCGCACCCAGGGTCTGGCCTGGGGCGATGCCGATAACGATGGCCGGCTCGATCTGGCGGTCGCCAACAGCGGCGCTGCGGATTCGAGCTCAGTCTATCGAAATCTAGGGTTAACCGCCAACGGTACGTTGACGTTCAGCGTGGGATGGATGGGCCCAATTGGCGATCCGGCCTCAAGCGTGGCCTGGGGCGACATGGATGGCGACGGCAGCCTGGATCTGGCGATGGGCTTCTCGAATCTGGACAGCAACACGGCAGGCAAGAAACCTGGCATCGTCTACCTCAATGCCGGCGTCGGTGCGGACCAAAAACTGCGATTCACACCCGGTTGGACTGCACCCGATACCGAGCCGAACAGCACCTTGGCCTGGGGAGATGTGGACGGCGATGGCGATTTGGACCTGGCCGAGGGCGGCTTGACTCAGAAAGGTCAGAGCAATAAAAACCGAGTGTTCCTGAATGTGGACGGCGTTCTGCAAAACAGCCCGGCATGGATCTCTCCGGATTCGCAGCAGACGCACGGTTTAGCCTGGGGCGACATGGATGGCGATGGTGATCTGGACTTGGCCGCCGCCAACGACAACTCATTGCAGGTCTATCGTAACCACGGCAGGATGCTCTCCAAAGATGGTGATGATATCTGGATGGTGTCCGACGAACAGACCAGTGTCACCAGCATCGCTTGGGGCGATGTCGATGGCAACGGCAGCCTGGATTTGGCCGTAGGTCGTATCGCCTCGAACAGCGCATCCGCCAGCTGGGTTTTCCTGAGCAAGCGGCAAAGCAATGTGGGGCTGGCGAACGAGCCGACATACATCAACATCGCGCATCCGATCGTGAACGGCAGTGTTGGTCTATTCGGCTCTGGTCAGGTGATTACGCGGTCGTTCGTCCCCATCACCTATACTTTGTTCGACCGCGAATCCGACACGGCCGGATATGTGCTGGCGCACTACTCTCTGGATGGCGGCAGCGACTGGCGGCCGGCAGTCGCTACCAGCCTCACCGATACGATCCAGCTCAGCACAAGTCCCACCGGCACGCAACACATTTTCATGTGGGATACCTTTGCCAGCAAGTTCTTCGGTCAATCGAAAAACGTGGTCTTCCGCATCGCGGTGTTTGGGGCCTTGCCTGCGGGCGTTGTTGAAAACGAATCATTCCGCTACGTCAACAGCGTTGCAGGCGGCAATCAGCGGGCATATGCCTCAGCTCAAACCTCCGCGTTCGCAGTGCAGGGTACACAGATACGCGTGGTCAATGGGTCGGGTGCCCCGATTGAGGGTGCGTATGTGTATCGGCTGCCTGACGGCCAGTTCAGCGATGCGCAGTTGATGCCGAATCCGGCCAGCCCCTTGCGCACCAACGCGCAGGGCATGTTGCCGGGCGGCGGCGCGGTGGCGCCGGGCGATCGCATCATGGCGGTGATGCCGGCAACGCCGACCGTAGCCATCACCTATACCGAACACTACCGGTATTTTCTGACCAGCGCCGAGCCATACAGCAAGGGCCTGGCGATGACGACGGTGAGCGGCCCCGGCATCATCAGTCTGGCAATTCCAACCGACACAACCAAGACGGTGCATCCTCTTCTGCTTTTCGACCTCACCATCTCGATGGAGTGGGACAGCAGCAGTGATGACCTCTTCATGCTGGGACTGGAAGGCGGCATCAAGAAGGCCTCGGAGATGTTGTTCGATGCGACCAACGGCCAGGCGGCGATAGGGCAAGTCCATGTCTTTCCGGCGAAAAGCTACTGGAATCGCGCCGATATCCTGATCTACAACTCCAACAGCGTGCGCCCATCCGCCGCCATCGGCGGTGTCACGCGCATTCCCATCTCCGAGACAGTGCGGCCAAGCTTCGAGGAGGTACCTTCCAAGACGGCGGTGAATGCCTATGTGCGCGGCCAGGTGCGCATGGGCACGTCATGGGATCCGTTCGGCGAGGACACCAGCGATCTGGGCGAGCAGTGGTGGCGTGCGCTTGCTCACGAGCTGTCGCACTACCTGCTGTTTTTACCCGATAACTACATCGGTTTGAAGCTGGACCCAAGAGCCAACAAACGCTTCATGGTAAACGTCGATTGCAAGGGCAGTCTCATGACGACCACGCGCGATCCTAACTATGGCGAATTTCTCACGCTTGACGAATGGGCTCAGGATCCCGCTTGTCTGGCCAGCCTGGCCCAGGG
>JANMNW010000358.1:0-4020 GCA_031368515.1 Chloroflexota bacterium
CCGCGCCTGGGCGCGGTTTTTGCTTGTTAGTCGTGGACGATAGTGTTACCTGCGCACCAATGGCAGCAACACTTTGCCGCCACGAACCATCTTGATGTTTAGGTCCAACACCGCCGGCGGAACACCCACCAGTGCGCTCACGATCGTTTGATACCCGGACGCTTCGACTTTGACAAGCCAGCAGCCTTTTGCCACGTTCCAGCCGTAGTAGCCAATGCTGTGGGTGGTCTGCGGGTTGATCACGGGCGAGATCTCGCCCGGCACAAACAACAGATCGGGCAGCACGCCGCTGGCTGGGTTCGCAGCGGGCAAGCTAGCCCAATTGCCGCCTGAGCCACCCGGGCGCGTGTCAACCGTGCGGCACTGCTTGGTCACCCTGGAGAGACGGCGGCAGCACGCGACCGGCATCTTGAGTTTTATGCCGGCAATGTGGTCGTGTGTTCTGTGACGATGACCGGGCCGAATCAAGCGCAGGTGCTCGTCGGGCTGCAACGCGAAGATGCAAACCTGGCGTTGGCATGGCAGTGGTCGATCGAACGCCAGCGCCACGAAACAATGTGTGGCATGCTGCCGGCGATATATCGTTACGCCACCATCGTCAGCAGCTTGGCGCAATGGCTGCCCCGCTTTGAAAGCGCACTCGCCGCGTTGCCCACAACGCCGCCGCAGCCGTTACATGCCATGCTGCAAGCGCGGCTCGGTGGCGCGCTCAACGTGGTCGGCGAATTTGAGCGGGCGCGAGGATTGCTGCAGGAAGCGATTGCGGCGCTTGATGCCGCACATGCCGACGGTGAAGGCGACTATGCAACGTTGCTGCTCGGGAACGGCTGGCTGGCACAAGGCAAACTGGCTGAGGCTGAGACTGCGTTTGCGCGCACGATTGATACCGGCGATAGCTATGCGGCTGGCGCTGCGCTGGCCAATCTGGCGGTCGTCGATCAACCGATAGGTCGCTATGAGCAAGCGGTCGCGCGCTATCAAGCGCGCCTGCGCCAGGCGCAAGCCGATGGCGATATACGCAATCCGGCGATTTCGCGGCTCAACGAGTCCACGGTGTATTACGCGTTGAGCCGGTTTGAGGAGAGCGAAGCGGCATTGCGCGAAGCTGAGGCGCTGTGGGCTCAGACCAACGACCAAATCGGCCGCGCGATGACCTTGGGCAACCTCGGCGAGTTGCTGTTGGAACGCAATCAACCGGATGAGGCCGCGCGCCACTTGCGGCGCGCGTTGACGGTTTTTCGCGAAGTGGGACAGCGGCACATGATTTGTTCCACGCTCGGTTCGCTGGGCAAGCTGGCATTTCAGCGCAATCAGTTGGGCGAAGCACGCGCTTATCTCAATGACTCGCTTGCGCTTGCCACGGCGATTGGCGCCAACGACCAGCTCGCCATGCATCAGCAGACGCTGGCGGAAGTTTTTTATGGCGCAGGGCGATAGCATTGCTGCGCGATCGGCCAACGTCGCCGCTTTGCGCGCGGCGGTTGATGGCGGCGAGCAACGCTATCAATTCGAGTGCCTGATGCACCTGGCCGAGCTTGATGCGTCGGCCGGCGCGAGCGTCTTGCCCGGACGGATTCTCGCCACGCTGATCGCGCAGGAATCGTTGCCATCGGATCTGCGCAAACGCGCCGAGGCGTTGGCCAATTCGGTGATGCAAGCGAAGACTGCCGTGCCGCTGGAACAGCGCATTGAGCTGTGTCTGCGTTAGGCGCGAGGCAGCCGTCATTCGGGCCGCATCCGGTCAACGCAAGCGAAAGACGCCGAGCAGCCGCGAGAGCCAGCCGGCGATGAGCATCACCACACCCACGGTCGCGCAAAGCAGGGCCGTGCGCACGGCGGCAAACGGCTGTGAGACGGTAAGGTATTGCGCATATTCATCAGGCGTCCCGGGGTAAATCTGCTCAGCCAGCAGCGCATCGCCCGCTCGCACACCTTCGATGGTCACGCGCTGGCCCGGCAAGTAACCGCTGAACTGAAACTCGGTATTGGAAGTGTTGACTCCTGCCTTTTCGCCAGTGATGCGCCGCGCATTGTGCAGAACCACACCGGTGTTTAGCCGTATCGGATATGCGGCGTCGTTGAGCAGTTTCCAGTTTGCCCCGACCGGCGAAGCTTCGACGCGTTGCCAGTTTTGGCTGGACGATGCGCCCGGCGTGGCCGTGCCTTTGCCCGTGCCGGACTTGGGCCGGGATTCGGCTACGAACACGCCCAACCCGGTGGCCTCGGCACGCGCAGCGTCCGGGTTCGATGGCGTCACCGCCTGAACCAGGACCTTCTGCCCGACGGGCACAGCCGCGAGCGCCTCCGGCGCCGGACGCGCCATGCGCGCCACTTCCGTCCCATGACTGATGCTGGCCGGCACCTGAATCGCACAAAGGGCGCATGCGGCCACGACAGCCATCAACCCGCCGGAGCGGGCGAACCATTGCCACTGGCGGCGCTGTTGTTGTTCTCGGCCGTTCCGAAACATGTTGAATAGAAAGCCCATGCTTTGCATTCTCCCGGTTTGCGCGCAATTTGTGTCTCGGCTTGGTGCGCCTGTGTCTCGCTAGTGGTCAGTTAACCTGAATATTCAATATTCATGGGATACAGTCGTCGCAGCTTGATGCGCGAGTCAGGGGCAGTGAAGTGCCAGTTGATTCGGGCGGTGACAGCGTTTCGGTTGTGCTCCCAGGCGGCCAGTTCGTGGGCGAGAACGGCCTTGTCGCAGATACGGCGATGTAGACATTGGCGTGACATGACGGAGAGTTCGCATTCAGCAATGTTGAGCCAAGAGCCATGCTCGGGCGTAAAGTGCCATTCGAAGCGATTGGCCAGACGGTGCGCTTCGGCCGGCGCGAAGGTGTCATACAAACAGTGGGCACCCTGCGTATTGAGGTTGTCGACCACGATCACGATTTGCTCGGCATTGGGATAAACCTCATCGGACAGATTTTTCAACACATGTGCAAAGTCCTTCGTGCAACGTCGATCAGTGACCTGAACGCCGCGTTTGCCAGCCAAAGGCTCGACCCACAGAAAGATGTTGGCGGTGCCGTGCCGAGCATACTCCGCGTCTTGACGTTTGGGCTGATCGGGCTGTGCCGGAATGGGCTCTCGAACATCCGACCGGAGTTCCTTGCTCTTCTCGTCGACACAGACCATTGGATGCGCCGGGTCATACGGCCGTTGATACACATCCAGCACATCTTCCATCTTGGCTACAAAGCGAGCCGAGGCTTTGGGAATGCACCACTCCTTCACCTGCCAAGGTTTAACTTTGTTTTTTTCAACGCCTCGCCCACAGCAACGTGGGACAGGCTGTCTACCACCTCCAAACGAACCAATTCATCGCGCAGCAATCGCAGCGTCCAGCGTGCGTATCCTTCTGGCGGCTCCGAACACGCCAAGGTCACCATCTGTGCTTCCACGTCCCCCGTGATCTTGGGGGTTTGCCCAGGACGCGGCTTTTCGCTCAAGGCGGCAGTCAGCCCGTTGAGCATATATCGCCGACTGGTCGCTGATACGGTCGTGTTGCTGATCCCCAGCGACACTGCAATCTCAGGCTGCGTCTTGTGTTTGTCGCGCTTCCGATCAGCCATCAGCAAGACTCGCGCCCGTGTGATAACACGCGCCTTGTTCTTGCCGGTTCGCACGATCTTCTCCAATTCCTTTCGGTCGGCGTCTGTCAATTGCACTTGTAGGTGGTGGCTCATCCCGTCAGTTTAACCCTGGCGCTTCGCTTATTTAGAATCCAGGTTAACTGAGCACTAGAACTCATCCTGAAAATGTGGACTCCACCTTGCTTGCACACCTGTAACGTTGGCGAAAAAGGTGGGGCCCACATTTTCAGGATGAGTTCTAAGCTGGACTTTGTCCATCAGGATGAATAGCACAGGACAAAAGCAAAGGTATTGAAGATGGCGGCGGATATTTTAGCGATGTGCAGGTTAATACGGGATATGTGAATATTCGGATTGCGCCAAAGCTGCTGACGAACTGCGGCGATGGCATCACTGAAAGTCGGGCGCGGTTTTTGAT
>JANMNW010000384.1:0-11922 GCA_031368515.1 Chloroflexota bacterium
CCCGAGCCCCGAGTCCCGAGTGCCGGGCCCGAAGCAGTGAATGGCATGGTCACGGCTCCGGACTCGGGACTCGATACTCGCGACTTTTCTAGATTCTGTGCTGGTGCGGGCCAAAGTCCGCTTCGTAGAAGGGCGAAACCATCTGGCCGCGCGGCACGATAGCGTCGACCGCCGCCATGTCCTCATCGGTCAACTTGAGGTCGAAGGCGGCCATGTTGTCGTCGAACTGCTCCATCGTGCGCGGCCCAATGATCGGGCTGGTGATGCCGGGCTGCGCCGCCACCCAGGCCAGCGTAAATTTCGACAGCGTGGCGCCGCCGCGCTGTTTGACATAGTCGGTCAATGCATCGACCACATCGAGCGCGGCGTCGTTCCAGCGTTTGGCGATGGCTGGATTCTTGAGATACATCCCGCCCACGCGCGTGTCTTCGGGCGGCGCCGATTTGCGGTCGTATTTGCCGGTGAGAATGCCGCCGGCCAGCGGCGACCATGGAATCAAGCCAAACCCGTACGTCCGCGCGAATGGTACCAACTCGCGCTCGATGCGCCGGTCGAGAATGTTGTAGGGGGGCTGCTCGCTGACAAAGCGATTCAGATGCAGGTCATTGGAGGCGGCCACTGATTCCATTAACTGCCAGGCGGCAAACGTGGTGGTGCCGGCGTAGCGCACCTTGCCGGCTCGGATCAGGTCGTCCATCGCGCGCAGCGCTTCGTCGATCGGCACGCTCGATTGCGGCCGGTGCAGCTGATACAGATCGATGTAATCCGTTTGCAGGCGCTTGAGGCTGGCGTCACACTGTTCGATGATGTGGCGCCGGTTGTTGCCGCCGCTCATGGGATCGGTCGGGTCCATCACATTGAAGACCTTGGTGGCCAAAAAGATGCGGCTGCGCTTGCCATTGCGTTTGAGCGCCTCGCCGGTCACTTCCTCGCTGCGGCCGGTGGTGTAGACATTGGCGGTGTCGAGAAAGTTGACACCCATGTCGATCGCTTTGTCAATGATCGCGTACGAGTCTTCGGGCGTGGTGCGCCCGCCAAACATCATGCAGCCCAGGCAGGCCACACTCACTTTTACGCCAGTTCGTCCAAGAGGTCGGTATTCCATGGTTTTGAAAATTCACTGACCGGGTGTCGCCGGTTCAGCACGTATCTTACCTGCGCCTGCACGTTTGACAAAACCGGTGTCAAGCCTATTTGATCCAAGTGCGGGCGATATGCGCGACTGTGCCATCGGCGGCCAGCGCATCCAGAGCCTTATTGACCGCATCCAGCAGCGCGGTGTCCGAAGCGCGCACCGCAATGACATACGGATTGGGCGAAATCGCAACGCAGCGCCACTCCGCCGTCTGGCCCTGGCCTGTGATGGGGCAGCCCAGGCGCACGGCTTCCAGCCCGTCGATCATGGCCGCATCCAGTGCGCCGGCACGCAACTGCGTGATCACGTCGGCGTCATCGGCAAACGCGCTGCGCACCAGTGCCGCGCTGCGCCGCTCCCAAAATCGTGCGGAACGATCGGCGGCGCTGCCAAGTGACACGCCCACGCGCGCGCCGTTCAGATCGGCCGGGCCGCGAATGCGCGAGGCAAGCGGCGCAAGCAGGCGCGGCCCGGCGTCGAAGTAGGCGCGTGAGAAAGCCGCATCCTGTGTTTGCGTCGGATCGACGACGACCGCCGAGATTGCCAAGTCGACCAGGCCGGTCTTTAGCGCGTCGTAGCGGCTGTCAAAGCCAACTGGAAACGACTGAACTTTCAGGCCCAACTGCGTGCCGAGCGCGTCGGTCAGATCGGCGTCAAAGCCTTCCCAACCGCTTGCGCCAAAAAATGAAAACGGCTGCCAAGAGGCGTCAATGCCCACAAGCAGCACGCCGCGCGCGCGAATGTCGCGCCAGTTGCGCTGGGCTGCGTAGATGGGCAGCAAAGCAAGAACAGCGGCGCCGGACAGCAGCGCAAGTGCGGCCAAGAGCGCAAGACGAATTCGGCGACGGCGGTTCGCATTGACCGCGATCAATGCACCACAACCAGCGTGCCCACCGGCGCCCAGCTAAACAGCCAGCGCGCCTTGCTGGTGGGCAGATTTACGCAGCCATGGCTCATGGGGCGGCCAAAAGCATTGTGCCAGTAGGTGCCATGCAGGGCGTAGCCAGCGTGAAAAAACATTGAAAAGGGAACGTTGGGCAAATCGTAACCCGGTCCGCGCATGCGCACACTGGCGTACTTGCGCTGGATGCGAAAGCTGCCGCGCACGGTGGGCGTGTTGCGCACGCCGCTGGAAATGGCGGTGGTCATGACCGCTTTGCCATCTTGCCAGGCGATCAGCTGTTGTTTGGCGAGGCGCACTTCAATCCAACGTGACTCGCGTACGGCGAGATCGGCGACCGGCGCAGTCACGGGGGCGGTCTTGGGTGCAAAGTGAACAAGCGCGCGCGCGGACAGCTTATTGCGGTCTTTTTCGGTGATAGGCCGGTAGCCGTGAGCGCCAGCAGGCGCACCAATGACACCGGCCAATACGGCCAGCATAACGGGGAGGCAACGCCACAGCCTCTGCATGATGCATTGATTGTAGCCCTGCGGCGTGGGCCGACCTGACCGGTAAGGAAATTCTAAGGTTCCGGCTCGGCTTAAGGCTCTTCGTTGCGCAAATAACACAAGATGCCGTCAGCAATCCCGCGCGCCACGTCAGGCGCGCGCTTGGTCAGCACGTCGCGGTCAAGATTCATAAATCCAGTCTCAATAATCGCCGATGGCGTCCGCGCATCTATCTTATAGAACCCGTGATACTCCAGCATGTTTGCCGTTACGGTATTGCGATGGAATCGCAAGCCAGTCGCTTTTTTGTAGCGGCTGGACACGCATGCCACCAGCCGGTCTTCCACTTCAGGCAAAGCGCTGTGCCGCGACCGGGCAACTTTGTAACCGGTCGCCAGATCGTTGATGTAGGCGCAAGAGTCGGCGTGTATGGAAAGAAACACCAGCGCCTTGTATCCTTGCAGCCGCGGGTCTTTCTCGCCCAATATATCCACGGTATAGCCCTGGGCGCGCAGGATTTCAGCCGCGCGCGTGGCATGATCGAAATTGACCTCGTTTTCGGTCAAGCCATCTTTGCACACCGTGCCGCTATCGTTGTCGCGGTGGCCGCTCACTATGCCGATCACGCGTTCAGGCTCAGCCGTGTCGCGGGGCGCGCTGAAGGGCGCCACAGCCGTCGGAGCGTCCGTCGTGGGAGCGGCGGCCGAAACTTTCGCGACACCGGCGCCCGACCAATCGCCCAGATTGCGCACCAGCGCCCAGCCGATGCCGGCCACCGCCACAACCAGCACGAGCATCACAAACCCGCGCTGCACTTGTCCGGGCACCGGCACCGACGTCTCTCCGCGGCCTCGCGAATTCTTTGTGTCAGTCTTTCTCATATCGAACGCATCAGCACATCCACACGTTCGCGCAATTCCGCGAAGCCATGGTGTTTGTAAAACTCAAGCGCCGGCAGGCTGGCCGGTGTATTGAGTGTAATGTGCTTTGCACCCATTTTTCGGAAGACGCCGGCCGCATGAAGCAACAGCGCCCGCCCCACCCCGCTACGGCCGGCGCGAGGATCGACAACCAGGCGAATGATGTGCGCGGCATCGTCGTAGCGTTTGCCGCAAACATAGCCGACCATTCGGCCGCCCAGAAGCGCCACATCCAACAATGCGCCGACGACCATCGCCCGGCGCAACAGCGCGGTGGAATAGCGCCATGGCGCCGCAAATGCGGCCGTGTCCATCATTTCCAGTGCTGTCAAATCGGCGACTGCGCACGGCCGCAGGGTCAACTGGGAATCGGGTTCCTGTATCGCCACAGATGCCTGGATCAGCGTCACGATCGCGTCGGTGCGGCGAAAGCCGTTGTCGCTCAAATACAGGCGCAACCATGACAAGCGCGGGCAGATGCAGCCGATTGACGTAATTCCCGCCGCGGCCATGCGCTCACACTGGCGTTCGATCAGCTCGCGCATCGGCGCGGTGGCCGAGGCGCCATCGCGCACCGCCGCCCAACGCAGCCACGCCGCTTCGGCCGCAGGACCGGTCGGCATCACACACAAACCGGCATCCGCCACGGTTTCGGTGTGGGCCAGCATTTGCTCAACTGGCCACCAATCCAGCTGCTCGAAAGCCCTGCGCTGCCGCCCCAGCATTTCGATGTGCGCGAGCGTTGCCGTTCCACCGTGCGCCGCCTCGGCGTCCGCCGCGTTCATCGCTTGGGCACCGCTCAACCCTTTTTGAAGACGCGAAACTGCAGATTCACTTTTTCGAAGTAGCCGCTGGTGGCGCCGCCGTACGGCGCGACATCCAATCCGTTGACTTCGACTTCGGCGCGCATGGAGCTGCTGACAATGTCAAAGACGCCGTTGCGCGCCGGCAGCGCATCACCGCGATTCTTGAGCCGCTCTTTGATGGCTTCGTCGAGATGTGCATATTCGGTCAGCAGCACCTTGGTGGTGCTCTGAAAATCGCTCTTGTCAAACAGCCAGATGGCAAGCGCCGCAACTTTGGCCGGCGTGTCGTGCCCGATGCGCTCTACGACCGATGCGCCGCACTCGCCAATTAATTCGCCCATTGAGCCGTTGATCGGAAAGCTCTCGTCATAGCGGTCGTCACCGATCAGATAACTTGTGTTGAACGTGCCGAGCAGCGTTTCGTTGGCGGCGGCGGCCGGCGCCCCTGCACGCATCACACTGTGCGGCACTTCGGTCTCGGCTGTGACAGCCATGGCGTCGGCAGGAACCACGCGAGCATGGCGCTCAGCCTCTGCCATCTCATCTTCTTCATCGTCATCAAACGCCGCGGCGCGTTCGCGCTCAGCGGCGAGGTCGTCGGCCGAAACGCGCGAAGGCATGCGCACCGAAGCGCGCGGCTCGCTTAACCCGGCGGGTTGCAGCATCTTGGTGAGCGCCCACAACAGCAGGCCGGTCAAACCGATCAGGAGCAACAGCCCCAAGGCGCCAAGCACTCGCAGCAGCGTGCGGCCGCCGCCTTGGGGAGCACCCGGTTCGTTCTTTGCCGCATCCAGTCGGTCGCCAAGGGCCGCCAGGTTCTGCTGATCCTGCAGCGTAAAGCGCCCGGCATCGGGGTTTGGCTCGGTGGCATTCTCACGCACGGCGATGGCCTGCGCCGCGCGCACGAGTTCCAGCGCCTGCAATGGCGTGATGTCGCCCGAAGTCACGCCTAGTTCATCCTGGGCGTTTTTCAGCGCCTGGGGCGCGCCAGAACCGCCGGTTGCGGCAAAACGCGCGGCGGCGCGCGCGGCATAGTAATCGCGATACTGCGGGTTGACGCCATCGGCAAACAATTGATGCGGCTTAGCGCCGCCCAGCATGCCCTCCGGCGTAACGATCGCATAAAGCAGATACAGCCCAAAGGCTGTGCCAATAACGAAGCCGGCGAGTATCGACACCAGCATAAGGATTCCACGACTGCTTCTCATAATCGTCACAGATTGTACCTGTGGTTGAGCCAGTTGCCATGGACGAAAACCTTGTCGTGACAAGGTCGTCCCTGCATCCTCTTGACAACCTCACCCAAACTCGATATCCTCCCGATCTACGTAAAAGTGAATAGTCCGAAGCGCATGCTGTAGGCCAGCCTACGGTGCACTCTTATCCAGAGCGGTGGAGGGAACGGCCCTTTGAAACCGCGGCAACCTAGTACGTTAGGTGCCAATTCCGTCAGAAATACTGGAAGATGAGAGGAGGTATGACTCGAAACTGTTTCGCCCTCTTGCTCAACCAGCGCAAGAGGGCGATTTGCTTTTCCAATTGGACACGCGGCGTTCGCCGCAATTCGACAGGAGAAAATTCATGTCAGACGCTCGCAAACCCGGTCTTGAAACCATCGCCTTGCACGGCGGCCAGTCGCCCGATCCAGTCACTGGCTCGCGCGCAGTGCCGATTCATCAGACCACCTCGTATCAGTTCAAAGACACCGAACACGCCGCCAACTTGTTCGGCTTGAAAGAGTTCGGCAACATTTACACGCGCCTGATGAACCCGACCAACGACGTGGCTGAGCAACGCATTGCGCAGCTGGAAGGCGGCGTGGGCGGGCTGGTCACCTCGTCGGGTCAATCAGCTGAAACGTTTGCCATCCTCAATCTGGCGCAAGCGGGCGACCATATCGTGGTCTCAACCAGCATCTACGGCGGCACTTGGAACCTCTTCCGCCATACTTTGCCCCGACTGGGCATCGAAGCGACGTTTGTCGACCCGGACGATCTGGCCGGCTGGAAGGCGGCGGTCAAGCCCAACACCAAGGCGTTTTACGGCGAAAGCGTCGGCAACCCAAAGCTGAATCTGTTCCCGATTCAGGCGGTCGCCGATATCGCCCACGCCGCCGGCGTGCCGCTGATCATCGACAACACCACCCCCACCCCATATTTGCTGCGCCCGATTGAACACGGCGCAGATATCGTGGTGCACTCGACCACCAAATATCTGGGCGGCCACGGTCTCAGCATCGGCGGCGCGATCGTCGACAGTGGCAAGTTCGATTGGGCCAACAACCACCGCCACGACGCGCTCTTCAACACGCCCGATCCCAGCTATCACGGTCTGACCTACTCCGCGCTCGGTGCGCCGGCGTTCATTCTCAAGGCGCGACTGACGCTGTTGCGCGACATCGGCGCATCACAGTCGCCGTTCAACTCGTTCTTGAATCTGATCGGCATCGAGACACTGCACGTGCGCATGGACCGCCACATTGCCAACAGCAACGTCGTGGCCGCGCATCTCGCCAAGCATCCGAAAGTCAGCTGGGTCAACCACCCCAGCCTGCCCGGCTACAAATGGAAGGCCGAGGTCGACCGTGTGGCTCCCAAGGGTTTGACTGCGCTGATCGGCTTTGGTATTCAGGGCGGCAAGGACGCCGGCCGCAAGTTCATCGACAGCCTGAAGCTGTTCTCGCACGTGGCCAACATCGGCGACGCCAAATCGTTGGCGATTCATCCGGCCACCACAACGCATTCGCAGCTCACCCCGGCCGAGCAGGCGCAAACCGGCGTGACCGACGACTTCGTGCGGCTCTCGATCGGCATCGAGAACATCGACGACATTCTTGCGGACTTAGATCAGGCGCTCGCGTGAAGTAGAGAGTGAAGAGTCAGAGTAGAGAGCAATTGTTCAAAGTCGAACCAGGACATCAGAGCACGGCAACTTGCGTAACAATGGAGCAGACAGGGCGAATCCGCGACTATCGCGACCTAATCGTGTGGCGAAAGAGCATTGACCTTGTCAAGCACGTGTACGCTTTGTCGCAATGCTTTCCGAAAGAAGAACGCTATGCGTTGGCCGACCAAATCAGGCGTGCGGCAGTATCCATTCCGTCGAACATCGCCGAAGGTTCAAGCCGCACTCACAAAGGTGAGTTCCGGCAGTTCATCAGCATAGCGCTCGGCTCGACTGCCGAAGTGGATACTCAATCTGTGATTGCATTCGAACTGGGCTATATCGACAAGACCGCCTGCGATGAAACGCACGCTCGCATCGATGAAATTCGGCGCATGCTGCGAGGCCTTCAATCCGCGCTCAAAGATTGACGCATTGCACTGTGCAGTGGCTCTGACTCTCTACTCTGACTCTCCACTTAAACCGACATGATCGTCACACCGCGGACATTCACCCATCCCGGCGAGATCAAGCTGCAGAGCGGCGCGCTGCTGGGGCCGATCACGATCGCGTATGAGACCTACGGCGAGCTCAGCGCCGCGCGCAGCAACGCGATTCTGATCTGCCATGCCTGGAGCGGTGACGCGCATGTGGCAGGCCGTTATTCGGCCGACGACGACAAGCCGGGCTGGTGGGACGACGCGGTCGGCCCGGGCAAGGCCTTCGACACCAACAGGTACTTTGTCATCAGCTCGAACGTGCTCGGCGGCTGCAGCGGCAGCACCGGGCCGGCGTCGATCAATCCCAAAACCGGCAAGCCTTACGCGCTGACCTTTCCGATGGTGACGATTCCAGACATGGTTGAGGCGCAGCGGCTGCTGCTCGATCACCTCGGCATCGACACCCTGCTCAGCGTCACCGGCGGCAGCATGGGCGGCATGCAGGCACTGCAATGGACAGTGTCGTATCCCAAGCGGGTGCGCACAGCAATCGTGCTAGCCAGCACCGCGCGGCTCTCGCCGCAGACGATCGCGCTCAACGAAGTGCCGCGTCAGGCCATCTACGCCGACCCGAACTGGAACCGCGGCGACTACTACGGCCCGGATCGCACGCCGCCCAACGCCGGTCTGGCGGTGGCGCGCATGATCGGCCATATCACGTTTTTGAGCGACGAATCGATGCGCGAAAAGTTTGGCCGGCGGCTGCGCACGACGGCGCAATACGGCTATACGTTCGACACCGAGTTCGAGGTCGAAAGCTATCTGCGCTATCGCGGCGAGTCGTTCACCAAGCGCTTCGACGCCAACGCGTTCCTGTATCTGAGCAAGGCCATGGATTACTTCGATTTGTCCTACGGCCTGCCCTCGCTCGCGCACGCCTTTCGCAACACCACCGCCAAGTTCCTGGTGATGAGCTACACGTCCGACTGGTTGTATCCGAGCTGGCAGTCGAAAGAGTTGGTGCGCGCGCTGCTGCAAAACGGCATTGACGCGACCTACGTTGAAATCGACAGCAACTACGGCCATGACGCGTTTTTGCTGGAGGTAGATCGGCTGGCGGAGTTGACGCGCGACTTTCTAAAGACGGTGTGATGAATATGAGCGTTGTCATCGCAGAGAAGCTTAGTCATCCCGCACCGGCTTCGTCATCCCGCACCGGCTTCGCTCGGGATGACGAAGCCGGTGCGGGATGACCAAGCTCATTCGAAACAAAATGGACAGTCAACACTGGCACAACCTGATTGACCGATTTTCAGCCATACCGGCGCGGCTGCGCGCGGGGTTTGGCCGCGTCGGCATCGCAGCGCAACACCAGCCGGCTGCAGATGGCGGCTGGTCGGTGCAGCAGGTGCTGACCCACATGCGCGCCTGCGATGCGATCTACACGCCGCGCATTCTGGCGCTGCTCGTGCGCGACAGCCTGCCCGCCGCCGACATCGACGACACGCGACTGGCTGAACTGCTCGCCGGTCAGCAGCTCGATCTCTCCCGCGCGTTGGTGCATTTCGAAACGCAGCGCGCCGAAGTAGCCGGCGCTTTGCGCGCCGCCGCGCCGGACGCGCGCGCGCACGTCCTCATCCACGAAACACTTGGCCGCCAAACGCTGGCCGAACTCATCGCGCACACAGTGGAGCACGAGGAGCAGCACTGCGCGCAGATCGAAGCATTGGCGCCGCGCGGCGCGCGCCAGACTCCGGAGCGCGTGCACGCCGCATACAACGCGGTGGCCGACGCCTATGCCGACCGCTTCTTCGACGAGCTGCAACACAAGCCGTTCGATCGCAAGATGCTCGATTGGCTAATCCAGCGCGTGGCGACCAACGGCGTGATTTGCGATCTGGGCTGCGGGCCGGGCCAGGTGGCGCGCTATTTGCACACGCAGGGCGCCGAAGTCACCGGCATTGACCTTTCGCCGGAGATGGTCAAAATCGCCCGCGCGTTCAACTTTGGCGTGAGTTTCGAGCAAGGCAACATGCTCGATCTGCAACGCGTGGCCGGCGGTGCATTTGCCGGCATCGCCGCGTTCTACGCCATCGTCAATTTGTCCGACGAGGAGCTGCCGCGCGCCTTCGGCGAAATGCGCCGCGTGCTTAAGCCTGGCGGCTGGCTGTTGCTGTCGTTCCACGTCGGCGACGAGACGCGCCACATCGAGGAGTTTTTGGAACGCAAGGTGGCGCTCGATTTCACTTTCTTCCAGCCGGCGGCTATTCGCGCGCACCTGTTGCGTGCCGGGTTCGATATCAGCGAGGTGCTGGTTCGCGATCCGTATCCCAGCGCCGAGTATCCGAGCCAGCGCGCATACGTGTTCGCGCAGGCGCGGGAGGATTGACAGCAGGCAAGCATGGCAAACGAGGTAGCATTGCGGCGCGACGATCAGGCGCGACTTCGCCCGCCACACACAAACATGACCGAAGCAAAACGACTTGATCTCGAAGCCATCGTGGCTGCCATAACCGCAGGGACGCGCGTGCTGGATCTGGGCTGCGGAGACGGCCTGCTGCTGGCCCGGCTGGTGGCTGAAAAACAGGTGGTGGCGCGTGGCATCGAAATCAGCGAGATCGCCGTGCGCGCCTGCATTGGGCGCGGGCTCTCGGTGCGCCAGGGCAACATCGAAGAGGGCTTGGCCGATTATCCCGACAGCGCGTTCGATTACGTGGTGCTCAGCCAGACCGTGGCATATCTCAACCGGCCCGAACCGGTGCTGCGCGAAATGCTGCGCGTGGGCAAACGCGCGGTGATCTCGTTCGACAACTCTGGCTACTGGCGTGAACGGCTGCGCATGCTGAACGGCCGCGGCTACGGCACCGAGCTCGGCTCAGGCGAACCGCGCGTGCGGGCGATCACATTGGCGCAGTTTGAAGCCTTTGCGCGCTCAGTCGGCGCGCGCGTCGATCGCACCGAATTCGTGACCAACCTCCATCATGTCGGCGTCTGGCCGGCGCTCAGGGCGCAAACCGCCATTTACACTCTGATCGTGTGACACCATGCGCATTATTTCGTTCAACAACATGCCGCCGCTGTTCGATCTGGTCTACCGCTGGGCGGCCGATTGCGGCCACGAGCTGGCGCTGGTCGTGACCACACCTGGCCCCAAAACGCGCCGCTCGGAAGGCTACAAACAGATTGCCGCCGCGGCCGGCGAGCGCAACATCGAAGTCTTGGTCACCACACGGCTTAAATCGGTGGCGACGCCGGTACTGGCCGCGCTCAAGCCCGATCTGATCGTGTCGGCAACGTTTCCGTGGCTGCTGCCGCCCGAGTTGCTGGCGACCGCGCGCATCGGCGCGGTGAATCTGCATCCGGCGTTGCTGCCGGCTTACCGCGGCCCGAATGTCTTTCGCCAGATCTACGACGGCGCGCCGAACATCGGCTGCACGCTGCATTGGACGTCAAACGCGTTTGACACCGGCAATATCCTGAGCCAGCACAGCGCGCCGCTGCCCCGGCCATGCACGTCGGAAAACGTTTTTCAAACCTGGGTGCCGACCTTTGGCAAGGCGCTGTATGAAGGCGCGGCGCGGGCGATCGCCGGCGACCCAGGCACACCCCAAATGGAAGCCGGCGCAAGCTATGCCGGCGCGTGGACAGAAGCCGAAGAGTGGATCGATATGAGCGAGCCGACCGAGAGCGTGCAACGCAAGGTGACGGCGATCAATGTGATGCGCGCACCGGTGGCGAAGGCGCGCGTGGACGGCCAGACATGGCTGATCGAACGCGTCGATCTGACAGATGAAAGTGCGACGAGCGCCGCGCCCGGTACGATCGTGCGCATTCAAGAAGACGGCGCATCCGTGCGCGTGGGCGATGGCGTGGTGAAGATCAAAGCAACGTTGCTGTAACAGCTTTCATGCTACAAAACGCGTCGCCGATGTGGTATATTTCCGCCTCGCAGAGTTAGAAAGGATGCGTGGTGTAGAGGCCTAACACGCTGCCCTGTCAAGGCAGAGACCGCGGGTTCGAATCCCGTCGCGTCCGTGTGAGACGTGAAGCCGTCCGGTGGTGTCAACACCCTGGGCGGCTTCGCTGTTTTCCAGGACGAAACACCAGTCGCGTTCGACCAGCTTGGTTTGCCGGAACAGCGGGACGAACTCCGCGAATGGTTTCACACCGGCAACTCTTCTGGTGGTCATATCGACATACACGGCGTCGAACACTTCTTTCAGGATCGCATGCTTGTACGCCTTGTCGGCCTTTTCCCAAGTTCCTTTCAGGCTAAGCAGCTCGCCACCAGTCTCCAACAGGCGGTTCGTGTTGGGAATGACGATGCTGTTGATCTCACGTATAAGCTG
>JANMNW010000388.1:0-6172 GCA_031368515.1 Chloroflexota bacterium
GTCGAGCACGTAAAGCACGCCCGAAAGCCCGCTGCCGATTTGCGATGCGAGGCGGATCCGCTGGCTTTCACCGCCGGACAACGTGCCCGAAGTCCGGTCGAGATTGAGATAATCGAGTCCGACGTTGTTGAGAAACCCGAGACGTTCGACGATTTCCTTCAGGATGCGTTCGGCGATCTGGTTCTGCTGATCGGTCAGCCTGGCTGCATGGCCTCGAAAAAGGCGAGCGCCGGGCCGACCGCGCGGCGCGTCGACATGCTGATGTCTTCGCCTGCAATCTTGACCGCAAGTGCTTCGGGCCGCAGCCGCGCGCCACCGCAGACCTCGCACGGCTGCAAAAAAGCATTGCGAAACGCCGCAACCCCATTGCCCGTCAGGTTTCTAATTGACTTGAGTTGTTCCTCAGCGCTTGATATCGGGCCGATTTGCAGGCGAATGCGGGTAAAACCAGCGGCGGCCAGTCGACTTGCATAGAACTCACGTAGATCCGTGGCCTGCGCGTCAGGTTCGCCACCTTGTTGCGTAAGCAATACATCGGGCAGGACGGGCTTTCGGATGCGCCGTCATCGTTTGTTTTGAATCGAGCGCCATCGATGACGGCCCATTATTCTGTTGGCCATCACCACAGGCTCAACATACACATCGGCGACACGGTTCAGACGAGGCGGGGAAGCAGTCAACCAGAAGGAGTGTTACATGTTGCAGACAATTAGGCGGCGAGTTGTGACGTTTTTGCGCGAACAAGGGTTCGAACGCCAGATGCGACTGCCGGTATTTTCTCAAGTCACGCTGGTGATCCGCCTGGCGGCCGAACCGCCACGGCTGGCGCGCGTGCGCAAAATCGACGCAAGCGCGCTTCCACGCTGGCAGCCAATGCCCGGGCCCATCCACGCACGGATGCGCAGCGCGGGCCGGCGCCCACTCTGATTTGGAGTCCGCAGGTCCTGCTTGGGCGCCAGCCCATCCTTGTTACGTTTTCGCAGCAGTAGTTCCCCCCTCACCGCTGCGGCGACATGACAAAGATGGGCTGGCGCTGGAGCGTTTTCCTCTCTGCTTCAGCGTCGACTTGACACTTTTGCTCACTCGCTCTACATGTAGGGTTATTGCGTCACGTTTCGCACTTTCGCGCAACCAGCAACTGGAGAACAAGCACAATCATGAGCAAAATTCGTCTCGGCATGATCGGTACCGGCGGCATGGCCCGCTATCACATTGGAAACATCCTAAAACAGCTGGACACCACTGAAGTGGCCGCCGTCTGCGAACCCAGCGGCCAGGCGTATGAACTGGCGGCCGAACTCTTTGACAAGGCCGGCCAGCCGGTTCCACCCAACGAACCCGATTTCGCCAAGTTCATCAAGAAGCATGGCAAGTCGATCGACGCGGCGTTCATCATCACGCCGCACGCCGAACATTTCCCGCAAGCCACCGCGCTAATGGAAGCTGGCATCGACGTGCTGATTGAAAAGCCGATGGTGATGAACACCAGCGAGGCCAAAAAGCTGCTCAAGACGCGCGACAAAACCGGCCGCCTGCTGATGGTGGCGTTCAACGGCAGCAGCTCGCCGTCGATTCGCATCGCCGCCGACATGCTGCAAAGCGGTCAGCTGGGCAAAATTCTGAACGTGCAAGCCGCAGTCTGGCAGACCTGGGAGCAAAACACGCGCGGCCTTTGGCGGCAAGAGCCCAAAATCAGCGGCGGCGGCTACATGTTTGACACCGGCGCGCACTTGCTCAACACCGTGTCGGATCTGATCGGCGAGCCGTTTGCCGAAGTGGCGGCGTTTATCGACAAGCGCAAATCCAAAGTCGACATTCTGACCGTGGCCATCGCCAAAACCAAGAGCGGCGGCTATGTCACCATCAACGGTTGCGGCGCGTCGCCCGTCACCGGCACCGATATCAAGATCTGGTGCGAAAACGGCATGTTGGAAACCGGCGTGTGGGGCGGCTTCTTGCGCGTGCAAAAACCCGGCGAAAAAGAGATGCAAAACATTGAGCTGCCCGCTTTTCTCGGTGTGTGGCAGACGTTTGTGCGAGTGCGGCGCGGCGAAATTCCCAACCCTTGCCCGGGCGAAATCGGCCTGCGCATGATTCAGCTCTGGGACGCCATCAAGAAGAGCGCGCGCCAAGGAGGCGCGGTGGTGGAGATCTAGCGGTTGGCAGATAGTGGAGAGTAGATAGTAGAGAGTGGAGACTAGAGAGTAGACAGTAGAGAGTGGAGAGTGGATAGTAGATAGAACGGAGACTGCGCATTGCGTGGTGCGCAGTCTCTTTTCTCTTTACTCTCTACTCTCTACTCTTCTCCCCACTTAGCCCTTCACGCTTCCCGCCGTCAGTCCTTCCACCACGAAGCGCTGCGCAAAGATATACATGATCACGACCGGGATCGACATGATCAGTGATGCGGCCATCAGTTGGCCGTACGGGTAGATATCGGCGAAGACCAGTTTCTGCAAACCCACCGGCAGGGTGATTAATGTCTCGCTGGTGAGAAAGATGAACGCATATAGAAACTCGTTCCAGGCATTTGTGAACGCAAACAGCGTCACGGCCAGCAACGCCGGCATGGCCAGCGGCAGCGTGATGCGCCAAAACGCGGTAAAGCGATTGGCGCCGTCGATCATGGCCGCTTCTTCCAGATCCTCCGGAATGCCGCGGTAATACCCAAGCATTACCCAGGTAGCAAACGGCATCAGAAAGGTCGGATAGGTCATGATCAGGGCCATGTGACTGTTGATCACCCCCAGCGTCGTCAGAATACGATACATTGGGATGAACATCAGCGAACCCGGTAGCAGATAGGTAATGAGCAATATCGTCGTCAACCCGCCCGCGCCGCGAAACTTCAGGCGCGCCAGCGCATAACCGCCCAGCGCCGCCAGCATCACAGACAGAGCCGTTGTAATGGCGGAGATGGTCACTGTGTTGCGGAACCAGAGCGGATAGGGCGTCTCGTTCAGAAGCTTGGTGAACTGGTCGAGCGTCCACGGCGCCGGCCACCAAAGCGACACGCGTTGCGAAATTTGCAGCTCGCCTTTGAAGGCCGTGAGCACGATCCATACAAACGGGAACAATACAAACACCAAAAACGGCAGGATCACGGCCAGCCGCACAATCATGCTGCCGCCCTCGCGCTGGCTGCGCGTCAACAGTGCCTTGCGCGCGCCAGGCGCCGAACCGTACATGGCGCGCGCCAGCGAGCGTGAGAGCGTCGACGTCACGCGGCCAATCGCATACGAGAGCCAGTCAATCGGCCACATCAGCACGCTCATAACCGCGTTGATGGCATTGCCCAGCAAGCCAAACGCGCGATCGGCGGCCGATTCCTTCGTGCTCTTCTCCACCCCCTGGCGCATAAAACGCGCCAGCAGCAGGATAAAGATCGCCAGGAACGGCGCGGTCGCCAGCGACACAGCTGCGCCCGGTCCGAAACGATTTTGCAGCAACGCGCGTTCGTACGCCAGAATCGAATACAGGCGCGTGTCGCCGCCAGGGCCGCCGCCGGTCATCAGATACACGATGCCGAACGAGTTGAACGTGCTGATCGTCGAAAGTAGCAGCGTCACAGCCAGCACATAGCGCAGTCCGGGCAGCGTGATGTAAAAGAATCTTTCGACCGCGTTTGCGCCATCGACTTCGGCTGCCTCATACAGTTCTTTGTCGATCGACTTCATGCCGGCCAGCAGCAGCATTGTGAAGAAGGGTATGCCCTTCCAGATGTTCACCGCGATCACGCTCGGAAGCGCCAAGCCAGGCTCAGACAACCAGCCAATATTGCGATCAGTCAATCCGAGGCCTTGAAGAATTGGATTCAGGCCACCAAAGATTGGATCGAAGATACCGCGCCAGGTCAGTGCGGTCACCACTTCGGGCACGATCCACGGCAACAGCATCACGCCAGACAGCACGTTTCGCAGCGGCATTTTGCTGTTGAGCAGCGAGGCGATCACCAGGCCGACGATGAGTTTGAGCACAACCGAGCCGACAGTGAAGCGGATGGTATTGGCCAGCGCGCCGAGAAACTGATCGTCCGTCAACAAGCGCGTGTAATTTGCCAGCCCGACAAACACCTCACGCCGGTTCTGGCGCACGGTCAAGCTGAGCAGAATGGCATTGATGAAAGGCCAGAAAATAAGCGACACCATCAGGATCACGATGGGCGCGACGAAAAGGAACGCGATCTTCCAGTCTTTGCCTAGCAAACGCGCAAGGCGTTTGCCGTTGTTTCCTCCACGGGATGCGGTATATGACGGTGTGGCAACTCGGCCGGCCATGGCGCCTCCTGTCCTGGCAGCCGTGGTGTGCTGGTGGAAAAGGATCAAAACCTTATCTGCCAGCAAGCCACGGCTGCAAATCGACGTAGATTACGCTTGCGGGAAGCCTTTTTCTTCGAAGATGACCGCGCCCTTCTTGGCAGCGTCTTCTACGGCCTGCTCGGCGGTCATCTTGCCGGTGGTGATGTTGGCCATCATCTCGCTCAAGAAGCCTGTGGCAAACCAAGCATCGGACGCGGCATTGTTTTGCGCCGGGAATGCAAAGCCGGTGTAGTCGTTGGGGTTGAACATGATGTCCTTTAGCTTGGCAAAGTTGGCATCAACTTTGAGCAGGTCATCCGTCCATCCATTCTTGTAGGCCGGCATCACCAATCCGCCGCCCAGTGCCGAGAGCGGCGCAAAGACTTTGGGATCCATGAAGTGCGTTACGATCTGTTTGGCGGCATCGGCCTGTTTGGCGCCCTTCATGATCGTATACCAGCTGTTGCCACCAGAACCCAGCTCCAGTTTGCCGTCGTTGGTGAAGGGGAAACCCAGCCATGCGGTGTTCTCGAAGACTGGATTCTTGTCTTTTTTGGCCTTGGCATACACACTCGGCGCATTCGCCGTTATGCCGATCTTGCCGGCCAGATAAGCCTCGTTGTTGCTGGGGTCGGTCCAGCTTTCGACGCCGGGCGGGATCATGCTCTTGTATTTGGCGTCGGTGTACAGACTGGCCAGGAACTTCACACCTTCGACCGTCTGAGGCGTGTTGAAGGTTATCTTCTTGCCGCTCTCGTCAACCGCGCGACCGCCAAACGCCTGGAAAGCCGCCATGATCAACCCATGGCCATCACCGGATTTGTTAATTGTCAGACCCCAGCCGTAGCGTTCTTTAGAGGGATCCGACATCTTTAGCGCCGCATCCACGCGTTCCTGGAACGTGCCGAACTTGGTCAAATCGACGCCGGCTTCTTTGGCCCAGTCTTTGCGCACGAACCAGCCCCCGATGTTCGAGCCGTGCGGCGCCGCCCACCACTTATCCTCGAACTTGGCGTTGCGCACAGCAGCAGCCGGCACAACATCGCCGAATTTCGAAACCAGATCGGCTACAAGCGCTGTGTGATCCTCGGTCAATTCCAAGTCGAACATCTGTGCGATGCTGTTGCCGTGATAGGTGAGATCAGGCGGATTGCCCGCCGCTACCGCGGCCTGCATTTTGGCCATAAAGTCGCCAAACACTTCGGGGTTCACAGTGGACACATCGGGCTCAAAGCCGATGCTCTTGATGTACTCCTCGGTCTGCGCCTTGAACGTGGTCTCAAGCTCTTTGAAATACTCCTGTCGATGCAGTACCTGCACTTTGCCGCCAGCGGCCGGCTTGGGCGCCTCGGTAGGCTTGGGCTCCTCTTTCGGCGCCTCAGTTGGCTTCGGCGCCTCAGTCGGCGCGGGCGCATCGACCTTTGGCGCAGCCGTCGGCGCGGCCGGCGCAGCGGGAGCGCCGCAAGCGGCAGCCAGAGTGGCTCCGGCTCCCATAATCGCGCCCATGCGCAGCAGTTGTCTGCGAGTTAGGTTAGATTGCTTCATATCGTTCTGATTCCTCCTAATACTGACGTAAGAGGCGGTTTACCCGCCGCAACACTGACCATGTCCTTCCTTGTGCGCGCGCAAAAGTTCCGGATACATGGCATACGAGACAGATTGGAGGCCGCCACGGTTGTCAGCCAATGACGACTGTTATGACGCCTGAACTGCAGTTTTAGCAGATTATGATAAGTCCGCAAGGCATGAATTGGCTGGCGCATTTGCTCCTCTCCGAACCCGATGTCGATGCGCGCGTGGGCAGCGTCGCCGCCGACTGGGTCAAGGGCGAACGCCGTCTTGCGTTCAGTTTGGGCGTGCAGCGCGGGTTTGCG
>JANMNW010000405.1:0-24109 GCA_031368515.1 Chloroflexota bacterium
CTGGCGAGGCACGCTCACCGCGCCGCGCAGCGGCTGGGTGAAGTTGTGTGTGCTGTGCTCAGGGTCGGTCAAGGTTTTCATCGACGGCCGGTGTGTGATTGCAGGCACGCGCGAAACGTCCTACTTCATCACAAACGCGTATTCGTATCCGCTGTTGGGTGGCGCGATGATGACGGCGGGCACAGCGGCGGAGATCGTGGTCGAATTCAGCTCGCCGTTCAGCCCGTTGCACATGTTTATGGGCAAGCACCTGCACCTGGGCTGGCAGCCGCACTCGCTGTTGCCGGAGGCGGTGGCCGCCGCAGCTCAGGCCGATGCCACCGTGGTCTGGGTGAATCAGGCGGCGGGTGAGGGCATGGATCGCGATTCGTTTAGCCTGCCCGGCGATCAGAACGCGCTGATCGAGGCGGTGTGCGCGGCGAATCCGAACACGGTGGTGGTGCTCAACACATCTGGCGCGGTGCTGATGCCGTGGCTCGACCGGGTGGCGGCGGTGCTGCAAGTCTGGTATCCCGGCGAGGTCGTTGGCACTGCGCCGGCGGCGGTGCTGTTTGGCCATGCCGAACCCGGGGGGCGTTTGCCAATCACGTTTCCTGCGACGGAAGAGCAGGCGATTCCCGCCTACACCGGCGGCGGCGCGGTCGACCTTGCCGAAGGCGTGTTTGCCGGCTACCGGCACTTCGTGCGGCATGCCCACACACCGTTGTTTGCGTTCGGCCATGGACTGAGTTACACGACGTTTGAATACAGCGACCTTCGCATCGAGCCCCTGTCTGCGCCAGATGCGTTTTCGCTTCGTGTCATGCTGCGCAACAGCGGCACGCGGTCTGGGAGCGAGGTGGTGCAAGCCTTTGTCGGTGAGCTGCCGGCGCGTGTGCCGACGCCGGCGCGACAGCTGGCGGGCTTTGCCAAAGTGACGCTTGGGCCGGGTGAAGCGGCTGTGGCGGAGATCGTCGTGGCCAGACGCAGCCTGTCGTATTGGGACGAGTCCGCGCATGCTTGGGCGACGCCCGCCGGACGTGTCAACGTTTTTGTGGGCGGCTCACTGGCCGATGAGCGGCTCACGGATACGTTTGAAGTGGCTTAGTTGATTGCCACCTGGGCCGCTTCATCGACCAGACCAGAACTAAAATCCCGTTACCAATGTCCGTCAATACATTGCCCGGCACGATCATCGTCATCAACGGCGTCACCAGCTCGGGCAAATCGTCGTTGCTGGCCGCGCTGCAAGACCGGTCGGCCGCGCCGTATCTCGATGCGGGCATCGACAAGTTCATGTGGATGTTGCCCGCGCGTTACTTTAAGCGCCCGCTCTGGGATGGCGTGTTGTGCACGCCGGTTGAAGCCGGCGAGCTGGGCCATCGGCTGGCCTCGGGCATGCATCAGTCGATCGAGCGCCTGGCGCGCAGCGGCAACAATGTCATCGCCGATCACATCTTGATTGAGCGCGCCTGGGCGGCTGAGCTGGCGACGTTGCTCGCGCCGCTGCCAGCGTATTTGATCGGTCTGATCTGCCCGCTCGAAGTGGTTGAGGCGCGGGAACGGTCGCGCGGCGACCGCACGCTGGGCAGCGCGAAGGCACAACACCCGGTGATCCATAGATATGCACACTACGATCTTGAACTTGACACCAGCGTGCTGTCGCCCGAACGATGCGCCAATCAGGTGATCGCATTGCTCGAATCGGGTGCGTCGCCGCGCGGCTTTGCGCGCATGGCGCGTTGATCAGCGCTGCGCGCAAAATGATCCGGTTGAAGTCCGGTTTTGGCGGCGGCGGTTTGCAGAAAACCCAATAAACTGCCCTGCAAATGTCAATCTCTGATCCTCATTTGCGGCTCTTGAAGGTGCTGGCCAACTGCATCGTGCCGCCGGACGAAACCCCGGGTGCAGGCGACGCCGGCGACATGAACTATGTCACCGACGTGTTGACCGGCGACTATGCCGGTCAGCTGGACGCCGTGCGCCGCTTGCTCGCGGCGCTCGACGCCAGCGCAACTGCGCGCCATCAGCGCGCTTTTGTCGATCTCGACCGCGAGGCGCAAGTTGCGTTGCTGGGTGCTGTTGAAGGAACTGCGACCTTCCAGATGCTTGTTTCTCTGATCCAGGAAGGCTACTGGGGCAGTGCCGCAGGCCTCGCAACGGTTGGATTTGAGGTCTCGCTATGACGCATTACGACGCCATTGTCATCGGCGCGGGCGCGGGTGGCGGCGTGGCTGCGGCCAAGCTAGCCGAAGCCGGCAAGCACGTGCTTCTGCTTGAACGAGGCCGCGCGCAGACGTTTCAAGAGATCGGCCGCGACCTGCTCCGAAATCAGCGCGTCAACGCGCATGGCCACAATGCCGGGCCGGATACGCGTCATCCGCGCGTGGCGGTTGATCACAGCGGTGAGCCGGTCACCGTGCCGCCCTGGGATTTTCGCTATCAAGCCAATGCGGCGACGGTCGGCGGCGGCACGCGCGTCTATGCCGGACAGGCCTGGCGCTTTCATCCGCTCGATTTCAAGATGGCCAGCACCTACGGTGTGCCCGAAGGCTCTTCTCTTGCCGACTGGCCGATTCAATACGAGGACCTTTCGCCGTTCTACGAAAAAGTTGAGCACGAGCTCGGGGTTTCAGGCGATTGCACGAACATGCAGCACCTGCCCAAATACGCGCGCAACTATCCGATGCCGCCGGTGCCGCTTACGCGCCGCGGCGAGCTGATGCGTGCCGGCGCAAAGTCGCTCGGCTGGAATACTTTTCCGGTGCCGCTGGCCATCAATAGCCAGCCCAATCAAGGGCGGCCTGCATGCCCGGGCTGCCAGCATTGCGTCGGCTTTGCCTGCCCGGTGGATGCCAAGAATGGCACACAAAACACGTTCATTCCGCGCGCCCTCGCCAGCGGCAAGTGCGAGCTTGTCACCGACATGATGGTGGAACGCATCGAGCACGTGGCCGGTCATGCGAGCGGGATCACCTACTTCTCGGCTGACAGTAAGCGCGTGCGCGTCACGGCGGATGTGATTGTCGTTGCCGCGGGCGCAGTCGAATGCGCGCGGTTGCTGCTGAACTCCGGGCTCGGCAACGATCTGGTGGGCCGCAATTTGCAGGGTCACGTGTACATCACCGCGTTTGGCCTGCTGGCCGATGATGTGTGGGATGGCATCGGCCCGGGCGTGACGACGGCCACCACTCGTTGGAGCCACGGCAATCCAGGCATTGTCGGCGGCGGGCTGATGTGCGACGACGGCATCATTCTGCCGACAGCCTATGTTCGCTGGGCCTTTCCCGCCAACAAGCGGCGCTGGGGAAGCGAGGCCAAGAACTGGATGCGCCATTCGTATCGGCGCATGCTTCAGGTACTGGGGCCGATTCAGGATATTCCATCGCCGGATGCGCGCGTGTCGATCGATCCCAAGGTGCGCGATCACTGGGGCATTCCCGTAGCGCGGCTCAGCGGCGCCACGCACCCGGAATCGATCAAGGCGGCCAAATTTCTGCACAGCAAAGCGGTCGAATGGCTCAAGGCGTGCGGAGCGCTTGAAGTATGGGGCGATCCGCCGCAAGCGCCGTATCTCAGTGGCGGCCAGCATCAAGCCGGCACCTGCCGCATGGGCGACGATCCGGCCACTTCTGTTGTCGATCGCAACGGCAAGTTGCACGGCTCGGACAACGTCTACCTGGCTGATACCTCGGTGCACGTGACCAACGGTGGCTTTAATCCATTTCTGACCGCGATGGCCAACTCGTATCGGACCACGACATTGTTGATTGACAGATGGTAGCGAGATTCCGCGACCTGCAATCTTCCCCCACCTAACCTCCCCCTGTCGCCTGCGCTGCGCAGGCGACAGGGGGAGGTTAGGTGGGGGAAAATCGCGAATACAAAATCCTGCGGCGCTCCCGGGCTACGGCCCCAGGTAACCTGTCTGACTACAATGTTCAGCTGTGAGCAGCGCCACGGTTTCACCCCGCAAAACCCGCATCGCCTATCTCGGCATTCGGCACGAGTCGAATACCTTTGCGCCGAACGCCACACACTACGACGATTTCGAAATTCTTCGTGATCTGGATGCACTGCATGCCCGGCTAGGAGGCGCTCATTACCTGGCGGATACCGATGTCCGCGCTGTCTATCTTGCCAACGCCACGCCGAGCGGCGTGGTGACTCGCGACGCTTACGAGCTCCTGAAAGACGAATGCCTGGCCACATTGCATGCGGCGTTGCCGGTCGACGGCGTGCTGCTCGATCTGCACGGCGCCATGGAAGTCGAAGGCATGGACAAGCCGGAGCCCGATCTGGCGGCAGCGGTGCGCGAGAGGGTGGGCGAGTCTGTGCCTATCTCGGTCAGCCTGGATCTGCACGGCAATCTCACCCAGGCGTTGCTGGACCCCGTCAATTGCGTCACCGCATTTCGCACCGCGCCACATCGCGATTACCCCGATACGGTCGCGCGCGCGCTGCGCCATCTGCTGCGCTGCGTCCGCGAAGGCTTGCGCCCGACGATGGCGTTCTTGCGCGTGCCGCTGCTGATCCCGGGCGAATACGCCATGACCACGGCCGAGCCGGCGCGTGCGCTGTATGCCGCAATCGATGAGATCGAACAACAGCCGGGCATCCTCGATGCATCGTTGATGGTGGGCTATGCCTGGGCCGATCGGCCGCATTCGACGGCTAGCGTAGTGGTCGTGGCTGAGCGCGATCATGCGCTTGCGTCGCTCGCGGCGAAAGCATATGCGGCGCAAGTGTGGGCGCAACGGCGCGCATTCGCATTTCCTGGCGAAAGGGGGAGCCTGGAACAGGCGGTGCGTTTGGCGATGGCATCTGAAACTCGACCAGTCTTTATTTCCGATTCGGGCGACAACGTCACTGCCGGCGCCGCGGGTGACATGACGCTGGTGTTTGAACAGCTTCTGGCGCAAGGCGCGACGCACGCGCTGGTGGCGGGCATCGAAGATGCAGCGGCGTATGACCAATGCGTTGCGGCCGCCGTCGGCGGAGTGGTCGAATTGCAGCTTGGCAACAAGCTGGGATTGCCTGGCAAGCCCTTTCCGGTGACAGCGCGTGTAGAGCGCGTTGATACCGGCCGCAACCATGCCGTGATCCGCATTGACGGCGTGCGCGCGATCGTCACCGCCGGGCGCTGTGTGTTCAATACGGTCGCCGAGATTGCGCAGTCTTCTGGCATCGACCCCATGCAACAACAGATTGTGGTGGTCAAGCTGGGCTATTTGATGCCCGATCTATACGATCATGCCCCGCGCTCGATCCTGGCGCTCAGCCCGGGGCTGTCCGATCTCGACATGCGCCGCTTTGATTTCCGGCAGGTCGAACGGCCGATCTATCCACTGGATGATGTTGACAACGTGTTTAATATGAATTCATGAAGCGCAACGAACGCCCCAACTCAGACAGCGATTTTTCAGTCGTCACACCTGCGTCACAGCAAGCCTCCGCGGCGATTCGCGAGCAGCGCCGACAGTTCAACGACGCCATTGCGGCGCACGATGCAGCCGAGATCGGCGCGCACTGGCTGCCAGATATCCAGGTGTCCACCAGTTCGGGCCGGCCGCTCGTGGGCAAAGACGAATACAAGCGCGCGTTCGAGCGGTTTTTTGCCGATGATGCGTTCATAACTTTTGCGCGCAACACGCTCACGGTGACGATCAGTGACGACGGCAAGACCGCGGCCGAATCTGGCGAGTGGGTTGGGCGCTGGCGGCGGCCAACGGGGGAGCAACAGCAGCGCGGCGCGTATCTGGCTTCGTGGCGGATGATCGGCGGGCGCTGGCTGATTCAAGCCGAGTTGTATGTGCCGTTGGACGGATGATGTGACGCGCCGCTTGAGCCGCGTTTACGCGCTCGCATCGCGCGCCGCTGGGCCAAGCCCGGCCTGCCAGTGTTGGGCAATGTCCGTCCATGTCAGCGGCCCGAGGGTTGCGGCAGCGGAACGGGGTTTGCCATAAGCCAGATAGCGCGCGACGAAGCGCTCGCCATTCCAGTTGGCGCCGAGCAGCATGGTGCGGTCGGGCAATGCAACGTGCCGCGCCTGCAGGGTTGTTCCGTCGATGATGATTACTTGAAACGGCAGGTTCAGCGCCAGCAGCCTGCCGCTCGGGCTGAAACAGGCGTCGCCGTTGGTGGTCCACACGTTGCGCAGCCCTTCGCTCGGGCGGCTCAAACGCAACAGCACCGTTTCCGCGCCCGGCTGGCGCTCGCCGTAGTTGAGCACGGTTATGCGCAGATCGGCAGGATGCGAAATGTGCTCGATGCCATAGTGCGGCGCGCCAGACAGGGGATCGCGATAAGCCGCAAGCTCGTCTTCGCGCAGATGACGCTGGGTGACGGGCGGCCAATTCGTTGGCGGTGTTGACATGGGGAGTGATCACGAGTCTCGCCGCTGGCGGCGCAGCTTACTGCTTGAGCGTATCGGTCACGTCGGCGACTTCAATGGTCTCGTCGACTGAACCGTCGCCGCCCTTGTCCAGGTCCAGCGTCATCGGCTGGCCGTTGCCCGGCCATTTCAGGTATTCGACGTACAGCACGTCCTCGGCTGCCAACTTCACCCCTTCAGCGCCAAAGACCTGTTCGCCCTCGTCGTCGTATTTGGCGACCTGCAAGCTGTAGCTGCCGGCCGACGCATTGTCGATCGCGTCGACGCTCAGCCAGCCCTTTTTGATGTCGAGCGAGAGGTTGAGCGCTTCGCCCGGGGCCATTTCTTCACCATAGACGCCGAAGAGATAGTCCGAGGCTTTGGTCTCGATCGCCACCAGAATGAGCGGCGTCTCGCCGGTTTCTGTGCGATAGGACAACAAGCTGCCGTCCGGCGCGACGTCGAGCGTATCGACCTGGCCCGGTTCAAGGACGATGTCGCTGACTTCCAGCGCGTAGCCTGGGCCGATCATCGTCACGGTTGACGAGGTCGCTTCCTGCAAACGGCTGCCGTCGATGCTGATCGAAAAGTCGATGTTGCTGGGCACGTAGTAGACAGGCTCAGCGGTGCTATTCCAGACGTTAACGCCGAACTTGTTGGCGTTGGATTGCGCACCGGGAATTTCATTGACGAACACGCCATTTTTGAAACCGATGCTGCGGCCCTGGGCATCGCTGATCAGCAGATCAGCTGAGCCTTCGAGCCAGACCTGATTGAACTTCTGCGACGCCTGAGGCGCGGGCGCAAACAGCCGTCCGCCGAGATAGCCGGCTGCAGTTGCGGCGCAAAACGGACACTGTTGCGGGCTCAGGCGCGGTGCGATTGGCGCCAGCTCCAGCGTCTTGGTGTTCGCATCGCCCTCATAGGTGTCGTTGGGTTCGTTCGGGTTGGTCGAGCCCGAATATTGCCAGGTGTCGCTGGTAGTGTTGACCTCAATCGCGCGCGCGACGCCCGGGTAGTTGTTGTCGTAGATCATGATCCAGTAGATGCCGTTGCCGCGATCTTCGACGGCGAAGGGCGTCACGGCATGACCGCCGCTGCGATCACGTTTGTAGAAGCCGACCGCAAACTGCTGGCCACCCGACGGCCCGGCCGCGAGTGAGGTGATGAGCGTGTTCAGCACGCCGCTGGGCGTCTGTTGGACGATGGCCTCACGCGCGGGCAGGGTAGCCTGCGTGGTGAACCAGTAGGCGATCTCGCGTTGGAGCAGCTCGTTGCCGTCGAGCGTCAGCCCGGGCACAGTCTCCGCGCCGAAGGCGGACGGTTTGAGCTGTCCGGTGTAGAACAGGTTGCTCAGCACGGCCATGCCTTCGCAGTGCCCGCCGGTCATCGAGCTGTTGATCTGTTCGAGCCACTGTGTGGCCGGCGGTGTCAACAGACAGGTGTCGCCGTTGATCTGCGCGCAAACCTGATCGCCGAACATGCGCCGGGCGTCGTTGGGCGTCAGGTTGGTTTCGCCTTGGCCGCCATAATTTGGAAAGGCAAAGCCGTGTGTTTCCGGGCGAAAGCCCAGGTCGGACACAAATGCGCCGTTTGGGGCCGTGCCGCTCTCAGTTGCGGGCGTGGCAGCAGCGTCCGGCGCCTTGGCATCGGCGCGTTCGGCGCTGGCTGTGGGCGTCTCGGCGGCGGATTCGACAACTGCGGGGCTTTCTCCCTCGGTGGGCGCAGGTGTCGGCACAGTCGCGCTGCCGCAGGCCGCCAGCAGAAATGCCGCGGCGACAGTAACGCTGACTCGATGTAATTGCCGACGCGTGAACATGACCAACTCCTTATCATGCGCGAAAATACCAATTTGACGGTTGCATATTCGGTACTGCGGCACGCCGTGGCATACAGCATGCGGCAGAACAACTTCGCAGCATTGTAAGGGCGGCTGGCGCTGTGTAATCAGGCGTTGTTAGGAGTCGCGCGGCCTGCGTCTTACGATAGAGCCTTGATCCAATCCACATCGAGCCGGAACGGGCCCTTCTGTTTGTCCGAAATCAGCAGCCGGTAGCCCAGCACCACCGGCGCGTTGAGCGGAGCGGCTCTTGCCGCCTGGCCGAAGCCATTTTCTGGCGTGAAAGCGTTGAAGGGGAGCACGATTTCTTGCCATGTGCCGGCTGTAGTCTCGAAACGCGCCACGTGCACCAAACGGCGGTTGCGGCTGGTGTAGAGCCAGAGCTGATAGGTTCTGCCGTCGCCTTTGACGCGCAGAGCGATGCTGTCGTAGCCACTCAAGTCATCGCCGCTGCGGCTGGCCGCCGGGCCGGAAATGGTAGCGAAACCGCCGTTGTTCTCCAAGCGCACCACACCTGAAAACACCAGCGTGCCCGAGACTTCCACGGCGGCGTCTGAACTGGAAATGCCGCCCATCACCGCGTCAGAGCTGGTCGACCAGCGACGCGCTTCGTCTGTCGAATTGAAAGATGCGAGTGTCTTTTCCATGGGGCGCTGGGCTGGCTTTGCGGTCGCTTTGGCTGCGGCAAACGCCGGCGCGCCACAGCCTGTGCCGATCAGCATCAGCAGCACCCCGCTGGCCAGCGCTGCGAGGAGCCGGTAGTTGCTCATGGCGCGATGATCGCATGGCTTGCTTAAGAATTGCCGCTATGGCGGGCGGGTTGGCTTAAATCAATTCGTTATGTTTGCCCGCGGCATGCCGCGAGAATTCAAAACCGCCGATGTGTGTAGCCTCGTGAAAAATAATGTAGAACATCAAGCGCTGACCCAGCGTGGTCGTGCTGCCATTGGCGCGGGTGATGGTCTCGGCGAGTTTTTCGGCCGTCAGGCCGCGCAACGCTGCCATGTACCCGGCACTCTGCGCGTCGAGCATTTCAAGCAACGTTTTCAATGGGATCACGTCCGAGCCGGGCGCGGTGACCGGCGCGGTGCCGGCGTCATAGCGCGCATGCACGCGTGCCTCAAGCTGTTTGCTCGCGCCGAGCATTTCGCAGATTTCATCGCGGCTGACCAGCACATGGCCGAGCAGCCAGTTGGCGCTGTTGGCGCCGTGCGGCGCAATGCAGGCGTCGGCGTCGCTGATGTCATCAAGATTGCGATGAATGAGGTTGGTCTGCAACGCAACTTGGTTGAGCAGCTGTTCGTTGGTGAGTAGGAGCATGGGTGCAGTGTAGCCGCTGGGCGTTAGAACTCTTCCAAAATGCGGACTCCACCTGGTTGGCAGCCTGAACTGCTGGTGAAAAAGGTGGGGCGCACATTTTTGGACGCGCCGCGTGCGGTCTTTCTGCGCGCTGCTAATATCCCGGCATGGCACGCAAACCAACCATCAAGGAACTGTTCGACACAAAGGGCAAGCGGCAGTTGACCGAGGTCTATGTCAGCACGCCCAAAGAAGCCGAGGCTAGCGAAGCCGCCGGGCTGGACATGATCGTGACATCAGCCCGCAACGACGTGCCGGTCTTTCGCAAGGCCGCGCCCAACACGTTTTTTACCGTGGGCATCCCGCATGGCGAGGAGAGCAGCGCCGACGGCATGATTCGCCGCGCGTATGCCGAAATGCAGCGCGGTGCGGACGCGGTCTATGCCGGCGGCGTGAGCATGGAGTGGGTTGAGGCCATGGCCAAGCAGCACATCGCGGTGGTCGGTCATGTCGGCTTGATTCCCTATATCGCCACGTGGACCGGCGGCTTCAAGGCGGTGGGCAAGACCGCCGATGAGGCGCTCAAGCTGTATCAGCGCACCAAAGACTACGAGAATGCCGGCGCCATCGCCATTGAGCTGGAGTGCGTGCCCGATCGTGTGGCAGCAGAGCTGACGCGCCGCACCAAAATGATCGTGCTGTCAATGGGCAGCGGCAACCAATGCGACGGCCAATATTTGTTCTCGACCGACATTCTCGGCACCAACGAAGGGCATGTGCCGCGGCATGCCAAGGTTTATCGCGATTTCAATGCCGAATACGCGCGCCTGCAGCGCGAAGCCATCGCCGCTTACGGCGAATTCAAGGCTGATGTCGAGAACGGCGGCTACCCGGCGCGCGAGCACACCATCCCGATCAAGGACGATGAATACGAACAATTTTTGGCCGGGTTGAAGTAAAGAGCTATCTCTATATCAACTCGGCATGTTTGCCGGCCGCATGCCGTGAGAATTCAAACCCGCCGATGTGGGTTGCTTGAGGGAAGATGATGTAGAACATCAGGCGCTGGCCGAGCGTAGTCACTGTGCCGTTGGGGCGCGTGATAGGCTCGGCCAGTTTTTCAGCGGTCAAACCGCGCAGCGCTGTCAGATAGCCGACGTTCTGTGAGTCGAGCATTTCGAGCAACGTGTTCAATGGGATCTCATCCGTGCCAGCTGCGGTTACTGGCGCGGTGCCGGCGCCGTAGCGCGCGTGCACGCGCTCCTCAAGCTGATGCGCAACGCCAAGCATGCCCGCAGACTTCGTCACGGCTGACCAGCACGTGGCCGAGCAGCCAGTCGGCGCTGTTGGCGCCGTGCGGCGCGATGCAGGCGTCGGCATCGCTGATGTCGTCAAGATTTCGGTGGATAAGGTTTGTCTGCAGCGTGACTTGGTTGAGCAATTGGTCGCTTGTGAGGACAAGCATGGCTGCAGTGCAGCTGCTGAGGGATATCGTGCTTTCGCAGTTGGTCGCAGCCCGGCGTAAACAGTTCAGCGCGATACCAATCTCAAGAGTATGCTGTGACTGGTCACGGCTTGTTGGGATTTCAAAGCCGACTATGCGCCCTTGAAACGCGCGAGGTGGATGGCATGCAACTCGCTCCTCAGTTTCTAACGCCCGCCGATATCAACGCACTGCCGAGCCGCGCGGCGGATCACCGACTGGCCTATGGCGCCGATCCTCTGCAGTTTGGCGATCTGCGCATGCCGGCAACGGTCGGGCCGCATCCGGTCGCGATTGTGATTCATGGCGGATGTTGGCTCACTGCGTTTGCAGACCTGCGCTACAGCGCCGCGCTTTCGGACGCGCTGCGAGATACCGGCGTTGCCACATGGAACATCGAATACCGCCGCGCGGACCATCCCGGCGGCGGCTGGACCGGAACATTTGATGATGTTGCCGACGCGGTCGATCATCTGCGTTTGCTTGCGCCATCGCATAACCTGGATTTGGCGCGGGTGATCGCCATCGGTCACTCTGCTGGTGGATCTCTGGCGTTGTGGGCGGCAGGCCGCAGCCGGCTCGCGGCCAATAGCGCGTTATATCGCTCCAACTCGCTCAATCTGCTGGGCACACTAGTGTTGGGCGGGCCAGGCGACTTGCGCGCGTTCGCCCGCACAGATTGCGACATTTGCGGCAGCCCGGTCGTTGCGCGATTGCTGGGCGGCGCCGCGGACGAAGTTCCAGAACGCTATGCCCAGGCATCGCCGATGGAGATGTTGCCGTTGAGTGTTCGGCAAATCCTGATCACGGGCGAGCATGACGCTGCGGTGCCGCAGGAATTGGGCGACGCGTATGTCGCCGCCGCCTGCCAGGCAGGCGACGATGCACGCCACATCGTCGTGCCTGGCGCCGCGCATCACGAGTATTGCTCGCCAACGGAGGCGACGTGGCCGGTTGTCTTGCAGGCCGCTCGCACGCTAATTGGCGCGGCGGCATGAAGGCCAGCCGAGCGCGGCGCCGAATGCGGTAGATTTGGGCGAAAGAGAAGGCACATGAAATACAGAACGTTCGGTCGCTTGGGTTGGCAGATTTCGGAAATTGGGTTTGGCGCATGGGCGATTGGCGGCGGTTGGGGCGCGCAGAGCGACGATGATTCGCTGGCGGCGCTGCATCGCGCGCTCGATCTGGGCGTCAATTTCATCGATACCGCGCAAGGCTACGGCAACGGCCACAGCGAACGGCTGATCGGGCAGGTGCTGAAACAGCGCCGTGGCGAGCGCGTCTATGTCGCCACCAAGATTCCGCCGGCGCCGGGCAACTGGCCGCCGGGCCCGTACGACCGCATCGAAGAGCGCTACTCTGAATCGTATCTGCGCGAGCGGCTGGAACTGAGCTTGAAGCAACTCAATGTCGAATGCGTTGATGTTGTGCAGCTGCATACGTGGACGCGCGCGTGGAACAACAATCCGACCGCGCTCGAAGCCCTGCGCAAGTTCCAAAAGGAAGGCAAGATGCTCGGCATCGGCATCAGCACGCCCGAGCAGGATCAGAATTCGCTGGTCGATCTGATGCGCAACGGCTGGCTGGATGCGGTGCAAGTGATCTACAACATCTTCGAACAGGAGCCGCAGGCCGAGTTTCTGCCCGTGGCGGAAGCGCACAAGGTCGGCGTCATCGTGCGTGTGGCGTTTGACGAAGGCTCGCTGACCGGCAAGTGGACGCCCGAGACCACATTCGGCACCGACGATTTCCGCAGTCGCTACTTTGCCGGCGATCGCTTGGGCCGCACCTTGGCGCGCGTGGCCCAAGTCAAGGAAGCCGTTGGCGCGGACGAGCGCGATCTGCCAACGGCGGCGCTCAAGTTTGCGCTCAAGCCCACAGCGGTATCGACGGTGATTCCCGGCATGCGCAATGCTCAGCAAGCTGCGGCCAATTGCGCCGTGGGCGACATGCCGCCAATGACCGATGAACTGGAACAGCGGCTGCGTCCGTTCAACTGGCGGCGGGCCATGTGGTACAGCGGCAAGTAGGCGCCGTCTACAGTTCCCGCAATGACGCGACGACTTTCAACGTTGTCAGGCGGCTGCTGCTGATATGGGTGTTACGGTGTCGTTGCCCGTGCTGGCCGCGAACTCTGACTAGGCAGGCAAACGACAAACGTGCTGCCTGTTCCAGGCGTGCTGTGTGCTTCCAGCGTGCCGCCGTGCGCTTCTGCGATTGACCGCGCGATCGCCAAGCCGAGTCCCGCACCGGGCAGCGTGCGCGAGGGATCCACGCGGTAAAAACGATCAAAAATACGCGGGAGATGCTCGGCGGAAATGCCAATTCCGCTGTCTGAAACAGAAACTTTAGTGATATTGCAGTTGTTGCGATCGGCGGCAACGACGATCCTGCCGCTATCGGTGTACTTGATGGCATTGTCCAGCAAATTGACAAACAGGCGCACAAGATTGTCACTGTCGCCCGACACCGTTAGCCCGTCCGCAACAGCCGTCACCAGTTCGAGCGATTTAGCCTCGGCCAGGGGCCGCAACGAATCGGCCACATCGGTCAAAAGCGTTGAGAGATCGACGACGTGATGCGTCGTGCCCGTGTCGGTCTGCTCCAGCCGCAATAGATTTTCCGACAACGTGCGCAAGCGCTCGGCCTCTTCGCCAAGGTCGTCCAGCGCCTGCTCATAGTCTTCAGGCGAGCGCCGCTTTGCGCGAATCATGCCTAGAATCGCTTGCATTGCCGCCAAAGGTGTTCGCAGTTCATGCGATGCATCGGCCGTGAATTGGCGCTCACGCTTGAAGGACAGATCCAACCGCTGCAGCATGGCGTCGAAGGTGCGAGCCAAACGCCCTACTTCGTCATCGGTTGCGGGCAAATCAAGCCGCGCCGACAGGTCTTCGGCCGAGATTCGCTGTGCGGTGCGGGTGATGCGATCGATGGGTGCGAGCGCGCGCCCGGCCAGAACGTAACCGCTCAATCCCGTCAAGCCAACCAACAACGGAACGCTGACGAGCAACGTCGCCAGCAAACGCCGCAGTGTCTCTTGGGCGGGTTGCAGCGACTGCGCGACCTGTACGGTCGCCAGATGCCGGCTATTTTCTACCAAGGTGAGCGTATACACACGCAAGGTGGTTTTGGCGTCCGGGTCATCGACCGTTGCGGTTGAAGGCAGCGCTGCAAGACTATCCAACGGTATGCGCGCGCTGCGGTAGGCGCCCAATTCCTGTAGATTCTTTCCGGCGGGCGAAAACACTCGAATTGTGAATCCCGGTTGCAGCCATGCTGTGGTTTCGGGAAGTTGCATAAATCCGTCCAGCAGCAGGTATGTCCCGTTTTCAGCCGGTTCGAGCGCATCAACCACCCGGGATCCATCAAGTTTTAGCGAAGCGTCCATCTCAGCCAGCAGCCCATTCGCAACGCTGGTGTAGATATATGCGCCGAACGCGGAAAGAACGAGCAGGAAAAGACCTGCAGTCCACAAAGCAAAGCGGGCGCGCAAAGTCCTAAGCCGGTTCATCGCTGTTATCCGCGGACAAGCGGTAACCCGCTCCGCGCACGGTATGAATGAGTTTCACCCCGAACGGCGCGTCAATTTTGCGGCGCAAGTTGCGGATGTAGACATCCAGAATATTCGACTGGTTATAGACGTCGTAGTTCCAAACATGCTCGGTGATTTGCGCGCGAGAGAGCACCCGTTCTGGTTCCCGCATTAGGCATTCCAGCACAGCATACTCTTTGGCAGTGAGTTCAATCACATGACCGCCGCGCTGCACACGGCGCGTGAGCGTATCCACGGTCAGGTCGTTCAGCTGCAGCAGCGTGCTCGCGGGTGAATCGGTGGAGCGGCGCATGAGCGCGCGCAGACGCGCAAACAACTCTTTGAGCGCGAAGGGTTTGACGAGATAGTCGTCTGCGCCGGCGTCCAACCCCGCGACACGCTCATCCACGGCCGCGCGCGCCGTAAGCATCAACACCGGCGCCCGGCAGCCGCGATGGCGCAACTCGCGGCAAACCTCCAGGCCGTTCATTCCCGGCAACATGACGTCCAACACGATCAGATCGTAGCTAACCGTGCTAATCCAGTCCAGCGCTTCGCGGCCCGCAAAAGCCGCGTCGACGGCATAGCCTTCCTCTTCAAGCCCGCGCTTGACATAGGCTGCGATGTTTCGCTCGTCTTCCACAACCAAGACACGCATAGGTTCCGACCTGGGCACGGGCACGCCGATGTTTGATGCATTCGGCAAGAATCAGTTTACAAGAATACCAAGTTCAGCCAGTCTCTTTGTGAGTCCAGCAGACGCCTTCGCTGCGTCGGCCAGATCCTCTTTGTTGGCCGCTGCCCGCAGCTTTTCCAGCTGAGCGACGATGCCTTTGGCCTTGCCCGCATCAACAGTATGTCCGATGCGACTCCAGATCAACTCGAGCACCGCAACATCGCCGAGCACATTATCGGGGCTGTCTTCCGCGCCATCGATGCCGATCCGTTGACTCCATAGCGCGAAACGCGCCAAATCACTTTCGACGGGCGCGCGGTATGGCATTTCCAAGTCGAGGACGGCAATCGCGACATCGAACGCCGTGCCGTGAACATCCTCCAAGCTCTGCACATTGACGGCCTCGATCAGCGCGGCAAATGCACGATCCAACTGGACATTAAGCAGTGGGAATTGTTTGCTTGCCGCAGTGGCATGATATGCCTCCCACGCGTCTGTCATGCTTTTCAGCGTGTCGGTCAAAACCTGCAAATTGGTCGTTTCGTCAGTGCCGAGCAGGGTTGTCGCGCCGCTCAGCAGCGTTTTTAATTCGGCTGGCGCCGATCCTTTGATCGCATCGGTTGGCAACGCGATGGCGGCGTCTTCGCTGTGCGCAAGAAATTCGCCATACCCCGGCGCAAACGCTTTGATTACTGGGAACCCATCCAAACCGATCTGCTGCACGAATATCACACCCTGCACCAGTCCGTGCGGTCCTTCGAGTGTCTGGCTGATCGCCTTGACCATGACTTCCTCGAAAACAATACCAGGTAAATTTTCGACCCGATAGACGTTGCCGATCTGGGGATTCGCAGGCATGAGCATGGTTGGCGGGACGTCCTTTCCGGCGCGCCAGGTGCCGCCGTTGTCCGTGATTTTGCCATCGGCATAGTTGTTGACATCCTCGCCGAAGTACCATACCGCACCATCATCGGCCTGCGCGACATAGTCGATGGCGGTTTCGAGGATCCTTCCATCGAGATAAGCGACAAACTGCAGTGCGCGAACCTTGGTCTCCTCGCCGAGCCATTTGATTGACTTTGTGCCGGGCAGTAATGTCAGTTCAGTTCGATGCGGCAACCCCTCTTTTTGTCCAGTTTGGATGATCTGATCGATCTTGGTGTATGGCAACAGGGGATTGGTGATCGCGCCTGGATTGGAAAACGTCGGCCGGGCTATATCGATGCGCGCGCTTTCAGGTGCGATGCCTGGCGGAAACCCTGATTTTGGCTGCGGCAGCAGCACGCTCGTTTTCTTGTCAGGCGTCGCGGTTGCGGCCTTCAGGGGTTCGCGCGGCGCTGCCGCGTTGACGGCTGCCTGCCCCAAAGTCATGGCAAGCACCGAAATCGCGCAAAGTAGTGTTGTGATTCGTAACACAGGTGTGTTGTGCATGCTTCTCCGTTATTCATGCCGCAGGGCAGCCACCGGAATGAGTCGGCTTGCGCGCCAGGCTGGATACAAGCCAAAGACGACGCCCACCAGGACCGACACGCCAAACGCCGTGAGTATGGCAAGCGGTTGAACCTGCGGTGTGAGATAGGTCTGCACACGTGCCATCGCTTGTGATGCGCCGATTCCTGCGCCGATGCCGATAAGCCCAGCCAGCAGGCTGACCATCAGCGCCTCGACCAAAAACTGCAACAAAATGTTCACACGTCTCGCGCCAAGCGCTTTGCGCAAGCCAATCTCGCGTGTGCGCTCCGTGACACTGACCAGCATGATGTTCATGATGCCAATGCCGCCAACCACCAGTGAAATCGCGCCAATCGCGCCTAAAAATGCGGTCAATGCCTTAACCACGGTGTCCAGTGTGCCGACAAATGCGGTTTGATTGATGATGCGAAAATCGTTAGGCTCGCCCGCCAGCAGCGCATGCTTTTGACGAAGGATATCCGCCATCTGTTTCATGATCGCGTCGATTTTCTGCACGTCCTTGACTTCAGCAAAAATAGTCGTGACTGCCGTCAGCCCTGATCGCTCGACATACAGCTTTTCTTGCGCCACCGATATGGGCACCCACATGCTGTCATCAATCAGATCGTTTGCCAGACCGCCCTTTTCCTGGGCGACACCGACCACGGTAAATGGCACGGTGCCGACCAAAACGGTCTGGCCGACCGCCGAGCCATCGGGAAATAATGCATCGGCTGCAAACGCGCCAAGCACGATCACCCGCCGCTGGTGCTTCACATCGGCGAGCGTAAATGGTTGGCCCTCGCGCATCTTGACATTGCGCAGCGCAAAAAACGCCGGTGTGGTGCCGTTTACGTCTTTGTCAACAAATTCACGGCCGGCATAAGTCAGTTGCTTGAGGCCCAGTTCCGGCACGACGCGCGCCAGACCGGGCAGACGCGACGCATCGGACAACGCCAGCACATCGGCGTTTGTGAGCCGCGCGGTATCGATGCGATCATCAGGCTGAATCGCGACCACGTTGGTGCCAATGCCTTTGATGCTGTCGCTGATCAGCGACGACACGCCGGCCCCGATGGAAAGCAGCGCGACGACGGATGCCACACCGATGATGACGCCGAGCATCGTCAGAAGCGTGCGCAGCTTGTTTGAAGCCAGGCTTTCAAGCGCGGTGCGGATCGTCTCGATCAGGTTCATGGCGAACTCCTGTCGGCAAGCGCCAGAACATGATCGGTTTCAATGGTGCCGTCTCGAATCGAGATGATGCGCCTGGCATGCCGGGCCACCGCTGGATCGTGCGTGACCAGAATAATTGTGATGCCGCGATCACGTTGCAGTTGTTCGAACAGCGCAAGGATCTCGGCCCCAGTTTTGCTGTCCAGCGCGCCGGTTGGTTCGTCGGCCAACAACACGCTGGCCTGTGTCACAAGCGCGCGCGCGATCGCAACGCGCTGTTGCTGTCCGCCGGACAGCTCGGAGGGTTTGTGATGCATGCGCTCGCCAAGCCCCACAGCTGTCAGAACTGCCGCACTGCGGTCTTTGCGTTTTCGTCCGCCAATGCCGCCGTATCGCAACGGAAGTTCGACGTTCCGAAACGCCGTTGCCCGCGGTAGCAGGTTAAATTGTTGAAACACAAACCCAATCTGCCGGTTGCGCACTGTGGCCAGTTGATCGTCCCCAAGTTTGCTCACTCTGGCGCCATTCAAAACATACTCGCCGCTGCTTGGTGTGTCCAGACAGCCCAAAATATTCATCAGGGTGCTCTTGCCGCTGCCAGAGGGCCCAATGATTGCGATGTACTCCCCATCGTTGATCGAGAGGTTTATGTCACGGAGCGCGTGAACAGAAGTCGCGCCCATCTTGTAGGTCTTTGCGACATGTTGCAGCGTAATCACGGTGCACCTCCTACGCCGCCGCCGGCAGGAAGAAACTCAAACACCGGGGTGGGTGTTGCGCCCGGTTCCCCTCCTGTGCTCTCTGTTGCAATGGGCATCAGCAATACATCGCCTTCCTGCAATCCTTCCGTGATTTCCGTCATGCTTTCATCGCTGATTCCGGTTTGGACCTTTACCGTTTCCACTTTGTCGCCGGCAAGCAGACGCTCGACCGTGAATTCATCGGTGTCGGGATCGCGCGTCATCAGGCTCGTGGTGATGACCAGCACGTCTTCCGCTTTGGCCACAACAACCTCGGTCTTTCCACTCATGCCTGGCAACAGAGCCACGCCTTCGCCCGGACGCGCACCGGCGCTCTCGTCAATGGAAAGCAACACTTTGAACGTCACAACGTTCGATGCAATGGAACCTGTCGGCGCTAGTTCTTGCACAGTGGCTGCAAATGGCTGATCCGGGTAGGCTTGTATTGTGACCTCCGCCTCCTGCTCAATGCGCACGCCACCGACATCGGCTTCGTCCACGCTGGCTTCAAACAGCGGGAGGGCAAAATCGGCGATATCCAGCGCGCGCGCTCCGGCAACGACAGTTTCGCCTTTTTGCGCGCTGATGGCCACAACCATCCCGTCAATCGGCGCAACAACGATCGCTTTTTTCAGGTTCTGAGAGGCTTGTTGCCAACTGAGGCGAGCGAGATCGGCTTTTGCTTGTGCCTGCAACACGGTCTCGGTGACGACGGTGGTCAACGCATCCAGATTTGCGCGTGCCGCCGCAATTTGCGCCGCGCTGCTTGCGACGAGGCCGGGTTTCGGCTGCTCAAACAAACGCGCGTAGGCCGCCTTGTCGGCTGCGTAATTGTTCGTCGCCTGCTCCAGCGCAAGCGCTTCAGGCGCCAAACCAATTGCTGCAGGATCCTCACGACGAGCTTTGTCGTAAGCACTTTGAGCGCTGCGCAGCGCGGCTTCGGAATTTGCCAGCGTCGCCTTTAGCCCGGCCACCTCGCTGACGCTGGGGCCATTTTGCAGATCTGCATGGCTCATCTGAGCGCTTGTAAGCATCGCTCTGGCTGCCCTTAACGCAGCCGGGCTGGGTCCCTTGAGCGTCAAGCTGTACGTGGCCAACGCCTCCAGATAACCTGCTTCAGCTTGTTGTTCGGCCAATTCGAGCTCGGTTGAGTCCAACGTAAACAAGGGTTGCCCGGCTTTCACTCGATCGCCCGTTTTCACAGCCATGGCAACGATCTGACTCGATATCGGAAAGACTACAGTCGCGGTGGCCTGCGCAATCAACTTGCCAGGCGCAATCATCTTGCTCTCAATGCTGCCCTTTGTCACTGTAATCTTGCGGCTGGGGTCAATTCCGGGCGCCGGCTGTGGGCTCTTTGGCAAGGCGGAACCCAATTGTGCGCAGCCCGCCAAACCCAGGGCGGCAGCGACGAGTGCGGAAGTGAAAGAGGCGCTATTCATATGATTTTTGGCGAGAGCACCCAAGTTATGAACGTGCCGGCGCCGCTGCTATCGGTCGATACTCTTTGATTCACCGGGTCCTCTCTCTAGAATGTGGACCCCAGCGTGCACAGAAGCCTGGACTATTGAAGAAAAAGTTGGCGCCAATATTTTTGGGCTGAGTTCCAGGTTTGGCTTAACAGTAGCAAAGGGACGATGAGTAATGGGTGAATCGCACATGAAAATTTTTTCATGTGAACTCAAGCACTCCGGCCCATGAGCCTGAAATAGTGCAGGCGCGCGCAACGCTTCGGCGCCGACGTTCGACGCCCTGGTTGATGCCGATCTTGAGCAAGGGTACCTGGACGGCAAAGATGAGATGCTGCGCGGGCGCGCGTTCAGAACACGGCTCGACTACGCCGCCACGCCTGAGACGCTGGCCGGAAATGTTTATGAGAGCGATGCCGGCATGGGGCGCTGGACGACCACCGATATGTCGGCCGCGCGCACACCTCGCATGGAGCCGATCCCAACATGTGTATCGCCGAACGCTATGTCATCGGCAGGGTCGCCTTTATCGGCCAACGCATTCGCCGTGTGTTGACCGATGAGCTACTGCGGGGCGTGCTCGTCGCGTTCGGGCATGTTTGCTTTGGTTGTGCGCAGCCAAATGTCATCGGTGCTGGTTTCGACGCCTTTCCAGGCATATGGGTCGATGCCGGCCACCGGGATGATCTTGCGCCGGTCGGCCATGGCTACGTGCTCGCCATCGCGCAGGCTCCAGGGCAGCAGCGACCAGGCGTTCATGTAGTGGTTCACCAGCACTCGGCGGTAGCCGCTGGAGCGGTTGCGGCGCGAGCGATGCAGCAGATAGCCGTTGAAGAACACCACGCTGCCCGCCGCGACCTCGACCGGGATTTCGGCGGATTCATCAAACCCATAGCTCTCGGGCGCAAAGTCGAACTCATCCGGATTGTTGTGCGCGCGCTGCGGATACAAATAACCGTTGCGATGCGATTTAGGAATGACATACAGGCAGCCGTTCTCAACCGTGGCGTCGTCGATGGCGATCCACGCGCCGACCAATGAACGATCGCGCGTCGGAATGTAAATCTCGTCCTGGTGCCAGGCCTGGCCCTGAAACAGCGGCGGCTTGACGAACAACATCGACTGCATGCACTTGACGCTGCCGTCCCAGAAGGGCAGGTGCGCCGCGGTGATCTGGCTGAGCGCGCCACAGATCTCCGGGTGCGACACGTACTTCGTCATGACCGGGCTGATCGTGTGCGGCTGATGAATGCACAGGATGTTCTTGAGCACTTCGGCATCGCTCAAGTCGGCGGGCAGCGACTTGAGCGCAGCGCTGGGGTAGTACCCGCGCGCGATCTGGCTGGTGTCGGCTTTGAGTTCCGCCAGCTCGTCGGCATTGATCAAATCGGGGAGCACTAAATATCCGTCATCAACAAATGAGCGCACCTGCGCGTCGCTCAGGCGTTTAGGGGTGTCGATCGACACGGGGGCTTGCGTGGATGTGCTCATGGCGAATCCGCATTTTAGGCCGGAAACGTCATACGCGTTGCGGACTGGCTTGGATATACTCTCGCCATGACCAGACGCGATATTCGCGGCGCAGTCATCCCTATGAACAACTACAAAAACTTTATCGCTGGCGAGTGGGTAAACGCATCGGATGGCGGCGTGCTCGAAAACCACAATCCGGCAACCGGCGAAGTGATTTGCGCATTCGCCTCGGCCAGCGCGGCCGACACGCAGCGAGCCATCGACGCCGCGCGCGCGGCGCAGCCTGCCTGGGGCGACATGCCCGGTCCCAACCGCGGCGCGGTATTGGACAAAGCCGCCGCGCTGATCGCCGCGCGCGCTGATGAACTGGCTGAGACGCTGACGCGCGAAGAGGGCAAAACGCTGGCCGAGGCCAAGGGCGAAGTGCTGCGCGCGCGCGACATCTTCAAGTACTACGCCGGCGAGGGCTTTCGCGCCGGCGGCGATGTGATTCCCGCCAACACGCCCGACACATTGCTCTACACGCGGCGCGAACCGCTGGGCGTGATCGGCATCATCACGCCATGGAACTTTCCGATTGCAATTCCGGCTTGGAAGATCGCGCCGGCGCTGGCCTATGGCAATGCCGTGGTGTTCAAACCCGCGTCGCAGGTGCCGCACACCGCGCTCAAGCGGGTCGAGATACTGGCCGAGGCCGGCGTGCCCGCGGGCGTGATCAATTTGGTTATTGGCGGCGGCAGCGCAGTCGGCAACACGCTGGCAGAGAGCAAGGCCATTCAGGGCTTGAGCTTTACCGGCTCATATGACGTGGGCACGCGGATCTATGCCAAAACGGCTAAGAATCTGGTGCGCACGCAGCTGGAGATGGGCGGCAAGAACCCCACCGTGGTGCTTAGCGATGCGGCCATTCCGCTGGCGGTCGATATTGCCGTGCGCGGCGGCTTTGGCCTGACCGGCCAGGCCTGCACCGCCACCAGCCGCGTGATTGTGGAAGAGGGCGTGGCAGATGCGTTCACACAGGCGCTGGTCGAAGCCGCGCGCGCGCTCAAGGTTGGCAACGGTCTGGAAAGCGGCGTGCAAATGGGTCCGGCAGTCAACGCTGATCAATTGCAGACCGATTTGGACTACATTGGCGTGGGCAAGGGTGAGGGCGCGCGCCTGCTTGTGGGCGGTGCGCCGCTGGGCGGCAACGGACACTATGTGCAGCCAACCGTGTTCGCCGATGTCGAGACCGGCATGCGCATTGCGCAGGAAGAGATTTTCGGCCCGGTGATCAGTGTAATCCGCGCCAAAAACCTCGACGATGCGCTGGAGAAAGCCAACGGCATCGGCTTCGGCTTGTCGGCAAGCGTGGTCACCAATGATCTTAAGCGCGCGATGACGTTTGCGCAGCGCATCGACGCCGGTGTAGTGAAGGTCAACGAGCCGACGACCGGCCTGGCCTTGCAGGCGCCCTTCGGAGGTTTCAAAGGTTCCAGCGCCAATACATTTAAGGAGCAGGGCCGCGCGGCCATCGAGTTCTACACGCGCACGAAAACGGTGTATGTAAAGTATTAGAACTCATCCTGAAAATGTGGACTCCACCTTGCTTGCACATCTGAAACGTTGGCGAAAAAGGTGGGGCCCACATTTTCAGGATGAGTTCTAGTGCTGCGTGCCATAGGGCAAGCGGCGATGACAGCGTGCAGATCTGGCGCGCTATGCCAGCTCGCGGCAAAGGTTCACTATCTGCTGAACCGAGAGGCTTTCGGCCAGCGACCCCGCCGCCGCGGCTGCGCTGTGCCCCACTCGCTGCGTCAGCGCCGCATAGGTGCGCTGGAAGCGCTCGCGATCTGCTGGCCACATTTCGCTGGCGTTGTGGCGCTCGATCCTCTGCACGGCGCTGCACAATAACAGCGCATTGCCGTCGTCGCCGCGTTCAGCCAGAAGCGCTGCGCATGCGGCGATGCTGCCGCTCAATCCGATGTATGCGCCAGGCACGCCGTGTTCCACGATTTTGAAGCTGATGGAGACGCTCTGCGCATAGCATGCCGCCGCGTCGCTCAAGTCGCCGGCTTGCAGCGCCAGATGGCCGCACTGCCGCAGCGCAAACACGCGGTCACATTCGATTCGCATACTCTCCAGCAGCCGCACACAGGACCGAAAGTTGGCGCGCGCGCGCTCGAGCCGGCCGCTGGCCGCCTCCAGCGCGCCGATGTAGTTGAGCGTCAGCGCGCTGGAGTATTGCTCGCCCAGGCGTTGACTGGTGTCAAGGCTTTCACTGAGCTGGGCCATCGCAACCTCGGCCGCCCCTTCGCGGCCGTTGAGCACACCGAGAAACAGCAACGCCCGCGCGCAGATGCTTAAATCGCCCAGGCTGGTTGCGCCGGTAAGCGCGGTGACGGCGCGGGTGCTGGCGCGCAACACCGGGAACAACACTTTCAAGCTCGATGCGGTGTGTTTGAAGTAGCGCGCGAGTAACAAAGCTTGCGGCGAAAGCAACAAAAAGTGACCCGTCCTGTACTAGAGGACGGGTCGCTTTTTTTTTGGTTAGCCGCAACGTCCGCAAACTTAGGCCATAGCACGGCGCCTCGGACGGGGGGATTGTGGGCGCGTGGGTGGCCGAAAATCTTACCCC
>JANMNW010000457.1:0-2250 GCA_031368515.1 Chloroflexota bacterium
CATCCGACCCCGGCCGTAGCCCCAATGCTTCAAGAAACCGCGCTTTCACTGCGCTTGGATCAGGCGTGCGTTGGCCGTTCTCCAGCCGCGCGATATGCGCGCGGGAGTAGCCGACGGCGAGGCCGAGCTCGTCCTGGGTCAACCGGGCGCGCTGGCGCAAATGGCGCAGCAGTTCGCCAAAGTTGTTAAGGGAAGTCATGCGCGCGTGCCACCACCGGGCCGTTCAAGGGCGTAGGCCACGGCTTTTTCGAGCGTCATGGCGCGGCCTGCCGACCAGGCGGCATGAAGCGCTTCGGCCGTGAGTCGGCTACGTAATTCGATCAAGGTGCTGGCGATATAGTCACGATCCCAGCGCATCAGCCGCGTATGCATCGCTTCAACGATTGCCTCGGATGCGCCGAGTAGCGTTGCACACCTGATCGGGTCATGTTGCGCGTTCGCTAAAGCGCCAAACGCGTTCAAGCATGCGGCAACCGCATGTTTGTCTCCCAGCGCGTAATTGTCGACCAAGCTCTCTCGCAGCTTTGCGCGCGCAGCTTCCAACTCGCCGTTCCAGATTAGGGCGTAGCCGAATTGGCGCGCCATGGCTGACGTTTGCATCTTCCCAAGCCGCACGTGAAAGTCCTGATAGAGCCATTGCGCCTCACGACGGAACGCGTTGAAGTCTCGATCAAGCAGCGCAATATCTCCGCGAACGGAGTGCTCCATGATTGTTCGCTCACGATCGCCGATACTTGCATCGGTGCTGGCAACTGTGCACCATTTAGCATAGTGCCGTAGTGCGGCAGCTTTGTCTTTTCGAACTATTGCGTCTCGAATGTTGCCGGCCTCAAAGCCCAAAATAAGTGCCGGGTCATTGAGCGTTTGGCCAATTATTGACAGCGTCTCGTGAGCCCACGCGATCTTTTCCATCTGATCTGTGTGGTGATACATGGGCTGGAGCAGCTGGATCAGCCGCACTCTTTGATGTGTGTTTACCCGGTCCTCAGGCTGCTTGAGCATCGCCTCTGCCCACGGTTGCGGTTCTTCGCGCACAGATCGTGCGACGAATAAGAACGCGAAGTGTTCAATAAGATCGCAGACCCGATCACACTGGACGTTTTCAGTTGACCAGTCCAGCGCCCGCCGGACATTGTTCAATTCTGGCGCCGCCATTGTGAGGATGGCAATCGAATCCTGAGCTGGGTCGACTATCTCCGTACTGAACTGCCTGCCGTAGGCCACAAAGTATGACGCATGGCGATCGCGCAATTGGCTGCTATTGCCAGAATCAGACAGCCGTTCCTCTGCAAACTGGCGAACAGTTTCGAGAAACCGATACCGTGTTCGTGCGCCGCTGTCGTCAATCAGAACCAGTGATTTGTCGACCAATCGCAGCATGAGACTGAGAATGTCAACTGTCTCGACGCCATCGCCTGAACAAATACCTTCCGCGGCTGTGACCGACCAGCCGCCGGAAAACACGGACAGCCGGCAGAATAGTCGCTGCTCTGACTCGGTAAGCAGGCGATAGCTCCAGTCGATCAAAGCCTGCAAAGTTTGTTGCCGGGGCAAGGCGGTGCGGCTGCCGCCGGTGAGCAGTCGAAAGCGATGACTCAAGTGCTGCTCGATCTCGCCGGGTGTCATGGCTTTGACGCGCGCGGCTGCCAGCTCAATCGCGAGCGGAATGCCGTCGAGGCGTTGGCAGATTTTCTGCACAGCGGCGCAGTTGTCCTGCGTCAGCGCGAATGTCGATGCGACGTGCCTGGCCCGTTGAACAAAGAGCTGGATTGCTTCAAACCGCAGCAGCTCATCCGTCGTTTGATTACGATCCGTTTGCGGATTTGAGAGTGACGGCACGCGCCAGCCTTGCTCGCCAGCTATGCCCATAACTTCGCGGCTGGTTGTCAAAAACGTGATGTTTTGGCACCCGTGTAGAACGGTGTCCACGAGCTTTGCGCAAGCATCGAGCACATGCTCGCAGTTGTCGAGAATAAGCAGGCAGCGTTTGTTGCGCAACACATCGATGAGCGCGGCGGTCGGGGTCATGCCTGCGGTATCCAGAATGCCGATGGATGTAAGCGCAATTTGCGCCACTTGTGCCGAATCCGTCAGCGGCGCCAGCTCAACCAGCCAGACGCCATCGGGGTAATCGTCCAACACCTGACCTGCCAGCTCGAGGGCGAGGCGCGTCTTGCCGGTGCCGCCGACGCCGGTCAGAGTAAGCAATCGTGTGGTCGCCAACAAACGTTGCAGCTCGGCCAGGGCGTC
>JANMNW010000545.1:0-6154 GCA_031368515.1 Chloroflexota bacterium
GATTGCCGCGCAGATCGCCCATCATGTCGCCGCTCACACTCTGCATGTGCTGGGAGCCACCCATGTTGGTCATGTGACGATCCAATGCGTCTGGCGCATTAAGAATGGCCGCGACACCCATCACCAGCAACGTCAGCGTGATGACTGCCAGATAAGACACGATCAACTTGGAGAGCAAGCTACGCCTAAACGACGCGCACATGTTCACACTGCCTCGTCGTCAAACCTGTATCCGATGCCGCGCACTGTCGCGATGAGCGCGCTTGCCGCGGCGTCGTCTTGAAGTTTCCGGCGCAAATGTCCCATATGCACATCGACGACGCGATCCTCGCCGTAGAAATCCGTCCCCCAGACCTGCTCAATGATTTGCTCCCGGCTAAGCACACGCCGATGGTGCCTCACCAGCGCGTGCAACAGGTCGAACTCAATCGTCGTTAACTCGACTGGCTGGTCGTCCTTCCACACCAAACGGGCCGCCGGATCAATGCGCAGATGACGAAAGGCAAGCGCCTGGCTATTTCCGCCAGGCCTGGCGCGGCGAAGCAGAGACTTTACCCGCGCCACCAACTCGCGAGGGCTGAACGGCTTGGTCATGTAATCGTCTGCGCCAATCGTCAGCCCGACAATCTTGTCCGTTTCCTGCGACTTTGCGGTCAGGAGCAGGACGTACACGTCGGATTCACGCCGTAACGCTCCCAACACTTCCAATCCATCCATACCCGGCAGCATCACGTCGAGTACAACCACATTTGGCCTGAATGCCCGGGCCATTTGAAGCGCGCTCCTGCCGTCAGCGGCAACCGACACGACGTAGCCTTCTTGTTCGAGATATGCCTTGACCGTGCTGGAGATGATCGGTTCGTCATCCACAACAAGCACGCGGACGGCCCCGGCAGATGTGATTGTCATGTTGGAATCACGCAGAACGCATTCGCTCTCATCGCTTGCCGCTGGGCCACGTGACCAGCGGCATATTAATCACGACGCCAGGGCGTTCAAATGTGACCTCGCCTTTGCTTTCTGCCATTTGCACATCCGCCAACGACTTCAATTCGCGGGCGGCCTTTTCGTCTTTCCACGTCACCACGACCAACCGCCGGAGTGGCGTGTAGCCCTTGCTGCCGGGTGGGTTGTCGAAGACGTCCGGTTGAAATCCCAATGGCCCCATGCCTTTGACGCCATTCTTGAACACGTAGACATCTGCCAGCATTTCGGCCGGAGCTTTGGCGAGCGACGCCACTTCAATGACCGGTGAGTTCATCATATTTGTCAGCAGTTTCGCGATTTCCGCATCAGAAGCCTCGGTGTGCATGAAGTAAATTTCGACGCCATCGAGATATGCCTTGCCCGCAGGAACGCGCGGTGCGTCGTTCATGTTGGCCATTGCGCCTGCTGCTGCGGTTGGTGCAGGCGCTGACGTTGTCGTTGTGCATGCGCCCAACGTCACCGCTGTTGTAAGCGCCACTGCAGCAAGCGTAAGTGTTCTAGCACGCTGATTCATAATGTGTAATTCTCCTAAAGCTGCAGCAGGCGCGATCGCCGCCGCAGAAATGAACGTTTTGGGCTGACATCATGGCACCCAGTCTGAAAGGACAGTCAGCGTCTTTTCCGGTTGTGCAGGATCATTGGAAGCCACATGCACACGAAATGCGTGTGGTCCACCCATTGCCCCATGCATCATGAATGCCAATGAGATCGTAGTCTGTTCGCCGGGCTGGAGAACCATCGAACCGATGGTTGCGTCAGGCGGTCAGCAGCCCTCCAAAAGTTGGACATACGGTGGCGATGTGAATTGAAGCGGTCGGTCGCCAGCGTTGGACACGGTAAACGCTACGAATGCATCATTACCCAGTCGCACCTGACCGATATCTACAATCTCGCGATCCACTTTCAGTCGAGGCGCATCTCTGACTTCGATGGCCACCTTGGGCGATGTACCACCCGCATCGCCGAACAGCGCAAGCATTGCCAGGCCGACTGCAACAATGATGGCCGAGGCGGTCAGATACAGTGCAAGTTGCCGCGGCGATGCGGGTCCCGATTTTCGCGTCTTCTTCATGGCTTTCCCATACCGGTATTGAACACAGCCAGCACACGCGCTGTGCTCCCTGTCGACGGCCCGATTTTTCCGTACTGTCCATCGATGAACGTTTTGATTTCTGGCACAGATTTGCCTTGTGAACAAAGCCGGAGCGCATCATGCGTAATGTTGACGCATACAGCGCAATCGATGGCATGCATATCGAACCGTCTTCGGCCATCCTCCCCCATGCCAGCGATATAGCAGTCATAGTTGGAGCGGTGGCCCATAGATTTGCAGCCGCAATAGCACGGTATATCGCGCAAGAGCGGCTCGTGCGTCACCGCGAGCCGATAGGCCTGGGCGATACGTCCGCCCGCGCTACGCACAGCGACAGGCATGTCTGCCATTGGCGCAGCTTCCAATCCATGGATGTCCGCGGCTGCGCCAGGCGCACTGCACCCCGCCGTAATCAGTCCCATCGTCATCGCCGCGGCAACCGCCAGGAGCACCGGTTTTGATTTGGACAGGTTGAGTCCTCGGATACTCCTCATCAATAGGCGCAGTATGTTTGACACCCGACTTGTCCTCCTAATGGCAGGAGCGTAGACTGAAGCCGGCTCAGGGGTGCTCACCATCTGGACGGCCAGGGACAGGCATATATGCCTATAGTGTCAGTCCGGAGGAAGCTCGACCATTAACGCCAATCGAACTGGAGGAAACCTGACATGAGCCCTCAAACTGTGTGGATTATTGTGGCCTCAGTCGTATGCGCCGCAGTGTTATTGTCCCTCGGCATCAGTGTATGGCTATTGATGCCGGATCACCGAGTTCGTCAGACGCCTCGGCGCGATCATTAAGTGATCCTGCACTGCTAGCGTAATTGCTCGGTCAAGACGAGGATACACCGCCCATGCAATGGATATGCCCGCAAGTATGCCGGTCCACAGTCGAACGGTTGAGTTGAACGAACCCCATGCGTCACCGGCATAGAACTCAGGTGCAAAAACGTCACCCAGCAGTGCCCTCAACCATATGTTCGTATCGCGAAAGCCAACCCCGAACCCCTGAATGTCGGACAGCATGTGCGTTCCGCCATCCACCGCTAAGGGTGCAAGCAACAGCACTACACGCATAATGGACAGCGGTTGGACTCTATTGCGCAGCATCGCATACAGCAGTCCGCCAGCCCAGATGCTGGTGTAAAGCGAAACCATCCGATCCGAATAGGCCACTTTGTAACCCATCTCGGCGTTCCCTACGATTTGCCGAAGTAACAATGGATTGCTGCTGCCGACCATCTCTGCAAAGAACGACAGCGGATAACTCGTCTGCTGACCAAACAGAAACCACGACCGTTCTGGCAACTGATGACAGAACAAGCTGTATAGCGCGTATATCCCGTGCGCAATAGAGGGCATGCTCAGCAGCATCAGCATGGGCGCGATGAACGGCACAAGCACAAAGGCGCCCATCGCGACATTGAGGGTCGCTAACCAATGCCTGGCTAGAAAGTAGCGTCGAGGTGCATTCATGACATCACTTGCCACTGCTTCGCTCATGTTACGCGGTAGTTGCGCATCATGCCGTTGTTTTCATGTTCCAGGTTGTGGCAGTGATAAACGAATGTGCCACCATACCGTTCAAACTTCATTGCCAGCTTGACACGCTCGCCGGGCATGACCAGCAACGTATCCATCCAGCCCTCATCCACCAGGCCTTCGCGCACCGTATCCCAGCCCGCCTTCAGTTGTGGCAACACCTCGCGACTGAGCACCTGAAAATGCACTCCGTGAATGTGAATCGGATGCGCCATACCGTTGGCGTCCATCATCTGGCCCGGGTTGAGCTTGTTGACGATCTCCCAGACCTCACTCGAACCCAGCTTCACCGTCTCTTCGGGCAGCACCGCTTCCATCTCGAACTGCCGGCCGTTGACCAGCCATTGCATGCCGTTGAGCGTCAGCGCCATCTGGCGGGGATTGGCTGCGTTGACGGTGTCTTCAGGGCGCAGCCGTGCAATGGCAGAAAGCGTCGCGGGAAGCTTGCGCGTTTCATTTTCCGATCGTTCCACCTTCACGCTAAATAATGTGAGCGGCGCTCCCTGTGCCGGCGCGTTGCCATTCATCATGCCGCCCATCATGCCGCCCATCATGCCGCCAGGATCTTCGGCGCCTTCAAACGGCAGGCTTTCCATCGTAATCTCCGTCCCTGTTTTCATGGCGCGGAAGTCGGCCCAAATCTCGAGGCGTTCGCCGGGCGCCAGCATCACATAGGGTTTTGTGACGGGCTTCTCCAGCAGACCACCATCGGTGCCAAGCACCACGATGGGCTCGCCAGTGCTCCAGCCCAGTTTGTAAATGCGCGCGTTGGAACCGTTCCATAGCCGCAGGCGGTAAGCGCGTGTTGCGACCGACAGAGCGAAGTTCGGCTTGCCGTTCACAAGCATCTGTGAACCAAGCATGCCCATCATCGCCTGCATGCCGCCGTCCATCATGCCGCCGGCGCCTGGCGTAGCCGAATCGCCCATGCCAGGCATACTGTGATTCATCATCCCGCCGCCCATCATGCCTGCAGAGGCAGCATGATAGACAAACTGGTTGTCTGCATCGAAGGATCTATCCTGAATAACGAGCGGCACATCGAACTCGCCTGTGGGCAATCCGGCAGCGGCCTCTTCTTCGTCACTCACGATGAACAGACCGGCCAAGCCCATGTAAACCTGGTGAGCCGTCTGTCCATGCGGGTGAGGATGAAACCAATACGGGCCCGCGCGATCGATGACTTCGAATTCATACACGTACGATTGTCCGGATTGAATGGCGTAGCGCGGATGACCGTCCATTTCCTCGGGCAACCGCAGGCCATGCCAATGCACGATCGAAGGCTGGTCGGCCGGCAAGTCGTTCTGAAACGTGACGCGCACACGCTGGCCTTTTTTGGCATGAATAACCGGACCAAGGTAGTTGTCTTGCAGTGTGGCGAGGCTTCCGGCATCGCCTTTGATCAGGCTGGCTTGATAGGTCCAGACCGACGTTTGTTTGCCGGGGAGAATGGGCACACTGGCCGCTGTCGCCCGCAGGCCGATCTCGAGATCGGGCACGAAGTCCTTGCCTGGCCCGCGCCCGACCGGCGCACTCCTGTTTGGAGCAACGCTTCGGCCTGGCTGCAAGATACAGCCGCTCAAAACACCGCCAACCGCGGCAGCACCGCCTGCACTCAACAACCGCACAAAACCACGCCGCGATACTGGATTATTCATTTGGGTCCGTATTCCACTAGCGAATGCCCGCTTCGCGCTGCAAAACGCGCACATATGCGGTGATTGCTTTCACCTGTACTTCAGTCACCTGGGGCTGGGCGGGCATGTCGCCAAACGGCCAGTGATGTTGTTTTGACCCGTTGCGCGCCGCCGAAACGAAAGCGGCATCGCTGTGGTGGCTTGGCTCATAGATCTTATGGACAAGCGGCGGCCCCTGCTTCGTGCCGCGCGCCTGCTCGCCATGGCAGGCGGCGCAGTTCTGGCTAAACAACCGCTCGCCGTCAGGCTCTTGAAGAGCAGCTTCGGGCGTCGCCGTGGCCGAAGCAGTCGCACCCGTTAGCATGGGCGAGCAACCCACAAGTAGCACTGCGAAAGCAACACTCAGAACTGCAAAATGCTTGGCCAATCGCATATGATTATGAAGATATTCACTGCCACGTGATCCATCAATAGGCATTTTCGCCTGTTACAAGCTGTGCTTTGCCGGATTCACCGCGAGCAGAGGCACCCGCAAGGCGCGCGGTGGCGGTTTGTCCTCCGAATGCACGTCCGAATAGCTCAATGGCGCCTATAACGCGCGTGACGACAACCCGGCCAAATCGCGGCCAGCCACGATGTGCCGGCCACATTAGCCCCACGCGACACGCGCCTGCGTCGCGCAGTGGTCGAGCACCTTGAGCAAGGCGGTCGACTGCACTGCGGTGGCTATATGCTCATGCGCAAAGGCCTGCCGCGCTTCGGATCGCAACCCTATCGCTTTGTTTCGGATCTGTAGTGGCTTGTCCTGGACGCGCTTTTCGTCGTCCGCGCAGTCGCATTAGTACCTAATCACCAAAATCTCTTCGATTTGAGCAAAGAAAATCGCAGGGATC
>JANMNW010000565.1:0-9943 GCA_031368515.1 Chloroflexota bacterium
GTAGATGCGAGCGATGGCCAGCCGCGCATGCAGCGCGCGCGGCAGCCAACTGATGAACGGATACAGATAGCTGCGCGGCAAATACTTGCCGCGAAAGCGAATGCCGTGTGTTTCAAACACGTAGCGCTTGTTTGGCACGAAAAGCACCAGGCTGCCGCCAGGCCGCAGCACGCGCGAAAGCTCGCGCAACGTCAGGGCCTCGTCATTGACGTGCTCAAGCGTTTCGATGCAAAATGCCACGTCAAACTGCGCATCGGCAAATGGCAGTTGCTCGCAGGGCGCATAGGCGGCGCCGACTCCCGGCAAGTTGCCGGCATGCCGGGCCAGCTCCAGCAAGCGAAGGACTTCAATATCCGCGCCAACGACCGTGGCCGCTTCACGCGCAATTTCCACGGTGTACGCGCCATTGCCGCATCCGGCGTCCAGCACGCGCGCGCCGAGCCAATCGACATAGCGTCGCGCCACACCCAGGCGTTTGTGCACACCGGTGAAGCCGTACTCAATTGGGTAGCCCAAATAGCGATCGTCGTGTGTGCGTTGGGCGTGGCTCATGGCGCGCGATTCGGCGCGACATTCAATGCCTGCGGCGCTGTGGCGGCCTCCGCCGGCATGGCCAGGTCCTCAATCAGGCGGACCAGCGGCTGCCAGGATGCGGTGTCCTTGCCGGTGCGGATGTTGTCCGCAAGCCGCTTCGCAAGGTCGCCGTGGAAGAAGCGCAGAATGGCGTCGGCCAACGCGTCGCTGTCAGCGGGTGGCACGATCAAGCCGATGTCGTCATCGCGGATGACTTCTGGCAATCCGCCGACAGAGGTGGCAATCATCGGCCGCTCAAAGCCGATGGCCAGCTGCGCCACACCGCTCTGCGTGGCTTCGAGATACGGCATCACCACAGCGTCGGCCGCCGAGAAATACAGCGACATTTTGTCATTGGCGATGTATTTGTTGACAACAGTGATGGCGTTCTCCAGGCCGAGCTTTTTGATCAAATCGCGATACGGCCGTTCATCTTCCCAGAACTCGCCCACGATGAGCAAGTGCACCGGGAGCGACTGGCGCGCCTTGGCCATCGCTTCGATCAGGTGACGCAGGCCCTTGTAATGGCGCACAAAGCCAAAGAACAGCAGCACCGGCGCGCCCGCATCGAGCCCCAGTTGCGCGCGCGCGTCTTCCTGTGGCAACGGCTCGCGGCTGAAAATGTCGTAAGGCGGGTGCGTCGTGCCTTTGATTGTGGCCCGGGGCAGCGCGCGTCGCATCAGCGCAAAGTCTTCCTCGCTCATCACGATGAATGCGTCGCCATGCCGCAGGATGCGGCGGGCCAGAAACCAGTCAAAGATGCCGCCGTCCGGCGCGATCAGGTGATGGCACAAAAAGATCGTGCGCATCGGATGCTTGTGGAAGCGCCGCAACAGGCGGGTCAGCAGAAAAAGCATGGGCGACCAAAATGGCGTCCACCACTGCAGAATCAGCAGATCGGGCTTGTCGCGCCGGATCATTTCGAACGCGCGAAACCAGCTGAGCGGGCTCATCGGCGTCAGCACGCGCTCGCACTCGATCTTGAGCACGCTTGAATCCGGGCTGGGATCCATGGCTGTGTTGCCCGGATACAGAAATTTGGGGTACTGCTTCAGATATGAGATGAAGCGCACATCATGCCGCTCGCGCAGATGGCGCACGAGCAGCGTGGTGTAGTGCGCAATGCCGCCGCGGAACGGCCAGGTCGGGCCAATGACGCAAACCTTCATCGCGGCGGATTATCGCATCGCGAAGACCTCGACGCCGTCCCGGTCGTAGATCATTTGAAAGGCGTCGCTCGATCGCAGGGCGGACGTATCAATGTAGTCGGCGTTTTCGCGTTCCGGAGATCGCTCAGCTCCGGAGTACACATGTGTGATGCCCCGCGCGCGCAGCAGCGACAACGCCTCCCGGCGCGTCACATCGATTCGAATTGGCCGGCCGTCGGCCAAGGGCGCCCCGCGCAACGCGATCCACAGGTTTATTGTGGCGTCGCGAATGGCGGGCACTTCACTCACTCCGCGTTCGCTGCCATACGCCAGAGGCGGCAGGCTGGACTGCCTCCCGGACAACAAGGGCAGCCACCAGCCCGCATCGGAACCCGCGATCAGTGTGCCGTCATAAGCGGGAAATGCGTTGACAAGAAATCGCGCACCGGCCGGCGTATTGTTGCGAATCCATTCCATCGCGCGCATGTCTGCTGGCGCCACCAATTGATATGCGGCGGTATTCACGATGTTGCGTTGCCAGCCCACGCCCCACAGGGCAAGCAACACGCACGCTCCGGTGGTGAACATGGCAAGGAGCGGCTCCCGGCGCTGACCTATCTTGAGTCGGGTCAGCAGCCAGTCGCCGATGCTGGCCGCGCCGTAGGCAGCTAGCGGCGTCATCGTCACATAGAGCGCGATGTAACCTGTTAGCGTGTCGATTACACCGGAGCCCGGCAGTCCCAGCGTGCCGGGCGTGACCGACACTATCAGTAGTCCGCTCCAGGCTCCGAGCAGCGCCACACGCCAGGCGCGCCGGGCGATGGCGATGCCCAATCCGGCAAGAGCCAGCCACAACACGCCTCGGTTGAGATAGTCCGGCACGATTGGCCGCAATGCCGAGTAACTGGCGATGCGGGCTGCGCCGGCAGCTCCGCTTACAAAGGAGTTGGTGTTGCGGGTCAGGTTGCCGGTGAGCGTGTTCTGCAGCCAGGGTCCGGCCAGAATGAGCGCGATCAAGGCCGCTGCAACACACCATGCGAGCGCGCGTCCTGCTGGCCGCCAGTTGCCGTTTTTGAGCACTGCCACCAGCGCATACACGCCGACCATCAAAGCGGCAAACAGCGTCACAATGTAGTGGGTGAGCATCATGCCGGCCGTAGCCAGACCGCACAGCAGCACGACGCGCCAGCGATCGCGCGCCGAAGGTGTGTTGTTTGAAATTGCATAGTCGATGAGCAGCGCCCAGCACAACAGCAAGCCGGGCAACATCACCTGGCCAGCCAGTTGCGTGTAGCGACCCCAGTTGACAAAAAACGCCGGATGCGGGTTGACAAACCCAGTGAAAGTAGCGGCCAGCAGGCCGAGCACTGCGCTGGGCGCATTTGGGCTTGAACGTGCAAGCCGGCTGATCAGCGCATAGGCGGCCAGCATTGCGGACACATTGAGCAACTGTCCAGAGTGCACCACTGCCTGAAGCACGGGCACGCCTGAGAACCAGTGATAGAAGGCGGCATTCGCATGGAAGCCGTAGTGATAGGTAAACGTCGTCATTGGCGCATAGGGCGCCCACGACGAAAATAGCCCGCCGTTGTCCACCAACAGCTGCGTCACCATCGTGTGGTGATATGAGTCGCCAAACAGCCCGGTTGGCAAGTCGCGCACGGTGTACATGCGCGCAAGCAGCGCCGCAAACAGCAATAGCAGCAGCAGGGCGCTCGACCAGCGAGGCAGGCGAAACGACGCGCGCCGCAGCCCACTGGCCCAGACGATGCCGGCGGCGAGCACATACAAATAGGTGGCGGTGCGCGTCCAGGTCAGCCCAAGCAAACGGCACAGCAGCAGCAGCAACGGCGGCAATGCCAGCCCCAGAGTCAATGCAATGGCCGAACGCTCGATGGAGTCGAGCGAAAAGCCGTCTCGCGTGCCGGGCCAGAGCAGCCGCAAAAGCGCCAGGCCGGGCAACAGCGTGAGCGTGCCAAATGCGATGGCTTGCAGTGCCACCGAGGGAATCGCTGCGATGCTCCAGGCGGCCAGATCTGGCGCACTCAGAGCCAGACCGGCCCCGCCTGCGATCAGCGCGGCGGACGCGACAATGATTTGCAGGGTGCGCGTCATGCGCCAGAGGGATCGGGTCGGCGGTCGTTCGAAGATGGCGTGTATTCGCCTTCAATCCACGACGATCCATCCGGCCGGGTTTCTTTTTTCCAAACCGGCACGATCTGCTTGAGCCGGTCGATGCCGTAGCGCGCGGCTTCAAATGCGCCGTCGCCGCGGTGGCCGGCGCTCACCGCCACCGCGACAGTGGGCTCTCCGATGGCCATTTCGCCGATTCGCTGCACCAGCGCAATGCCGTGGATGTCGGTGAAGCGCTCGCGCATTTCATCCGCCACCTGGCGCAGTTTTTCGGTGGCCATGGCTTGATACGCCTCGTATTCCAGCTTGTGCGTCAGCGCCGCGCCGGTCTGCCCGCGCACCGTGCCTGTAAATAGCACAACCGCGCCGTCGCGCGGCGTGGTGACTGCCTGTTGCAGCATGTTCAAGTCGATCGGCGCCGCGGTGATCTCGAGAAGGGTCGGGTCCATGGTGTCTTGTGGCGAATTCTAACGGCCTAGCTGCCGCCGCCGCTCACGGGGGGAAAGAGCGCGACTTCGTCGCTTGCCCGAATCGTGTCTTCGTTAAATGCAAACTCGCGATTGACCGCGACCACCGAGCGCAGCGCCAGTTCTGCCAATTGTGGATACTCGCGGCCCACCAATTCTCGCAATTGGCGCACGGTCATGCCGTCCCCGAGCGTCACCGTGATTTCAGGCTGGCCTGCTTTTTCTTTGAGTGTGGCGAAAAGCTGGATCTTCATTGCTGTTTCCAATCGCCGCTTTTGCCGCCGCTTTTGGACAGCAATCTTATCGCTTCAATCACGATGCCTTTGTCGATGGCTTTGGCCATGTCATAGATCGTCAATGCCGCCACGCTGGCTGCCGTGAGCGCTTCCATTTCGACGCCAGTTTTGCCCAGGCAAGCCACCCGGGCAAAAACGTCGATCGCATCGCCGGCTTCGGAATCGGGCGTGCAGGTGACCTCGACGCGCGTGAGCGCGATGGGATGACACAGCGGGATCAGCTCGCTGGTCCGCTTGGCCGCCATGATGCCGGCAATGCGCGCCACGCCCAGGGCGTCGCCCTTTTTAAGATTGCCCGCGACGATGGCGTCGAACGCTTCGCGCGACATGCGCACCCGCGCCGCCGCTTCCGCCACCCGTTGCGTGTCGTCTTTCTGGCTGACATCGACCATGCGCGCGTCGCCAGAGGCATTGAGATGGGTCAACGGAGAGGAGGATTTGGGGCTTGATGCTTGGGACTCGGAACTCATCTAGCCTCCAATCTCGCTCATGATGCGATTCATGGGGATTAGTCCGCTGCCCAGGTCGTGGCCCCATGGCTTGCGCCAGATAGCTTGCCGGATGAGTTCCGCCAGATCGTCCGCACTCGCGCCGGTGCGCAAGGGGGTTTTGAGATCCAATTCGCCATCGCGCAACAGGCACAAGCGCAGCGTGCCATCGGCGGTGAGTCGCACGCGGTTGCAGCTGGCGCAAAATGGCGCGCTGATCGGGCTGATAAAACCCACGCTGCCTGCAGCATTTGGCAGGCGAAACATGCGCGCTTCACCGTCAAGCTGACCATCATTGTCCGGCATCAGCGCGCCATGAACGGCCTCGATCTGTCGCATCATTTCCGCGCTGGTGACAATGGTCGCCTGCTGAAACTCGGCCACATCGGCGAACGGCATGACCTCGATAAAGCGAAATTGCCAGGGCTTGTTCAGCGTCAGGCCGGCCAGCGCCGGCACGTCGTCGTCATTAAAGCCGCGAATCACCACCGCGTTGAGCTTGACCGGCGTAAGGCCTGCATCTTCGGCGGCGGCGATGCCATCCAGCACATCCTGCAGTTTGCCCCATCTGGTGATGCGCTTGAACTTGGCGGGATCGAGCGAATCGATGCTAATGTTGACGCGCGCCAGACCGGCGGCCTTGAGCGGCGCGGCCAGCTGCTTGAGCCGCAGGCCGTTGGTCGTCATTGCGATTTCGCGCGTGTTCGGCAGTTCGCGGATCGATTGAACAATCTCAACGATGCTCGGCCGCACGGTCGGCTCGCCGCCCGTCAAGCGAAACTTATCGAACCCCAGCATGCTGGCTGCCCGCAGCACAGTGCGCAATTCATCGTCGTTCAACAATTCTTCGTTGGGCCGGAAGACCACCTGCTCCGGCATGCAATAGACGCAGCGCAGATTGCATTTATCGGTCAGCGAGACGCGCAGATAATTGATGTGACGGCCGAATGCATCAACGGTGCGCACTGGCGCGGCAGGCTGCGTGTTTCCCATCACCATCTCGTTCAACATGAAGGTGCATAGTTTAACGCGGCCGGATGAGTAAATGAAAAGGCGCTCTTAAGTAGAACGCCCTGAAAGCTTGCTTTAGTGAATGGCGGGACACGCCCGCCGTGCGCGCGTTTATCAGCTGTTGGGGCGGGGCAGGGTTGCTCGGCAAATGTGGCAGACCAGATCGCCATCCGGCGTTTCATCAATCAAGGCGTTGCCGCGACATTGATGGCAGGCGTCAAACTGTTCCCAGTCTTTTGTGGAGGACGAAAATTCGCCCGATTCCTGGCTGAATACCAGAACTGATGATCCAAATCGCCATCGATCGCGCGCGCGAATTCCCTGCATGATCGAGTGCGTAGTGTAGGGTCCTTTAAGCGAATGTCAAGTGTTTTTGATGACGAATATCCTGTTGCGTTGTGATTTTATTCCGTCGACAAGAATTTCGACGCAAAGCAACACGCGGATGGCGATGGAGTGTCAAAATGACGCTATCGACTTCGGACAAATTTGTACGCGTGTCCAACGATTGTATATGCACGGCGCGTTGCAATCTGATGTCCGTCCGTGCATCGCAGTGAGATGTTACGGCAATGGTGTGTTGGTAGGGGGCGGGCGAATCAGCGTAAACCGTCGCACATTGCTGATCGGGCTCAAGTCGTTATACACCGGCTGGCCGCTGGCCATGGTGCCAACTTTTTGCCGCACTTGCACCCACCACGCCATGCTTCGCTCAGTCTCACCCGCAATCAAGTCGCCGCTCAATCGGATTGATGTTTCTTTTGTCTCGAAGATGGGCACCGTGATGGCGCCTGCCGGCTGTATTTGAACAACATACCATTCGTTGGCCTTTAGCGCGCCGACCGACAGCCACTCAAGGCTAAACGCCGCCACATCGATTTTTGCGTTGTCGACCGGCACCAAGGCCACGGGCGCAGCGTAGCTGGAGGGGCTTGTCGGCGCGCTGATCACATAGGCTGTGGCTTCGGCAAGCACCGCTGCCCCTGCGCGCGAAATGTTGAGCTTGACGCCCACCTGAATCAAACATTGCTGGTTGAGGTTGAGATCCGGGTTTTGCCGGATGATGTCATCGACGCTGATCTGATAACGTTCGGCAATGGTGCTGCATGTGTCGCCGCTCTTGACTTCATGTGTGAGATTGGCCCCCAGCGTTGGTTGTGGCTGCGGTGTGACATCTGCGGCGGGTGTTTCGCTTGGCCCAGGCGTGGCTGTTGGCGGCGGGATAAGCACCTTGTCGCCCAACTGAATACGCGTGCATGTGGTGTCGTTTAGATTGTTGATGCGCAGAAATTCGCTGTAGGGCACTTTGAAACGCTGCGCGATCTGGCTGCAGGTATCGCCGGCCACGATGGTGTATTCCTCGGGCGGCACGGGCGTTCGGGTGGGGAAAACTGCCGCAACTGTAGGCGGCGCCGGCGCGGCGAACGTGGGGATGGGCGTGGGCACGACAAGCTTGGGCGCATCGGGTTGCGCGGCAATGGTTGGGGGTGTGCCGGATCGGCCATTACTCACGCGGGTGGTGTCGGCGACTCTGCTTGACAGCAGATAGGCGCCGCCGCCCAACACGGCGATGATCACCGCAACCACGCCCAGCACGCCCCAAGGGATCTCCGGACGTTGGCGCGAGGGCCGCATGCGCTGGGTCGCCCGCTCGCGCATGCGTGCGCTGGCGGCGGCACCCGCATCGCGGCGCGCCGCCGCGCTGTTGGGGCCGGATCTGATGCCGCCGCTGGAAGGGCTGGCGCCTGCCGCGGCAGATGTGTCGTTGCCGGCGACTTTGTCCGCGCCCGCCTCTGCTGAGCGTTCGCGCTCGCGCCGCACGGCCGCTTCCATTTCCGCTTTGGGGATGGCCTGGGTTTCGCCAAACACATGCCCGCAGATTTCGCAGGTCGGTTCGGCGCTCTCGACGCGCGAGCCGCAAGCCGGGCAGCGTTTGTAGACTGGGCGGCGCGCGCCCTTGCGATCTTCCATGCGCGCATTAAGCCTGTTTTACGCCGTCCAACCCCAGCGTGACGGCATTGCCCTGCATGGCGGTCAGCACGTTTTGGATGTGCTCGTCGAGCGGCACGCCCAGGCGTTCGGTTGCCCGTTCGATTTCATCGCGATGCACGCCTGCGGCAAAACCTTTTTCTTTCCACTTCTTTTTGATCGATGACACCTGCACATCGGCGATGTTTTTGCTCGGCCGCACAAATGCGACCGCGGCGACAAAGCCGGTCAACTCGTCGACCGCCACAAGCGTCTTTTCCATGGCTGTTTCTGGAACGACGCCGGTGCGCTCGGTCGCATGCGCAAGAATCGCCTTGAGTATTTCCTCGTCCCAGCCCAAGCCACGCAGATGCTCCACACCCGTCACTGGGTGGCCCGTGCTCAGGTCTGGATAGCGCTGATAGTCAAAGTCGTGGATCAATCCGACGATGCCCCATTGCTCAACATCGCCGCCATAGCGCGGCGCATACCACCGCATGGCTGTTTCGACAGATAACATGTGCCGCTGCAATGCCGGGTCAGTTGTCCATTCGGTCACGATTGCCCAGGCTTCATCTCGGGTGTGCTTTGCCATCGCTGCGGGAGTCTAACAGAGTTGGCGGGGGCTCAGACGCATTGCAAGTGTGGCATGGGCATGGCGTTATAGTCTTAAGCCATCAATGATCAATGAACTCTTTCTTTCCGAAACGCAAATGGCCTTGAGACCGGGCTTGCTCGACCTGGGGTTGGGTCATCCCGACCCGGGGCTTCTGCCTGCGGAGGAATTGCGCGAGTCGGCAGATCGGGTGTTTGCGCGCTTTGGCGTGCATGCGCTCAACTATGGTTGGGCCGCTGGCCCCGGCCCACTGCTCGACTGGCTGTGTGCGCGCGCAGCCAAGCAGGAGGGCAGGGACATTCGGCCCGATCAAATCGCGCTATCGGCCGGGATATCGCAAGCGCTGGACACGTTGCTCAAACTGAACACGGCGCCAGGCGATGGGGCATTGGTCGAATCGCCTGTATATCATCTGGCCGTGCGCGTCTTGCGCGATCATCCGCTGCGCATCGAAGCGGTCGCTTCTGATGATGACGGCCTGGATCCGGAGCAGTTTGGTGATGCTATTCGTCGTCTGCGGGCAAGTGGCGTTCGCCCGCGCGTGCTGTATTGCGTGCCCACGCACAATAACCCCAGCGGCCGTTCCTGGAGCATGGCGCGCCGGCAGGCAATTGTGGAGATTGCGGCGCGCGAAAGCGTGCTCATTCTCGAAGACGATGCCTATCGCGAATTGACGTATGACCACGTTGTGCAGCCGTCTCTTTGGTCGATGGCGCCCGCGGGGGTCGTCGCGCGCATGGGCTCTTTTTCGAAATCGCTGGCGCCAGGCCTGCGCGTCGGTTGGATCACCGCCAGCGCGGCGATTATTCAAGGCATCACCAGCAGCGGCTTGTTTGACAGCGGCGGCGGTATCGTGCAATTTCCGGCAACCATGATTGCCGCCTATGTTGATGATTATGATTTTGGCGCGCATGTGACGCGTTTGTGCGTGGCTTACCGTCAACGCCGCGATGCACTGCTGGGTGCGCTTGCTCAAGAGGCGCCGGGCTGCAAGATGAAAACTCCGGCGGGCGGCTTCTTTGTGTGGGTACGCATCCCCGATGCAATCGATCAAGATGTGCTGTTGGCGCGCGCCGAAGCCAGCGGCGTGTCGTTTCTTCGCGGCACGCGCTTTTTCGCCGGCGATAGCATGCCCGGAAGAAACCACATCCGGCTGTGTTTTGCAATGCTGGGCCCGGAGCAGCTGCGCGAGGGCGCGCGCCGCCTGGCCATTGCCCTGCGCGCCGCTACGGGATCAAAATAG
>JANMNW010000571.1:0-1816 GCA_031368515.1 Chloroflexota bacterium
TACATCAACAAAGCTTTCGCTGGCGGCGCAAAAGAGTCCCCAACGCGTCGCTGGAAGTTTTGGAAGTCTATCCCGGTTCTGTTGCTGCCGCCGCGGGGGTGAAAACCGGTCAACTTTATATCGTTGAGCAAGATCGCGCCATTGCGCCGCTTTGGGACAGTATCCAGGCGCGCAGCAAAAGTGGCCGCATGCGGTCACAATTTATCGATCCTGTTGCCCGTACGGTGACACATATTGAGACGGAAGGATTTCCGTGGGGCATGCGGCTGGAGCGGCCGCAGACTCTCGTGCGCCAGGATGTCCAAAACATCAGCGCGCCGCCGACGGTCTGGATCGAGCGGGTTTTGAAAGGGTCGGATGCTGTGTTCGATGAGCTGACGCACGCGGCCCTGATGGGCTGTACGCGTTCGTTGATCCCAGGTTTTTCTGCCATCAGACCCGAATCCCGCGTGGTGACGTTGACTGCACCGACCGCCAATCAGCGATATCTTCTTGTCGGTGCAGCGATTGCAGCAGCCCGTCGTGGACATAGTAGGCTTGCGCGCAAGCTGATGCCAACATTGGATGAGGCGCTGATGCGTGGGACAGTTTCGACTGTTCAGGCCATCGGCCTCTATGGTGAGGCTTTGGTGAGTATGGCGGAAGGAAAACCTCTGGAGCGCGTTACGAATTTGTTGAGCGCAGCCTTCCAGAGGGTCCCTGAGAGCAAACGCTTGGCAGGTGCACTGACAGAAGCCGGAACGCCAACAACTGCAGCACCCGAACACGTGGCAGCGCATCCAATGCCGTTGATGTACGTGCTGCCGAATGTCGATCCGCTGGACGGTCCGATTGATCTCCGTCGCGCGGCTGCAAGTCCATCGGTATCACTCGCCGAATGTCTTGCGGCTCTCGAACCGCATCAGTTGGGAGTTGTTATTGCGATGAGCGACTATCGCGTCAACGGCCCTTATGCGAGCTTGCTCTACAATCTCGTCAGCCTCTATCCTACCATCAAATCACATCTGCCGTTTGTTCATGTGATCAGTGCGGTGGGAAACATATCCGAAGGTTCTTCCGGTGCGCGGCCTGATTTTGTCAAACGCTGGCGGTTTGCCGACGACCTGGCGCGTGCGCGTAATATTCCCCTGCGCGTCCTCTATGATGACGGTGGCCGGTGCAATAGCGCACTCGACGTACAGGCCACGCCAGCGATGTTTCTCGTGGATCGTCATGGCACGGTTCACTATCGCGGCGGCGACAGCCACGACGGTCCCTTCTGGCGGGCTCTCGATCGACTCAAGACCCAAGGCACAGACACGGCGCCTGGAGCTGGCGTCAAGGTCTCGCTGGCGATTGGTTAGCTAGTCGCGGCTGTCGTCTTGGGATTTCGCCATGCAACGCTGGATTGTCTCTGCCTCTTTGAGCATAACAGTTCGCAGTGAATTGTCGGCACTTTTGGTTTGAGGCACATGCTGCAGCAGCGTGAGCAACATGGGCGCAATGGCAGTGATCTGGCTGTTGCGTACAAGCTGATCACCTTGTTGGAGCATCGCCGCTTGGGCGATGTCGCCGGCCGACCAAGGACGCTGGAGTAGTTTCGCGAACAATAGGTCCAGCTCCGCAGCGCCGGCAGGCTCCAATTTGCGGTCGGGGACCTGCGCCAGCGGTTGCCGTCGGCAGGTTGCCCTGTCCGCCCAGCCATAGAGTTCCAGCCAAAGCTTGGCGCGCGCTATGAGGTGGGGACGCCAGTCTTTCTTGTTAAGGTCTTCATTGGTGGCCAATTTGTCGAGTATCGCCAGCGCGTCCAGGACGCGCCCAGACGCTTTATAGCGAC
>JANMNW010000591.1:0-6997 GCA_031368515.1 Chloroflexota bacterium
GCGCGGATGTGCGCGTGCGCTACTACACGCCCTCGGAAGAAATCCCGCTGGCCGGGCATCCGACGATCGCCACGGCGTTTGCGCTGGTCGATTCCGGCAGGGTGGCGCTAAACGGTCCGGTGACCATGGTCACATTCCAAATGCAGGTGGGCCTGATTCGCGTTGAGATTCATGCGCGCGACGGTCGCATGACCAAGGCGGTGATGACCCAGCAGCGGCCGCAGTTTTTCGAAACGTTGGCGGCCGACGACGTAATGCCGGTATTTGGGTTGGCGGCCGGCGATGCGCTGGTCGGCGTGCCGATCCAGGTCGTCAGCACTGGCACCAAGCAATTGATGATTGCGGTGCGGGATCAAGAGGCGCTGCGGCGCATTGAGCTAAAGCCTGCCGCGTATTTGGCCCTGCGCGCACGCGGGAGATTTTTCAGCCCGCATGTGTTCTGCCTGCAAGGCGCGACGCCGGCCGGCGACACGTTTGCGCGCCATTTTGGCACGCCGCCGGATACGTTTGAAGATCCGTTCACCGGCTCGGCAACCGGAAACATGGGCGCATATCTGTGGCGTTATGGCCTGATCGACGCGCCGGTTTTCAAGGCCGAACAAGGCCATTGGATGGGCCGGCCAGGCATCGCCCAAGTTGAGGTTGTGGGCCCCCGCGACGCGATCGAGGCGGTCAAAGTCGGCGGAGCCGCAGCGGCGGTGATTCGTGGCGAGTTGACGTTGTAGCCGGGCTAGGGCGTTCCCAGCAAGCGCGCCAGAATCTGATGCGCGCGTTGGCTTTTGACGCGAGCCAGCGCCCGGCTAAACCAGGCTTGCGCAAACAGCCAACGCCGGATGCGCAGCGACGAGCGCGCGATCAACGCCAGCCCGACCAGCAAAAATAGCAGTGACGGAAACAATGGCAACGGCAGCGACACGATGCCCACAAGCGCGCAGGCGCAGCCGATGACGGCCGTGACAATGCGCGCGGCAGCGGACTCGGTGCGCGGCGCGCGTTCAGCCAATCGGGGTTTGCGAGGCTGTGCCTCTGTCGCCGAGCATCCAGGTCATTGCCCGGTTGGCCATGCGAAACACGCATTCGGGCCGGGTGCGCACCACACTCATCAGGGTGTGAAAGGCCCGGTTGTTACTCAGCCAAACACGGAAACGCGTTGAACTGCGCGCCATGGCGATGATGAGCACGAGTGCAAAGGGCCAGGTTGGCAAAATCGGCAGTGCTGCGGCTACGGGAACCATGAGCAGTCCAAAACTGCCCATGACTGCCATACCGACTTTTGCGCGAACATCTGTGACGGGCTCGATGGTAATGGGTTTGTGGTTTTGTGGATCGGCGTGGTGCTTGAACTCGGCAACAAGCTTGTCAAGCAGCCATTGGGCACGGTGAAACATGAGCGGAAGTTTATGTGGCGTGGGTGAGCGGAATATTAATGACAACACCCCCGAAAGGTGTAACCACTCCCGGAAAGTGGTAGGACCCTTTGATTGACATAACTTTTAGTCGATCGGCACGAGCGTAGGGCGGCGGCGTTCAAACGTCGCCAGATGCGTAAAGCCAGCGTCGCGGGCGATGCTAACTGCTTCGGGAATATGCAGCCCGGTGTGTGTGGGCGTATGTGAATCTGTGCCGACGGTCAGGATCTCGCCGCCCAGCCCGCGATACCACTCAATCACCACGCTATCAGGATTCGGCGCCCGCCCGCTGCGCATCGGGTTGGTGTTGATCTCGATGCCTTTGCCTCGCCGGATCACGGCGCGCAAAATGTCTTTGACTACGGACTCAAATTCGTGAATGTCGTATTCGCCGTCAATCAGGTGGCGGTTATAGCGCGTGGCGTAATCGATGTGGGCCAGCACATCAAAGTCGCCATGTTCCGCCAGATTCACCGTCTCCTCAAAGTACAGCTGCAGAGATTTGCGCCAATTGCCGCTGTGTTCGAAAAACTCGGGCAAATAGGTGTTGATGGTTGGCGAGAGCCAGTGGAGCGAACCCAGCACAAAGTCCCACGGCTGTGCGGCCAGCGCCTGCGCGGCGAGGGTGGGGTAGCGGTGCGGCTCGCTGATCTCGATGCCGGCGCGGATGGTCAGCCGCCCGGCAAACAGCGCCCGACAGCGCTCCACCTCGGCCATATACGCCGCATGCTTGAAGTAGAAGGATGTGGGATCGGACGGGTTGTAGTCTTCGTGCTCGGTGAACGCGATCTGTTTGATGCCGCGCGCGATCGCTGCTTCGCACTGCGATTGCATCGACGCGGTGGAGTCTTCGGAGAACGATGTGTGGACGTGATAGTCGAACATGAGCGGGTAGTACCGAGCGGTTAGTCCGGAGCCTGAGTCCCGAGTGGTCGCGCACGGCACGACCCGCTCGGGACTCAGGACTCGGCACTCAGCACTTTCTAGTGCGTCGGCTCGCGCTTGATGAACTGGCCGCGCCCGATCGTGCCTGTGAACTGGCCGTCGCGCACAGCCACTTCGCCGCGCACGGTCACCGCGCTTGGGCGGCCTTTGATCTCCCAACCTTCGAACGCGCTGTAGTCGAGGTTGATCGTGTGCGTCTTGGCCGAGATTGCGCCGCGATATGTGGGATCGTAAATCACCAGGTCGGCGTCGCTGCCCAGCGCGATCGTGCCTTTCTTAGGAAACATGCCAAAGATTTTTGCCGTGTTTGTGCTGGCGGTGGCCACAAATGTGTTCAGGTCGATGCGCCCGCCCGCCACGCCGTACGTGTAATACAGGTTGACGCGGTCTTCGAGCGACGGGATGCCGTTGGGGATTTTTGTGAAATCGCCGCGCCCCATTTCCTTTTGGCCCTTGAAATCAAACGGCGCGTGGTCGGTCGCCAGGGTCGAGGCGAAGCCTTGCTTGAGCGCGTTCCAGAACACGTCCTGATTGGATTTCTCGCGCAGCGGCGGCGACATGACGTATTTGGCGCCCTCAAAGTTGGGCCGCTCAGCGTAGGTCTTGTCCAGCAGCAGATATTGAATCAGCGTCTCGACCCAGACGTTCAGCCCGCGCCCTTTGGCCGCCAGCGCGGCGTCGAGCGATTCCTTGCACGAGGTGTGCACGATGTAGGTGTGCGCGCCGGTCAGCTCGGCGAAGGTCATCAGGTGATTGACGCCTTCAGCCTCCACGCTGGGCGGGCGGCTCCAGTAGTGATACTCCGGCCCGGTCTTGCCTTCGGCCAGCAGCTTCTGTTGCAGGCGGCTGACCAGCTCGGCGTTTTCGCAGTGCGCGGTGGTGATCACGCCCAGCTTTTTGGCCAGCGTGAGCGTGTTGAACAAGGCATCGTCGTCGATGCCAAACGCGCCTTTGTAGGCCAGGAAAATCTTGAAGCTGGACACGCCGGCTTTGACAATCTCGGTCAGCTCGCCTTCAACTTGCTTGTCGTAGCGCGTAACCGACTGGTGAAAGGTGAAGTCGCAGGCGCTTTTGCCTGCCGCCTGCTTCATCCAGAACTCAAAGCCGTCGGCCAAAGGCTGCTGCGAGCCGGCCTGGCAGACCATCTCGATCAGCGTGGTCGTGCCTCCCACGAGAGCGGCTTTGCTCGCGCTGATGTAATCGTCTTTGGCAAAGGCGCCCATAAAGGGCAGGTAAATGTGCACGTGCGGGTCGATGAATCCCGGAAACACGTATTTGCCCGTGGCGTCGATCACCGTCGCGCCGGGCGGAGCATCAAGGCCTTTGGCGATCTTTGTAATCGTCTCGCCTTCGCAGTAAATGTCCGCGACATAGTTTTCGGTCGCCGTGACGATGTTGCCGTTTTTGATCAGAAGTGCCATATGCGGTTCCTTTGCCTGCCGTTGCACGCGTTGCCTTGCGCGACTATTTGCGTTGCGCCGCCGCCTTCCTGGATGGCTTTGATTTTGACTTCGACTTCGAGGGACTCTTTGCCATCGCTTTTGCAGGGCTGCGGCGTTTGCCATTCAGCGCCGGGATGACTTTTTCGGCGTAAGCCTTAACCTGCTTCTCTTCATCGCCGCACATCAGATATATGTTGAACTGATGCACGCCGAGATCGCGCAATTCCTGCATGCGGCGCACCTGTTCGGCCACGCCGCCGACAACGCAGTAACGATCGACGATGTCGTCGGGCACGAAGCGCCCGTTGTCGCTGCCCACTTGCGCGTGATGCAAATAGTTGTATTGCGGCCGCTCATCGACATACGTAACCAGTTCGGCCGGCAGCTGCTCTTTGGGATATTTCTTGAGCAAATCCACCACGTGGTTGCTGACCAGCGCCGGGAACCAGCGCACATACTCGCGGGCTTTGGCCAGATCGTCGCTGATCCACACGGGCGCGCACGACATGATCTTGATCTTTGAATAGTCGCGTCCGGCCTGTTCGGCGCCTTCTTTGACAAACTGCAAGCACCACTTGATCAGATGCGGGTCGGCAAACTGCAGCACGATGCCGTCGGCGATGCGCCCGGCTGAGCGCAGCGCAATCGGGCCATAGCCCGCCACCCAAACGGGCGGCACGCCGGCGTTGGCCCAGGTCAGCTGCACATCCGCGCCTTCATAGTCGATGTGCTCGCCCGCGCACAACTTGCGAAACTGATCGACGAACTCCTCGAGATTGGCCATGGTGGTCGGGCCTTTGCCCAAACGCCGCCGCGAGCTGTCGCCGCGGCCGATGCCCATGTCCATGCGCCCTGCGCTGATCTTTTGCAGCGTGGCAAAGTCGCTGGATGCCACGGTGACGTCGCGAACCACCGGATTGGTCACCAGTGTGCCGATGCGCACTTTTTTGGTGGCGTTGGCCCACAGCGCAAAGCGCGGAAAAACGCTCTGCCACAGCACATGCGAGTCGAAACTCCACACATACCGAAAGCCGCCGGCTTCCGCCTGTTGCGCCAGCTTGAGCTCGCGCTTCCAGTCCAAATCGCTTTTGAGGGTGATGCCGAAATCCATATTGGTTCCGAGTCCCGAGTGCTGAGTCCCGTGGCTGAAGCCCGCTCGGGACTCAGCACTCGGGGCTCAGCACTCAACTACTTGCCGCCTTCTTTCAATTCAACCGCTACCTTCTTGAACGACGCGCCTTTGGTGTCGCCGTCGAGGCCTTCAAGCGCTTTCTTGGCCAGGTCGGTGCGCACTGCCGCGGCGTCGGGATCCTTCTTGATCACGCCATAGGTCTTCGCGATTTCGACCGTCTGCTTGTAGGCTGTGTCGTCGAGCATGCCGATGCCGTTGGGCGACGGCCAGATCAGCGCGTTGATCTCGTTGAGCTGCCAGCGCATGTGGCTCTCGCCCAGCGCCGATCCGTTCTTGAGCACAATCTGCACGCACTCGTCGAGATTGTCGCGGCAGAACATCCAGCCTTTGTAGGTGGCGCGCAGGAACTTGACAGCGGTCTCCTGGTTCTTGGCGTCGGCCAACCACTCTTCTTTGGCCAGCACCGCGTCCTGCAACATGGCGGTACCCACGTCGTTAAAGTTGATGACGTTGAGATCTTCCGGCTTGTAGAGCGCGCCGGTAGCCGCGTTCTTCGACTCCAGCACCTGGGCGTATTCGTTGTAGATCATGGCTTGCGCCACATCAATCTCGCCCTTCAGCATTTGGTTCATGTCGAAGCCCTGCTGAATTATCTTTGCGCCCTTGTCGGGTTCGATGCCCGCTTTGATCATGGCCGCAAAAAGCTCAGGCTCGTTGCCGCCAAGCCAGGAGCCAATGTTTTTGCCCTTAAAGCCGTCGACCGTGGTGATGCCCTTGTCCTTGAACGAGATCATGAGCGTGCCGGAGCGCTGGAAGATCTGGCCAATGTTGACCAGCTTGGCGCCGTTCTCGCGTGGCGCCAGAATCTTTCCCGGCAACCAGCCCACGCCAATGTCGGCCTGACCGGATGCCACATACTGCGAGTTGGACACATCCGGACCGCCTGGGATGATGGTGACATCGAGACCTTCGGCCTCATAGTAGCCCTTGTCCTTCGCGGCGAAGTAGCCTGCGAACTGCGACTGGACCACCCACTGCAAGACCAGCTTGACCTTGGTCTTTTCACCCGCGGGCGCGGCGGGTTTGGCCGCCGGCGTGGCGGCGCCTCCACATGCCGCCAACACTGCCGCAGCGGCGACGGATGCTGACAATAATCTGTGCGAACGATTCATAGACTTTCTCTCCTATTGAAAAACTTGCCGTAGATATGCCATCTCTCGAAGAGATGGCATATCTTGGGACACGATTTAAGCGACACTCACGAATTTTGCGAACTGCCATGCCATGGAATCAGCACGCGCTCCAGCGCGATGATGACAAGATGGAACAGAATGCCGAGCAGCGAGGCCACGACGATAGCCGCCCAAGCGTTGGGAAACCTGAACAGCTTTGCTTCCTGAAGAATATACACCCCCAGCGTGCCGCGCGGACCGCCAAAGTATTCGCCCACGATGGCGCCGATCACGGCCAGGGTGCTGCAGACCTTAAACGCGTTGAACATGAAGGGCAGCGCGTTTGGCAGGCGCACCTTAAGCAGGACGTCGATCGGGCGCGATGCCAGCGAGCGCATCAGCTCAAGTTTACCCGCTTCGACCAGCGTCAACCCGCGCACCATGTTGATCATCATCGGGAAGAAGGTGATGATGGCGACGATGGCGATTTTGGATGTTGGATTGACCGTGCCAAACCAGTTGTTCAAAATCGGCGCGAAGGCCAGGATGGGAACGCTGTTGACCGCGATGGCCAGCGGCATCAGCCCCTCGCGCACAGTCGCCCAGCGCGATGTGGCCAGCGCAACCAGGATGCCGCTGCTGCAGCCGAGGGCAAAACCGATGATCGCGCTGCGAAAAGTCGCGCCGGCGCTGGAGACAACGATGTCCAACGTTTCCGACAGCGCGCTCAAAATGCGCGACGGCGCCGGCAGCAAGAACACCGGTATGTCCAGCGCGCGCACAACGATCTCCCAAATCGCCAGCACGGCGAGGAAGAGAATCAGAGTGGGGGCATAAGTTTTGAGGCGGTTCATGAATGTCCCGAGTGCCGAGTCCTGAGTCCCGAGCAGGCGTCAT
>JANMNW010000628.1:0-8688 GCA_031368515.1 Chloroflexota bacterium
CGGAAGAGGCGGCGTTGGCGGCAGCCTAGCGCGCGGCCGTCGTAGTACTCCCGGCTAAAACGGCAGTCGCATACCCTCCTTCACGATATGAGGAGGGTATGCGACTGCTTGTACGTCGATTCACTGTCGGGGTCATCCCGACGTGAGCGGGACAAACACTTTCTTTGTCAACGCTGGATTGGGCGCCGGAGACGGTGTGGGCACCGCCACGGCAGCACTCCCCACGCGTGTGAGAAAAAAGTCGGTCTTGAGCGACTTCGCCGGCTGCAACGCATCGCCCGTGCTTGGAAAGTTTGCGGACTCGGTGTAGCCCGTGACGAAGAGCCCCCTGACGCCGATCGCCAATTCATGCGCCACATCGTCCAGCCCGCCGCCGATGTAGGTGCTCATTTGCAAGGCACCGGCAGGGGAGAACGACGCTACGAAGCCGTCGTAGCAACGGCGCACCGTGCCGCCCAGCCCGCAGAATCCGTCTCCCAGCGCGGGCTGCGCCGCGTTGAGCACCGGGAACTGTGTGCCGCCGGTCAACCCGCTGACATGCGCATTGCCGTTGGCGTCCATCGCCACACTGGTGGCGGCGTCCATCGCCAGCTCGTCAAGCGACCCGAGATAAGTACTGAACGCGACGTCGCCGGCCACGTTGATTCGCGTGACAAACGCGTTGGCAAAGCGCGCATTGCTCGTGTCACCGGGAAAGGCCGCTTGAAAGGCCGACTTGACGGGAAAGTTGCGCGAGTGTGTCTCGCCCACGACGACAATGTTGTGCTGTGCATCTATGGCGATATCGGAGGGCAGATCAGTGTCACTGCCGCCCAGATAGCTTGCATAGTCCACACTTTGGCCATCGCCTGCAAACACAACAATGAGCACGTCGCGATCACAACGCGCGATTGGGTCGGCCAGGCGCGCGCCGCACAGCGCCTGGGCTGGACTGGCGCTCACCGGGAAATCGTCGCTCCCGTCTTCTGAAAGGGCGGCCACATATGCGCGTCCGGCGCCATCCACAGCGATCGCCAGTCCGCGCTCGACATTGCGCGTGGGGCCGCCATAGCTTGTTGCATAGACTGGCGCGCCGGCAGCGTTGAACTTCTCAACTCCGATGCGCCCGTCGCTAAACTCAAACTCGGGAAAGTCCGGGTCTGGAACATCCACGGCAGCCCGGCCGGTTACATAGGCATTGCCCAGCGGATCGAGCGCGAGCACATGGCCGTTCTCGTGCGCGTCTTCAAGATCGAGCGCAAGCCAGGTGCTCCACAGCAGCGCGCCGGTGGAGCTGAGCTTGAACAGCGCGTTGTCCGCGTTCGCCGGCCGCGTGCCGATAGCGGCGTTCTTTGTCGGAAAGTCTGCCGAACCGGATTGCACCGCGACGACGACCTCATTGCTCCCATTTACGACGATGCTCAAGCCGCGATCCTCGGCTGTGCCGCCAATCAACACGCTGTAGCGTATCTGCTTGCCGGTTGGGTCCAGGCGCATCACCAGCACGTCAGACCCTTTCGGGCCGGTGGCGCCTGCGCCAGGAAAGTCGCTCGAAAACGTGTAGCCGGCGATAAAGATGTCGCCTTGCGGGCCGACGGCCAAGCTCGATGCCCAGTCGTCATTGCCGCCGCCAATATGCGTGCTGTACGGGAAACCAGCGGCGGCCATGCCAGTTTCTGGACGCAAAAACGCCGTCACTGCGACACCGGCAGCCACAATCAAGCAGGAAAGGTAATTTGTTTTCATTGTGTCCTCGGCCCGGTTCCCGGGTCGAGGACAGTGTGAAGCAGCAGTCTCAAGACTGGCTCAATTAAGTCTCAAACGCCCAATGGCAGAGCACACGCAACACCGCGCAAGTCGCGCAATCCGGCAATTTTGGCGCCAGCGACGCAATGCCGCTCGACATCATTTTTGGCCGTAGCACGCCGAAGGGTTCATTGGCATTTGAGGTGCCCTTGCCAACGGAGGGGATGCATTCCGTGCCGGGGAGGCGCACACATCGACAGTGCTTGATTGATGATGGCGCGGTCACGATCATCAACCGTATCGCTCAGCCTGCAGCGTGTACATGCTCGCATATTCGCCCGCCTGTGCCATCAATGCCGGGTGGTCGCCTTGCTCAATCAACACGCCATTTTTGAGCACGAGAATCTTCTGCGCCATTTTGACGCTAGACAGCCGATGCGTGACAAACACGGTCGATTTGCCCTGAGTGAGTTCCGCGAAGCGGCTATAGACCGCGGCTTCTGCAAAAGCGTCCAGCGCAGCGGTAGGCTCGTCAAGGATCAGCAAGTCTGCTTCGCGCACGAAAGCGCGCGAGAGCGCGATTTTTTGCCACTGGCCGCCTGATAGATCCGTGCCGTCTTCAAAGCGTCGTCCCAGCACGGTCTCATAGCCTTTTGACAGCTCACCAGCCACCTCATGGGCGCCACCTTGTTCAGCCGCAGTGTGCAGCCGGCCGTTCAGCATGCCGGCAAGATAGCGCTCGATGTCGCCAAAGCCAAGATTGTCGTTTAGCGTCAAATCGTAGCGCACGAAGTCCTGAAAGATCACCCCAACTTTGCGGCGCCAGGATTCCGGCGTCATATCGCGCAAGTCGACGCCGTCGCACGTGATTGCGCCCTCGGTCGGATCGTAAAGACGCGTCAGCAACTTGATCAGCGTGGTCTTGCCCGCGCCGTTTTCGCCGACAAACGCCACCCGCTCGCCGGGATCGATCGTAAACGTTAAGCGACTGAGCGTATCTTTGTCGGCGCCAGGGTAGCGAAAACTTACGTTGTGAAACACGAGCGCGCCACGCAGGTTTGGCGTTCGCGCCGGCGCATCGGGAGCAGGTCGTTTGAGCGCGCCGGCGAAGCTTGTCGGAGACGCATCAAGGTAGGCGAATAGCCGCGTTACAAAAAAAGCGTTCTCCACCATGAACGCAGCCGCGAAGGCGACTTGGTCCATTGCGCGACGGCTGCTCTCAAGCGCCTGAAATGTCAACGCCAGATCGCCAACGGTGCGGCGCCGCGCCAGCGCTTCAGCAGCCACATAGATCCAGATGCTTGCCGTGCCGATCAGCGGCAACAGGGACAGCACAGCATTCCATCGCTCTTCACCAAACACGATCGCCCGGCCCTCTGCCAGAAATGCGCGGACCGATATGCGCATCTTGTCCAACAAGTGCGGCTCAAGTTGAAACAGGCGTGTCTCCTTGACAAAATCGCGTTCGCCTAGAATGCTGGCGGTGTAGTCGATCATGCGCCGGGTGGGCGTGTAGTTCATCCACATTGCCGCGCGTTTGCGCGTGAAGCGCGCGCGATTGAGGAGCTTGGGCGCGCTCATGAGCACCACGGCAAACGGCGCAAGCCAGTGCACCGATGCAAGCAACACGAGCAGCGAGAGCAGCGACAACAACTGCGCCGACATGTCAAACGACTGGTACGTGACCTGGGAGATTCGCCAGACTTGATCGCGCGACGCACTCATCTGATCATAAAAAGCCGCGTTGTCGAAGCAGGCTGGGTCCATCGAAGCGGCTTTTTCAATCACGCGCAGATTGGCGTGATACATGGTTTGATTGGTCAGCAGAATCCTCAGGTTGTGGGATAACGACTCGGCGATCTGTCCAAACGCCCACACCACGATGAACGCGATGATGGGGAGCATCAACGACTGGATCGGCACCACAACGCCGGACGCAAGCGCATAGCCAATGCCATCGATCATCATCTTTGAGATCAGCGCCTGCAGCGGCACGGTCAGGGCCGTCAACACCGTGGTGACCATCACACCAATTGTCAAACTCGTGTTTGCCTCGAATGTCAAAGCCAATGCACGGCGATATGCGCGAAAGCCCTGACGGAGCAGCTCGCGTTTGGAAGGGGTGGAAGTTGTTTGCGACATAAGCTGTGGTGGCCCTTGCGCGTCATCGCACACGTAGTATCACGCAACAAGTGTGGAAGTAAACCAACCCTGACGAAGGTTTTCGCCAAGACCCGGTTGACCGCAAAATCAACCTGCTGGTGGATTAACTTGCGAAAAAGAAGCTGTAAACCGCTGACAGGCTCATAAAAATGCCTGTGCAGGTGAATTTGGACTTTCTACAAGTCCGAATTTTGTGCAAGCGTCGACAGTACGCCGATAACACGGAATGTAACGCGCGCTTAAGCCGAGGTCCCCGAACATTGCAATTGTCCCTGAACTCTGAGCCGAAGGCGTGGCAAGCATCCGCGCAATTGGGCGCGAAGTTGCGATGCGCAGAAGCAAAGCCAGGGCGATCTGCTTTATGTTACCGGCTCACGGGCGCGCCGTTTACCAGCAACGCCACCATGCTGCAAAAAAGGCAAACCGCAATCACGCCCAACACCCAATACAGCAGCATGCGTTGCGATGCGCGGCCTGCGGGCTGTTCAAAACCAGGCTTGAGCGTTGGCAGAACATCATAGGCCAGTTCTGCGCTGTTGGCGCGTGCGTTTGCAAGCGCGGCCGCCCATGTGCCGGACGGCTCGCCCTTGCGCGCATGGATAACAAAATATTCGCGCCCACCGTTGTCGAATTGCAGCTTGAGGACATTGGGGTTGCCCCACTGCACGCGCATGGGCTGCTCGTTGCATTCGGTGATGCGTCGCACCGGAAAACTCACCAGCCGCGCGCCAGCCGCTTTCTGGACGACGCGTTGCGTAGAAGTTACCGCGCCATCCGGTTCGAAGATCAGACGCTGGCTTGTCAAGGTCAGCGTGCCATTGATCGGGTTGTAGCCGGCGCCGCTGGGTGTTGTGAGCAGATAACGGCTAAATCCTTGCAGCACGATTTTTTCGCCGTCAAGTGCTGGCATAGGCAATGTTCTGGTCGAATCAGTCATAATGTTTCCCTCGCAAGAGCTGCATTCGCTAACGCGTGTCTATCGGCCGCGCTGCGGCATTGTTGACCATTCGCCAATACCATGGGTATCGGAAAGCGATACAATTTCTCCAGGCACGCAAAAATAGCAGTCAAAGGCGCCCCAACTTACGGGCTTGAGTAACGCGCAGTAACAGGTCCAATCGCACAATGACGGCAATCGAAAGCAACTTGAGCTTTGGCGAATGGTTGCGCCGCCGGCGCGGCAGCCTGGGATTGACACAGACAGAGCTGGCGCAGCAACTGGGCTGTGCGCCAATCACCCTTCGCAAATTCGAGGCGGAGGAGCGCTTTCCATCTGCAGACATGGCAGCACGCATGGCCGGCTGCCTGCAACTGTCTGCTCAGCAAACAGCACTATTTATCCGTTTTGCGCGCGGCGAAGTGCGCTCCGGCAGCCAGCTAACCGCACCCCTCACGGACGACTTGGCCAACATAGCAGCAGCCGCGCCGGGCGTGCCGCTGATTCCAAATGCCACCCTCGGCCGCGACGACTTGCTTTTGGACGCCCGCAGAATTCTCACGACGGGCAGCGAACGCCTGCTGACGCTGATCGGCCCGCCGGGCGTCGGGAAAACCCGATTGACGCTGGCCTTGATACACCAGTTACACGGTCTTTTTACAGATGGCGTCGTCTTTGTCGACCTAACGTCCGTCGGCCATCACGAACACGTGGCCAAAGCTATTGCAGACGCGCTGCAAATCGCTCCTGGGACAAATGTGGCTGTAGAAACTGGATTGAGATCAGCGCTTCGCGACAAGCATTTGCTCCTGGTGCTGGACAATTTTGAACACGTGCTGGCTGCCGCTCCGCTTGTGTCTGCGTTGCTTGCGCAGTGTTCCCGGCTGCGCTGTTTGATAAGCAGCCGCGAACAGCTGGATGTTCCGGGAGAGTCGCTTTTGGTCGTGCAACCGCTGGCAGTTCCCAGCGTCGACTGTGCGTTGGGCGAACTGGCGAGCAACCCATCCGTCGCGCTGTTCGTCTCGCGCGCCGCTGAGGTTTTACCCGGCTTCGAAGTGACCACCGGAAATGCTCAGGCGATCGGCGCAATTTGCCGTCAATTGGATGGCCTGCCACTTGCCCTGGAGTTGGCGGCCGCTCGCGTCAAGCTGCTTTCCCCCAACGAAATCGCATCACGCTTGGAAGATGCACTTGGCTTGCTTACACGACCACATCCATCCGCTCGCACCACGCATCCCACACTGCGGGCGGCGCTGGCATGGAGCGATCAGTTGCTGAGTGAGCCGCAACGCGAATTGCTCTATGCGCTCTCAGTTTTTGCCGGGTCTTTCACACTGGACATGGCCGAAGCTGTGGCTGCGCAGGCACTCAAGCCCGCCGTGCTCGATGCGCTGGAAGATCTGGTGGGCCAATCGCTAGTTGCGCCATACGGTCTGAATGACCAGGTGCGCCGGTATCGATTGCTGGATACCGTGCGTCGTTATGCACTTGAAAGATTAGAGGCGAGCGGTGACGCGCACGGCCCGATGAATCGCTGGCTACAGTATGCAGTGCAATTCGCCATAACCGCTGCGCCCAACCTGAAATCGTCGCAACAGAAAGTCTGGCTAAACCGTTTGACGCTTGACCTGGACAATCTGCGTGTGGCATTGCGTTGGGCGTGTGATGCACATGAAGTGACAAGCGGCTTGCGGCTTGCGACGGCACTCGAATACTTTTGGGAAAAACGCGGAAGCCCAGCGGAAGGGGTTAACTGGCTCACCCAGTTGCTTGCTCCAGCAACGACTGCTCTTGAAAATGTCGATGCTGAGATGCTCGCGCAGGCGCAGCATTCCGCCGGCGTGCTTTCCTATCGCCAGGGAGATCTGGAACAGGCGCGTGGCTGGCTCGAAGCGAGCCAGCGCGCCTGGCAGGCTTACGGCGACACCGCAGGCGTCGCACGCGCCACCAACAATTTGGGTAATGTTGCGCTGGACGCCGGGGAGTACGACCTCGCGGCACAACGCTATCAAGAAGCGTTGTCGATTCATCGACAGCGAAACAACACGTCCGGCATTGCCAGCGTGCTAAACAATCTTGGCTTCGTGCACTTCAAACTCGCACGGTATGCAGAAGCAGAACAAATCTACCAAGAAAGCCTCGCGCTCTACCGACAACTCGGCGATCTGTGGAGCATCGCCAGCTGTTTGAATAATTTAGGCGAGACGTCACGGCGTTTGGGAGATTTTTCGAACGCCCGCACCCAACTTGTGGAGAGTTATGAAATTCGGAATGAACTGGACGACAAGCGCGGCATGGCTTTGGTGCTCTGCAATCAAGCGATGCTGGCAATCGGCCAAAAAGGCTGGGCACTGGCCGCTGAGTGTGCACAGCGCAGCTTGAAACTGATCCTTGAGGGCAATCATCGCGGCAATATCGCCCCGACCGTCGAGGTCGCTGCATTTCTCGAATCCAGCCGTGGCGAGTTGCGCCGCGCAGTGCGACTGTATTCATTCGCGGCCGGATTGCGCCAAACGATGGGAATGCCCCTGTCACCGGCCGATGAGCTGGATCGGCAAAACAGACTTGCCGAGCTGCGCACCCAGCTTGGCAACGAGACATTCTCTGCACAGAGCGCAGTTGGCAAATCAATGACGATAGACCAGGTTCTGGCTGATATCAATGCCATTCCCGCTCGCTGAGTTCCCACGATTTGCAGCTCTCACCGCCCGCGCAAAGATTTTGTTCGGCCCTGATTGCGGCGCGGAAAGCCGCCAATGTACTTTCCGGAGCGCTGCTGGTGTCGCCACGATGGGCGACGACAATAGGCTTGCTCATGGCATGCGCTTGCGCAAGCCTATTATGCGCTTCAAGCAGCGATCTCGGCGGGTGTATTTACCTACATGGGCACAGCTCGCCGCTCCATACTTGCTAACTAGCGTCGCACTAAAGGCAACAGCACGCGCAACTGCTCGCGCTGCGTGGTCGCCCCGCCGTTGTTGTTGGCGACCAACTGAGTAGTGCCGCCGCTGGTCGTCACGGCAAACTGAAAGCCCGGCGCCAGACCTGCGATCTCAACGTTGGCAAACGCGCCGCTGGTGTTCGGGCTGCTGAGAAACCTGAAGCTGTCGCCTTGTTTGGGCGCGTAGCCATTCGAGAAATTCAAGACCAGCTTGCCGTTTAGCGCGCTGTTGCCGGTTACGATCAGCTTGTCAAAGTCAGTGGCGCTGGTGACATCGATCGTAATCACGGCGGACGCACTCAAACTCAGGTTGCCGTTTAGGGTGAGTGTTCCGGGCTGGGCTAAGAAAGCGTCTCTTGCAGACCGCATCTGGCTGGCCAACGTAAGCGGCGTCAGCCCCAATTCGATAACGCCACCGTCTTCTATGATGACGGTCGTCGCCGTCAGAACTCCGTCCGCCGACAATCGTCCGGCGCGACCCACGATCACATCTCCTGCGATTTGAACAACGGCGTCATCCCGCATGTCAAAATCGCCCGTTGCGCCCGTTGTAGTGCCACAAGCAGCGGTCGCGCCGATGCACAGCTTTTTCGCCTTGAGCAAGGGCGTTGGGTCACCTGTTTGCCCGATCACCAGTACCGAGCCCGTGCTGCCTGCGCCAACGCCGACCTTCAGGGTATTGACACATTCGAGCTCGGCATGATTTTTCACCTCAAGCGACCCGCGGCCGGCAAAACCCACCAGGCAGTCTCCACCCGTCTGCGTCCCAATACGCGCCTTGCTGCGTGCGCCGTTGGCATTCAGGCCGGATATCGACAAAAGGGTTTGGCTTCCGGCCACCTTCCCTAAGCCGGACAAGCCGGAACCAAACAAGGACAAGCCAAAACGTGTAAGGTTCGGGGATGGCGGAAGAAACCTTGGC
>JANMNW010000638.1:0-6498 GCA_031368515.1 Chloroflexota bacterium
CCAATCCGCGCAGGGCGCTTCGTTGAGTATCATCCAAGGCCATCGGAGTCCTCCGCTTTCTGTCAGGAGTGGTATCTCGACAGTGTAGCGGCTCGACTCCGATGCGCCTCTTCAGGTCAGCCCTTTTAGAAACCTACTTAGGGTCGTCACACCCTCCAGGAGCGGCATTAGCCCACCGTCGGATCGTCCCACACCTCAGCGCTATAGAGCTTGGGCTTGCCCCTTGCGTCGTCCGCTGACCAGGCTTGAAAGACGCGCGCGTTCGGGCGTTCGCGCAGGATCAGCCGCGCAAGCTGATTGGCGCGTCCGGCCGACGCGGCAAGCGCCACCAAATCATGCGCCATGCGCTGCTTCGACGCGCTGTCCAAATCTTCGCTGTCAAAATTCAACTCAAAGCACACGTTGGCGATTTCCTCTTTCGAGAAAAGCGTGTGCAGTGCGTCATAGAGGTTGGCCTCAAGGCCGGTCAGTTTGCGCGCCATCGTCGGTCGTTGCTGTCGATCAAGCCGGCACCGTGCGCGGTAGCGTGGTCTGCGCCGGCACGCGGCGCCCGGCGCCCAAAGCGGACAGCGCCTGAGCCAGCATGCCCGGCAACTGCAGATGCTCGAATTTCACGCCCGCCGGGCCGCCCGCCACGCGCGCGATCGCATCCAGCCCGTCGGGTTCGCCCGCCAGCTCGTTGCGCACCTCCAGCAGCCGCTCATAGCACTTCAGCGCCGCATCGAGATCGTTTTGCGTGATGTGCAGCGCGGCGAGATAGCCGAGCGCGTTGGCTTCGCCGCGAAAATCCTGCAGCTGGCGATGGGCACTGGCCTGCGCGCGCAGCCAGGCAATGCGCTCGCGCGGCGACAACCGCAGCGGCGCGCTCTCGCGCAAAGCACCGCACAAGTCGGCCAGCACGCGCGCGGCCTTGAACGGCAGCGCATGGGCATCCGGTTGCATGCGCGTGAAGGCCGCGTCGATGTGGTGTTGCAGCGTCAATTGCAGCCGCAGCGCGGCCTCGCTTTGCCGGGCGCACATGCGCCGTTCGACTTCCCGCGCGCGCGCGGCCGCGGCTGCGGCATGGCGCAGCTCGGCCGCCACCGCCTCGGAGTTGGACATGCGCGCGCGCGCAAAGGCGCGCACCTCCGCCAGCCAGCGCCACTCTTGATGCGCCGCGTCGTATTCGAGCAGCCCGCGCCGCACCAGCTCGGGCAGCGCGTGTTGTGCGTCGTCGCACACCTCGCCGGCAAGTTCCAAATCGAACGGGCCGGGCACCACGGAGAGCACGCGCAAAACGCGCTGCAGCGCCACGTTCAATCGGTGATAGCTGAACGCCAGCGCGGTTTCAAGCGCCAGCCGGTCGGTGTCGCGCACGGCCATGTGCAGCAAGCGGCGCTGTTCATCATTCAGCCAGCGCAGGCACTCGAACGGCAGCGTGTTCGGCACCGAGGCAAAAAACGCCCCGATCAAGTTAAGCGCAAGCGGCAGCTGGTTGACGCGCTCGCACATCTGTCGCAGCGCAAGATCGTTGGGATTCACGCCGCCGCGCTGCGCGACAAACGCCACCGCTTCGTCGATCGGCCATTCGCGCAGTTCGACCGTGGGCACCCGCAGCGGCTCGCGCGCCGTGACGATGATAATGCTGCCGGGCGCAGCCAGGCGCGCCACGTGATGGTGATCGGTGAGATGATCAATGACAATCACCGCGCGAATGCCGGAGAACATTTCGCGGAATTGGCGCAGCGCGTCTTCGCCCTCGCAAAAAGGAGCCTCGGGGGCGACGCGAAAGAGGCACTCGCGCGCGATGGCGTCCAGCCGGCGGTCGCGCGCATGGACAAAAATCGGGCTGATGCCGGCGCTCTGCGCGCATTCGCGCGCCAGATCGATGGCCAGGGTGGTTTTGCCGGCGCCGGCTTTGCCGATGATGCCCACCACCGCGCTGCGCGCGGCGTCGGAGCCGTTTTGCGCGTTGTCCGCGGCGGCGATCCATCGCTTGAGCCGCTCGCGCTCCTTCACCAGCCCGCTGGGACTGAGAGAGTTGGAGATTGGCGCGGGCAAGTAGGAGAAGGATGAAGTCTGCGAAGCTGCTGTAGTGAAAGCCATGCTCTGCCCGGTGCGATGAAGCGATGATGCGCGCCAATCTCAACCGCGCACAGGATAGATGCAGAGCGCGCTAAGAAGCCTCCGTCGAAGGGTGTATGTGCGGACACAATTTCATTGCAAGTGAGTTTGACGATGCCACAAGAAATCGAACGCAAGTTTTTGCTGCGCTCCGACGCCTGGCGCGCGCAGGCCGAATCCAGCGAACGGGTGCGCCAGGGCTATCTGGTCGCCGACGGCGTGCGCTCGGTGCGCGTGCGCACCAAAGGCGGCCGCGGCTTTCTCACCATTAAGGGCAAGCTCGACGGGCTGGCGCGTCCAGAATTTGAATACGCAATTCCGGTGGCCGACGCCGAGGCTTTGCTCGAAACGCTGTGCGCGAGGCCTCAGATTGACAAAACACGCCACCATGTTCGCCACGCGGACATGCTGTGGGAAATCGACGAGTTTCACGGCGACAACACCGGGCTGATCGTGGCCGAAGTTGAGCTCGCTTCCATCAATCAGGTCGTCGCCCTGCCCGACTGGGTCGGCGTCGAAGTCACCGGCGACGGACGCTACTACAACTCGCAGCTCGCAATACGGCCGTTCTCGCAGTGGACGTGAGCGGTGGGCGGTGAACTGTGAGGAACCTTCCGCCTACCGCTCCTACCGCTCATCGCTCACCGCTCCTACTGACCACCGCCCACCGCTCTTCCGGCCTCACGTCACTTGAAAGTCGCTGAACTCGTTGATGCTCTCGATCTCGGCCACGCGGTCTTTGGGCAGCACGCGGCGGAACGACTGCGACACCTCTTCCCAGTTCATCAGCAACTCACGCGCGCGCGGGCTGTTGGTCAGCTCGTAATGCCGGCGCAACAGGCTCTTGACCAGCTTCTTCATGCCGGGATGCGTCAACCGGTCGATCTCGACCAGCTCCAGGTTGCAACGATTCGGGAACGTGCCGTCGGCGTCGTAGACAAACGCCATGCCGCCCGTCATGCCTGCGGCAAAGTTGCGCCCGGTTGACCCCAGCACAACCACCACCCCGGCGGTCATGTACTCGCAGGCGTGCTCGCCCACGCCCTCAACCACCCCACACGCGCCGCTGTTGCGCACGGCAAAGCGTTCGCCGGCTTTGCCCGCGGCGAACAGCGCGCCGCCCGTCGCACCGTAGAGCGTTGTGTTTCCGAGGATGTGGTTGTCCGTCCATTGATAGGTCGCTTCCGGGAACGGGCGCAGCGAGATTTCTCCGCCACGCATGCCTTTGCCCACATAGTCATTGGCTGCGCCGACCAGATGCAGGCGCATTCCGTTGGTCGTAAACGCGCCAAAGCTTTGTCCGGCGTAGCCGCGAAAGGCCACTTCGATGGTGCCGGGCGGCAGTCCGCCGTCGTAGGTGCGCTTTGTGATCTCGCCAGCCAGCCGCGCGCCGATGCTTCGGTCCTGGTTTTTTATCGAGTAATGCAGGCGCACCGGCCACTGCTCATCGATGGCGATGCGCGCGTCTTCCACGATAATCTCGTTGAGGGCGTTGCGCGGATGACGTGGCGCCTCGTCGATCTGCCGGATCGGGCGGTCTTTGGGAGGCGCAACACTGAGCTGTTGAATGTTCAGCAAGCGCGCGTTGCCTGCCGCGTCGTCGCCCCGTTTGACGATCAAATCGCTGCGGCCAATCAGCTCCTCCAGGGTGGCGTAGCCCAGCAGGGCCAGCTGCTCGCGCGTTTCCTGCGCCACAAACATGAGATAGGCCATGACATGTTCGGGCTTGCCGTCGAATTTTTTGCGCAGGTCTTCGCGCTGCGTGGCCACGCCGGTGGGGCACGTGTTGAGATGGCACACGCGCGCCATGATGCAGCCCTCGGCGATCAACGCCGCCGTGCCAAATGAAAATTCCTCGGCTCCCAGCAATGCGCCGATCATCACGTCGCGGCCGGTGCGGATGCCGCCATCCGTGCGCACGCGAATGCGCCCGCGCAGATTGTTGTTCACCAGCGTCTGTTGCGTTTCGCTCACGCCCAGCTCCCAAGGCATGCCGGCGTTCTTGATCGAGCTGAGCGGCGAGGCGCCCGTGCCGCCGCTGTGTCCGCTGATCACCACCACATCGGCCATGGCTTTGGCCACGCCCGCGGCGATCGTGCCCACGCCCGCTTGCGCGACCAGTTTCACCGACACTTTGGCGTCCGGGTTGATTTGCTTGAGGTCGTAGACCAGCTGCGCCAGGTCTTCGATCGAGTAGATGTCGTGATGCGGCGGCGGCGAGATCAGCGCCACGCCGGGCACGGTGTGGCGCAGCCGCGCAATCAAAGCGCTGACTTTGTGGCCGGGGATCTGGCCGCCTTCGCCGGGCTTGGACCCCTGCGCCATTTTGATCTGCAACTCGTGCGCGCTCATCAGATACGCCGGCGTCACGCCAAAGCGACCGGAGGCGATCTGCTTGATGCCGCTGTTGCGCTCGTCTTTGAAGCGGTCGGCGTCCTCGCCGCCTTCGCCGCTGTTGCTCTGCCCGCCCAGGCGCGTCATCGCAATCGCCAGCGTCTCATGCGCTTCGGGCGACAGCGCGCCCAGCGACATGGCGGCCGAGTTGAAGCGCGCCAGAATGCGATCAACCGGCTCGACCAAGCTCACATCGATCGGCGCGCGATCGGAGTGAAACGCCATCAAGTCGCGCGGCTCGCTCGGCGTTTCCGGCGCGAAAAACGGCGTCGAAAATTCTTTGTAAAGCGCATAAGCTTCGTCAAAGTGGCCGTTCAACTTGAAGGTGCGCACTTTTGTCCGCGCAATGCCGGTGATCAGCGTGCGTTCGCCGCTGTATTCGAAGATATCGGGCACGCGCACCGCTTTTTGCAGCGCATGCACTGCGCGTTGCGAATAGCCGTGCGCTTCGCCGCCGGCGCGCTCTTTGTAGAAGCCCGGATGCTCCAGCTTGGCTGGCCCGGCGTCGGCGTCGGCCGCCGCATGCGCCTGGTGATGCCAGCGCAGCACGGTCTGCTCAATCTCGGCATAACCGATGCCGCCCAGCCGCGACGGCGTGTGATGAAAGCACTCGTCCACCACGTCTTGACTCAGCCCAACCGCTTCGAACATTTGTGCGCCTATATACGCGTCGACCGAGGCGATGCCCATCTTCGACATGATCTTGAGCACGCCCTTCTCGGACGCTTTGACATAGCGCTTGACCACATCGCTCTCGCTCAGCGCCTTGTCTTTGACGCGGCCGCGCTGTACCGCTTCACGCGCGGTATCCAGCGCCAGATACGAATTCACGGCACTGGCGCCAAAGCCGAGCAGCACGGCCATGTGATGCACTTCGCGCGCTTCGCCCGATTCCACAATCAAGCTGACGCGATTGCGCAGCCCCGCGCGTATCAAATGGTGATGCACCGCGCCCAAGGCCAGCAGCGCAGGCAAAACGGCGCGCGTGGCCGATGTTGCCCGGTCGCTTAGCACCAGCAGCGACGCGCCGTCGCGCACCGCCGCTTCGGCGTCTTTGCACAGGCGTTGAACGGCGCTTTGCAGAACGGACTGGCGCACCTCGTTCGGAACTCGGGGCTCGGAATTCACGGCATCAAACGTCGCGTTCAGCGTCTTGCTGCGAAAGGCGGCCGCGTCAATTTCAACCAGCGCCTTGAGTTCCTCGTTGGTCAAGATCGGCGAGTTCAGGCGAATCAGATGCGTCTGCTCCGGACGTTCGTCCAGGATATTGCCGCGCGGGCCGACCAGCACGCGCAAGCTCATCACCTGATCTTCGCGCAAGTGGTCGATCGGCGGGTTGGTCACCTCGGCAAATCGCTGTTTGAAATAGTTGAACAGCGGTCGCGGCTTGGGCGAGAGCACCGCATGCGGCGTGTCATCGCCCATGGAACCGACCGGTTCGGTTGCGTCCTCGAACATGGTCTTCACCACGAACGTCAGCTCTTCACTCGTCCAGCCAAACTGCGCCTGGCTTTTGAGCAGGGCATTGCTGTTGACCGCCGGCTGCGCGATGACGATATGCGCGGCTTCTTCCAGGCGGATGCGCTGGCTGCGGCACCAGTCTTGATATGAGTTGCCGCGCGCCAGCACGTTGAGGATTTCGTCGTTGGTCCAGAACTTACGCGCGCCCAGATCGGCGCAGATCATGCCGCCGGGGCCGACCTTGCCGCTCATCTCGATGCGCTCGGGTTCGACATCCAGCGCGCCTACTTCGCTGCCGGCATACACGATGCCGTCGCGCGTCTTGATGTAGCGCGCCGGGCGCAGGCCATTGCGGTCGAGGGCCAGCCCGACCAAATAGCCATCGGAAAACACGATCGACGCCGGGCCGTCCCACGGCTCCATCAGCGCCGAATGAAAGCGAAAGAAATTTTTGACCGCCGGCGACAGATCAGGATCTTTCTCCCAGGGCGGCGGGATCAGCATCTTGAGCGAATGGCGCACATCGCGCCCGGCCAGTGT
>JANMNW010000020.1:0-3555 GCA_031368515.1 Chloroflexota bacterium
TGTATCAAAAAATTACTTCGATGAAGTCAGAGCAATTCCGGCAAGTCAAAGCCGAGACATTGCGCAAAAACATTGCATAGGCTGAAATACAATTAGCCCCCGCAAATGCGGGGGCGAGCCATAGGCCATCTGTACAAAGAATTATACAGCTTACAGACCAATTTGCAAGTTTGTGACATGGGGCGGTTTGGACAATACACCCGTAGCGGGCAACGACCGACAATCTCCCTCGTTTTTAACGAGGAGATTACCAGGGCATGTCGTAGATCGGTATAAAAGTTATCTTGTGCGACGTGATATTCATGGCTCTGTTGAGCCATTCCCGGCCGGTGGCTGGTTCCGACGCTGATTGCGCCGGGTAAACTGGCAAAAAATGTTGAGATAGGACGATGCTCGATAAGCCGGAAAAAACCGCCCAACTCATCGCAACGCTGAGAGCGGCGCTGCCATTCGAAGTTTCATTGACGCCGGAACTGATCGCTGAACTGGCGCACCACGAAAAGCCGGTTGCCGTCAAGGCCGCTGAGACTGTCTCGGATATCTCCTACGCGGGCGACGAGGGCGGCATCGTCTGCCACATCAAGATCGCCGATGATGTCAACACGGTCTATGCGTCGCTCACCCACGTGCGCGTTCCTCGCACGCTCCCCTTCGCCGATGACGTTATCGCGTATCAGAAGCACCGGGTGAAGAAGCTGAAGAAGCGGCAGGGCGGAACCTGACGATAGCGCCGTGACGGCCGCTACGGGCGCTACCGCGATAGCGGTTTAGTGCAATATCTGATTTGCGCAGGTCCTAGGTTACCCAGCAAACAAGAGCCGAAAGAGCGTTTGACAACACACAAATTCTCAATTATGAGAACTCTGTCTCGAAATAATGAGGCTTAAGCAGATATGACCGACAAAGAATCGCAAAAATGACAATGATCAACTCGGCGTTGCTAGCTCGGCTTGTGGCGCGAATGGACGAGGCTGACATGGCCGTCGTTGCCTATGTGATGGGCGTTTCTCTGGCGACTGCGTACCGGTATCGGAAAAGCCCAAGTGACATGTCCATCGCGTCGTTCGTGCGTCTTGCTGATCACTTCAATCTACCCGTCAGCATGAACCTGATTTACCGGGAGACCGATGTTCTGGTCGCTGAAGCCGAACGCTTGCGACTAGAGGAAGAAATCCATTCACAGCGCGGATGGAGGTTCGTCACGACTCCGCACTTTACGGTCAACTGCGAGACAGAAGCCTTCACGCGAGAGCTTTTTGCAATTCAATATGGAGCTCGCTGTTCTGAGCCCGAAGCTAACGAGTATGTCAGCTTAAGAAAACGCCGCCGGTCGCTGTATCTGTTGGGGCAGTATAAGTCTGAAGAGATTGTCAGCGCGCCTTCCTATATCGACTTTTTTTACGGTCGCGGTCTTTTCAAAGACATAAGCAAGTCGGTGCGGCAGCAGCAACTCGAAGAAGTCATTACCACTTCAAAAATGCCCCATATCTCGCGAAGAGTTTACACACAAACTACGCCAGAATTACCAGTGATCCTGAACTATTCGACGCGTAAATCTCTGGTCCGAGTGGAAGACTTAACAATCGCTCTCACTGACACCGATTGTGACGAATTAATTCGAACTCTTCGATCGTATGCAGATCGTACGCTCGACAGCAATGCAGAATTAGAACCATCCGCCTTCTTCAGCAATCCTCTAATCTGGAACAGGTTACCGTCATGATCAGCGACGCAAGAAGGCATTTCGGTCCGAAATCGCGAATAGCCGATATTGTCAAGGACGAAGAGCGTGCTCACAGGGTGGCCAAGGCTCTCGTTGATAGCGGTGCTTATCACATCGATCCTAATTTGGTGCCAGAGCAGTATTTCGCATGGAAAAGTGGAATCAAGGCACCATGCTATTGCAACTGTCGGGATTTACTTGGTCCAGCCTCATATCGCCTGCTTGTCGGTTCAGAACTTGCTGCCTCAGTTAAAGAGAGGTTCCATGATGTGAATGCAGTCATCGGTATTGCGACAGCAGGCATCGCGTGGGCTGCACTTGTAGCGGACCAGCTTGAATGTCAACTTGCCTATGTTCGTGGGGAGAAGAAAACGCATGGCTTGGGCGGCTTTGTGCAAGGCACTTTGACCCCGGACAGTCGAGTTGTTGTAATTGATGATTTGGTTGCCAGCGGTGGTAGTCTGTTGTCGGCCGTTGCGGCCATCGAAAGCGAAGCGCATGCGACTGTGGTAGGCATCCAGACAATCGTGAACTGGGGCTTCGAGAAGATGCGAGAGAAGCTCATAGGCGTCGAGTATACAGCGCTTACTAGCTATCCGCACATTCTCACCGCCGCAATGTCGCGTGGTTTGGTGTCGCCTAGTGACATGGAACGTTTCCTCGAGTTCTACGAGAACCCATCAAGAGGTTTTGTCCATGCCTAGAGCGTTTTACGCTTTTGATTTTGATGGCGTTATTGCGGATTCCCTGCCAATCGCACTTGAGGAGTATCGGAGGCTAATTTCTTCCGATTTCCAACAATTGCCATTGCCTGAGTCAAGCGAAGATCTGACGAAGCTTTTCCCTGGACCCTTGCGAACCTCTTTGAGGCGCTTCGGTCTAAATGAACAAGAAAGCAAAAGCTTCTTTGACAAACATAGTGCTGCAATGCGCGAAAGATCAGCGGAGGTCGGTATCTTCAGTGATGTAGCCGAATTGATACTGCGTCTGCCTGTGGACAGTTTTGCGATTGTAACGTCGGCATACGGCGACGCCGTACGTCGAATCTTTGCCGATAAAGCCAGAAGTGCTTTAGCCGAAAACGTTCAAATCGTTGGTCGGGAGAGAAGTTTGCCAAAGGACAAGAAGTTTAAAGAGCTGGCAGAAGTAAATAAGGTAGAATTGTCAAGAATGATCAAAATTGGAGATATGGCAAGCGACATTCTATACGCGCGAAGTGCTGCAGTTGGTGTTTGGGCAGTGGGGTGGGGCTATCATCCAATTAGTTATTTGGCAGTTTTTGATCCCGACGAGTGCTTTCCGAGCCAGCATGAACTCTGTGCTAAAATAGAAGGATGGCAAATATGAAAAATCCGGTCGGATTGGTTGTTGTGGACTACATCAACGACATTGTGAGCGAAGGCGGCAAGCTTTCGGGCAAGGGTTACTACAAATACATTGATGAGAATGGCACCCATAAAAAGCTGCAGTCGTTGTTGGAGTTTGCGCGCGCGCAGCAATGGTCAATATTTCACGTCAGGATCGGTTTTTCCCCAGACTATATTGAGCATCCCGAACAATCGCTCCTATTTGGGTCTGCGAAAAAGTTCGGAGCACTTGAGCTAGGAAAATGGGGTACTGAATTTGCCGACTTCGCTAAGCCCGGCGCCGGAGAACACATATTCACGAAAAATCGAGTCAGTGCGTTTTTTGGTACGAACCTGGAACTCGTATTGCGCAGCGCAGAAGTACAAACGCTGCACCTTGCGGGATGTGCAACGGATCTCGCCGTCCAATCCGCAGCTCGTGATGCGCACGACCGGGACTTCAGCGTCGTGGTCGTAGAGGACGCG
>JANMNW010000044.1:0-3244 GCA_031368515.1 Chloroflexota bacterium
TCACTGCTGGTAAAACTGAAAGCACACGCCTGCCGGCTCGATCAAGTGAAATTCCCTGCGGCCCCATGGCTTTGTTTCCAGCGGGCCGACGCGCGCGGGGGCGGCGATGTTGCGGTACTCGGTGTAGAGCGCATCCAAATCGGACACGCCAATGCTCAGGCTGGTGTTCTCCAGCCAATTTTGGTTGTCGCTTTCGATCAGCGTAAAAGCTATCGCATCGCGCGCAATGCCTGCGCTGTTGCCGGATTGCCATTGGATCGTGAAGCCCAACTGATCGACGTAAAAGCGCAGCGCCGCAGCAAGATTGTGTCCGGCTGGCAGCAAGGGGGTGACTGAACAAAAGGTTGGTTTCATAAAGCGGCAAGGGCAAGTCTCGAAGCCAAAAGGATAATCCAGTACGAGGATGACAGCCATTACCCAATCCGCCCTTGCCCTGGCACTCACGCTCGCAGCAGGTGTGCTCAGCCGCATCGTCGAAACCGGCTTTGTGCCGTTCGACAAGTATCTCGGCGATGCGCTTTACACGGCGGCGATCTTTTGGGTGCTGCGGTTGCTTGCGCCACGGCAATTGGCCGTGCGCACGGCGTTGATCAGTTTCGCGCTCTCGTTGGCTGTTGAATTCTTTCAGCTCACGGGCATCCCGCTGGCGTTGCGCGATAGCCCGGCACTTGCGCTGCGGGTGCTGTCCTTGGCTCTTGGCACCGTGTTCAGCGGGTGGGATATCGCGGCCTATGCCGTTGGCGCAATGCTGTGCGGCTCGATTGCGAAGGCGCTTACCAGACAAGAACGCTGACATGGAGATCAGCCTAAAATGTGGATGCCACCTTTTTTGGACGCCTGAACCGCCGGCGGAAAAGGTGGCTCCCAGAGTGCGGTGCGGTGTCTTCGCCGTGAACGCCACTCAGCAGGAGCGCGCAATCTGACATGGACATCACACTCAAAGAACACAATGGCGTTGAGTTCAAGAAATTCACAGCGCCCAAGACGCAAACGCTCACAGGCATTGAATTCAATGACTGCACGTTTTTGCACTGCGTCTTTCAAGAAGTGACGTTTCGCGATTGCAAGTTTCACCGCTGCGCGTTCAAAAAATGCGATCTGAGCCTGGTCAAACTCGACGGCACGGCGTTTACCGAAACAAAATTTGAAGACTGCAAGCTGCGTGGCATCAATTGGACGACCAGCGCGTGGGGCAGGTCAAAGCTTGCGGTGATGAAGCCGGTTGATTTCACCGGCTGCTCTCTAAACTACAACGTGTTCATGGGCATGAGCCTGCGCCGTGTATTGATGACCCAGTGCACGGCGCTGGATGTTGGCTTTGAAGACGCCAACTTGAGCGAGGCCGATTGCCGCGAGACCGATTTCGCCGGCAGCCGCTTTGCGCGCACCGATCTGACGGGCGCAGATTTCCGGCGCGCCCGCAACTACAGCATTTCGCCGCTGACCAACAAGATCAAGGGCGCAAAATTTACTCTGCCCGAGGCCATGTCGCTGTTGGAGGGGCTGGGGATTGATTTGGAAGGTGGCGGCTGAAACACCTCCGAGACAGTTGGCCTCACTTTCAAGGTGGAGTGTGCTGTCTCGGCGGCGCTCTAGTACAGCCGGTCGCGATAGCTCGCGTCGATCCTGGCTTGCAACTCCGACTCCGCGTCCGGCAGTTTGGCGTGATCGATCAGCGCTCGCGCGAGCGTTGGCAATCCTTCTTGATCGGGCCAGTGCGCCGGCTGCCAGAGGTGTGAGCGGATCATGCACTTGGCGCAATGAAAGAATGCGCTCTCGACCGTCACTACAATCGCAAACTGCGGCGCTTTGCCGTTTACCGTCAAGCGATCGAGCAGCCATGGATCTCGCACAATCCGGGCTGTGCCGGCGACGCGCAGCGTCTCCTGTTTGCCTGGAATTAGAAACAGAAGGCCGACACGCGGGTTCTGAAGAATATTTCGAAACGTGTCCGCCAAGCGATTGCCAAGCCGGTCGGGGATGGCGACTGTCTGATCATCCAAAACGTTCACAAAGCCGGGCGGATCGCCTTTGGGTGAAACGTCCAGATTGCCCGCAGCGTCCGAAGAGCCGATCAACACGAATGGCGATTTGGCGATAAACGCCCGGCAATGCTCGTCGAGCGACGGCACAATTTTGGCGGCGACAGACGGGCTAGGATGGCCTAATGTTTCCCGAAGCTGCGCCTCGCTGGTGACGATTTCTGAAAATGTATATGGCATCGCACTCCTCTGACGAGATTGTAGTGCGCGCGCTTCTTCGCCAGCGCCGGCATGGACATTTTTTGTCCTGCCTTGATCCCGCGCCGCCTCCGCTCAAGGTGCTTGGCTATGCCTGATTGGCAAAACTGCGTCTCAAGCTCAGTGTTTACAGAAATATGTGGCACACCCACACCGTGGCGCATGAATGGCTGCGAAGTTACACCGTGCCGTGTTATTGCACTAGGTTGCAACTGGCGCCGCGAGCGAGGCGAAGACAGAGGTCAGGCTTATCAACCATGTCTGACCTCAGCACGAAATGTCGGGTTATGGAGTTGTGCGGAACGAAAAGCGAGTCCAACCCGAAGTGACCAGCTGGCCGTTGATCGAGAAGCGCCTCATTTCAAACACGTAGCTGCTGTTTGGAACCAAGCCGCCAATCTGAGCCGTTTTTCCAGCTATTCCCCAAATTGGAACAACATAGTCGAATGGCGGAATTGGACCGCTTACATAACGCGTGGCGACCACATAGCCGCTATTGGGGGTTTCGGTCACGAAAGCACCGGTTGAACTGACCGAGATAATCTGCACGCCAGCGGGCGGAGGCACATTGGGGACAGCGGGAATGACCACGGGCGGCCTGGGTTTGGCGGCATTGGCTGTACCGGCATTTCCGGCAATCATGCCGATTGCAGTAAATACCGCAAGCGCGCAGGCCTTCAAACTGGAGCGCGCAATGAGATGAGACGGTTGTGTTGACATTTGGATAGCTCTTGTTCTTGAATGTGTCTGTGTTTTGGCGCAGATGAGGGCCGCTTCCATCTGACTACACTTTTCAGTATTGGAGTGAGTTGTTACGCGAACATTTACAAAGGGTTACCGAAATTGGATTCCCTGAGGCCGCGCAGCGAACTTGGTGCAAACAGACAGTGACGATGATCGTTTTGCGCAACGCGCTGACGCCATTGCCAAATTGGGTAACGCACGCGAATCGCCGCTATAGTGGTATGCGACTATGGCAAGCTATTACTCGTCCATCACCGATG
>JANMNW010000140.1:0-1524 GCA_031368515.1 Chloroflexota bacterium
GTCGCAACCGCTGGCGAAGTACCGGTTGTGAAGGTCAGATTGCCGCCGATCGTCAGACTCCCGGTGGTGGTGACGATGCGCGCCACGCGGGTGGCGGTATTGTTGCTGCCCCCCAGGCCTACGTTGCCAGTGACGCTCGCGCTTCCGGCATTGATGTTCCAGGCGATGGTCGTATTGTTTGACGTGGGTTGATTCACCGTCGCGTTGGTGGTGACGATGAGCTGATTTGTTCCGCTATGGGTCAGCGCATGTGCACGCGAGTCGGCAACAAACGTAAGAGAGTTTACCGTCGCCGATGCCACGTCCAATGAAATCGTGGCGGTACCCGCGACGGTGGTATTGCCGATCTGAACATCGTCAGCTGCGGCCGGCACTGCTTGCTTTCCATACGCGCCGTTGGCATTGCCACTTGCGCCCACGGTGAGAACGAGCGCTGTATTGTTCGTGATGGACTTGACCGTGCCGCGCACAGTTCCTGCGCTGGCATCGATCATGAGCACATCATTTACCGCGAGCTCAGTCGTGAATAGTGTGCCGACGCCGGTGACGTTGGCATTGCCGGTGTTGAAGGTCACAGTTCCGGTCAAAACCTTGATCCAGGTCGCCGCCGTGTTCCAGTTGCTGGCGACCGTGACGCGAGTCTTGACAGTGGCGGCCTTGGCAGCCATCGCAGTGGCGACGGCGAGCACCAGTGCGACCAGGACGTGTGCCAGCGCGCTCATCGGGTATCGCGTTCGGGGTGCGATCGAATTGCAGCAGTTGACCATAGGCCAAAGAATAGCGAGCGCGCGGCGATGCGCAAGGGCGCTGGTCACAGCGAAGGCGCCGATCGTCGGCTACCGCGCCGCATAGGCGATTTTTTTCATTTTTCGGGCTGCCGCTCTGCAGGGAAAAGTCTCCAGCCTTGCAAATGCTCCCAGCGACGTTAGTTGCGCATGCCAACCATTGCGGCCACCTTTGCGGGCAAGTCGGGTAAGCTGCCAGAGAATTGGATAAAAGGATAAATTCTCGCTTGTCCACGAAATAGTGAGTCGGATAGGCTAAAACCCATTTGACAACAAAGTGTTACTAGTTTAACTTAAAGTTGGGTCAATATCTGCGCAGGGTGCGATGAACTGGTTTCGGGCGTCGAGGAAGGAGCCTGGCTGGCTGGCCATCTCGCTGGACGAGGGCCGGCTGAGTTACGTCCATGGCCGTTACGCGCCCTCCGGAAAATCCGCGATTACGCGCTACGGCACGGCGGAGTTCACCGCAAAGTCCAACGCAGCAGAGAAGCTCGCAAAGGATTTGCGCGTCGATCGCTACAACTGCACGACGCTGCTGCGCACGGGCGAATACCAGATGCTGCTGCTCGAGGCGCCCGCTGTACCGCCGGCGGAATTGAAGAGCGCGATCCGCTGGCGCATCAAGGACATGCTCGATTACCACGTCGATGACGCGACGTTGGACGTGCTGGACATTCCGCCCGAATCCGACCAGCCGGGCCGCAGCCACTCGATGTACGCCGTGGCGGCGCGTAACGAG
>JANMNW010000024.1:0-5866 GCA_031368515.1 Chloroflexota bacterium
CACAAAATACTTGATGCCCGCCTCGGCGCTGAGTTTGTTGTTGCGCATGAAGCCAGCCAGCAAATACAGCGCAATGCTGGCCGTCTCCGTGGCCAGATACAGCATCAAGATGTCGTTGGACGCGGCCATCAGGCTCATCCCCAGCGAAGCAAAGATGATCAGCGAGAAATACTCACCGGCCGCATGCGCCGGCTTGAAATCGATAGAGGCAATGCAGGTCAGCGCGCCGCCCAGGATGAAGATGATGCGAAACGCCCATGTCCAGGTGTCATTGCGCACCATGCCGCCCAGAATTTCATTGGGGCCTTCGACCGGGCGCATGAACCAGGTTAGCACCAGAATGAACAGCATGCCGCCGGCCGCAAGCCAGCCCAGCGACTTGCGTTTGATCGTGGCGCCTGCAAAGAGATCAGCAGCCAGCACAGCTGCGCCCCAGATCACCAGCAGAATCTCCGGCAGCAGCGCGGCAAAGCCGCTCACATCGGTTAACGTATCACTGAAGCCCATAAGTTGATAGCTCCTGACACAGCTGGTTCGCCGCTCGAACCGCCCGTGTTGGATGGTCTAGGTTCCCAAAAACGAAAGAACGATGCCTTGAACGCCGGATTGCACCACGCTCATCACGCTGTTTGGCAGCATGCCCACCAGCAACAGAATGCCGCACATAAACAGAATCGCGAATTTCTCAAGCCCGTCCAGGCGCGGCAGTGTTTGCAGTTGCGGATGCTGCGGCTCGCTAAAGTAAATCTTGCCGGCCACTCGCAACGTCCAGGCCGCGTTGATGACGATTGAGATCACCGCCACGATGGCGATGACCGCATACTGCCAATTGAGCATGGCCGGGTTGACCTGGCTGACGCCCGTCGAGGCCTGCCAAAGTCCCATAAAAATCTGAATCTCGGCCACAAACCCGGGCAGGCCGGGCATGCCCATGAGCGTCAACCCGCCGATCACCCAGCCGATGGCGGCCAGCGGCATGACGCGCGCCAACCCGCTCAATTCGTTGACCTCGCGGATGTGCGAGCGCTCGTAAATCATGCCCACCAGCGAGAACATCAGCCCGGTCATCACCCCGCCCGCAAAGAGCTCGATGCCGGCGCCGTTCAACCCGAAGGTGTTCATGGCCGAAAGGCCGATCAACACCAGGCCAAGGTGGCTGACGGACGAGAAGCCGATGATGTATTTCAGATCGGTCTGCCGAAAGGCGATGGCGGCGGCGTAGATCAAGCCGGCCACGCACAGCACGGCGAACCAGGGCATCCAGAATTTGGCCCCTTCGGGCAGCAACTGCATGCCAAAGCGCAGCGCCGCGTAGGCGCCGGTGGCCTTCAGCACGCCGCCGTGCAGCATCGACACGGCTGTGGGCGCCGCTGCATAGCCATCGGGCGACCAGTTGTGCAGCGGAAAGAGGCTGGCCAGAACGGCAAAGCCCACAAAGACGAACGGGAACCAAAACTGCTGAAACGCGACCGAATTCTCCATGCCTGCCACGTTTTGCTGCAGGTCGATCAAGTTGAAAGTGTTGCCGGCGTTGAAATACACCGCCAGGATGCCGACGATGGAGACCAGAGAGCCGAGAAACAGATAGATGGTCAGCTTCATGGCGGCATACTCGCGGTTCTTGCTGCCCCAGCCAGCCACCAGCACATACACCGGGAACAGCACCAGCTCGTAAAAGATCAGCATCAGGAAGATGTCCAGCGCCACGAATGCGCCAAACACGCCCGCGATCAACGCCAGCAAGAACGAGAAGTATTCGCGCGGCCGGTCGTTCTGCCGCCACGACACCAGCACGGCGCACAACCCGACAACGGCGGTGAGCAGCAGCTGCGGCGCGGAAAACCCGTCGACACCCATGTAGTAGCTGATGCCGAGCGACGGAATCCACTCGCTGTATTCGACAAACTGGAAGCCGCCCTGCAAGCGGTCATACGAAACCATCACAAAAAACGACAGCAGCAGCGACATCACCAGCGAGCCGGCCGCCACCGCTTTGATCGCCTCGGCGCGCTCGCGCGGGATGAGCAGGATCACGGCCGCGCCAACCACCGGCGCCAGCATGATCAGGGTCAGAATTGGAAAGTTCATGTGTTATTTGAGCAGGCCGTCGATCCCGACGTTGATCATGTTGAGCAACACCGATGGCAGCACACCGAGCAGCAGCATCGCCACCATCAAAGGGGCGAGGCCAAGCAGCTCGGTCTTGTTGATGTCGGGCAGCGGATGGGCCTTCCATTCGTGGCCGATCGGCCCGTGCAGCACCTTTTGAAGGCTCTTCAAAACATAGATGCCGGTCACAAGCAAACCGATCATCGACAACACGGTGTAGTAGGTGTAGACGGTCCAGCCGCCTTCGGCGCTGGCGTGGAAGCCGCCGCGCGCGACCATGAACTCGCTGACAAAGCCGGACAAGCCGGGCAAGCCCACCGAGCCCATCGCGCAGAAGATCATCACCGCGCCGAACTTCGGCATGATCGTCCACAACCCGCCATAGCGCGCCAGGTCGCGCGTGTGCGCGCGCTCGTAGACGACGCCCACCACGCCAAACATGGCCGCGCTGGAGAGGCCGTGCGTGATCATCTGCAAGAGCGCGCCGTTGCCGGCAATGGCCGCATCGGTGTTGGTGATGAAGTCGGCCTTGCCCAGATAGGCTGCCGCCACCGCGATGCCGAGCGCCACAAAGCCCATGTGGTTGATCGAAGAATAGGCCACCAGTTTCTTGAAGTCGGTCTGGCCCCAGGCTGCAAACGCGCCAATGACGATGCTCAGCATCGCCAGCAGCGCCAGGATCGGCGCAAATTGCGCGGAGGCTTCGGGGAAGAGCGGCAGCACCAGGCGCAAAAAGCCGTAACCGCCCAGCTTGAGCAAAATGCCGGCCAGCATCATCGAGCCGCCGGTGGGCGCCTCAGTGTGGGCATCCGGCAGCCAGGTGTGCAACGGCCAGATCGGCACTTTCAGCGCAAAAGCAACCGAGAACGAGACGAAGGCGATGGCCTGCCAGACGCCCGGGTCGCCAAACAAGGCGTTGATTTGATTGGTGCCGGTGAACGGCCGGCCAGCAGCGCTGGTCAAAAACTGCAGATCGAAGCTGTTTGACGCGATGCCAATGACCTGAATCGCCAGCAACATGGCCAGGCTGGCCGCCATCGTGTAGAGCATGAATTTGAGCGATGCGTAACGGCGGTTGGCGCCGCCCCACAGGCTGATCAGGAAGTACATCGGCACCAGACTGATCTCGTAGAACACGAAGAACAGCAACAAATCCAATGACATGAACACGCCAAGCGTGGCCAGTTCGAGCAGGAAGAACAGCGCAAAGTAGGCTTTGACGTTCTTCTCCACGTGAAATGAAATTAGCATGGCCAGCGGCGTCAGAAACGCGGTCAGCATGACTAGCGGGATGCTGATGCCGTCGACGCCCAGCTTGTATACCGCGCGAACTTGCGGAAACCAGACCGCCTCTTCGACGAACTGAAAGCGGCCCACAGCCTGGTCGTAGCCCGCCCACAGCAAGACGGTCACGCCAAAGATGAGTGTGGCAAAGGCGACTGAGCCCCAGCGGATCACCTTGACCTGATTGGCCGGCGTAAGCAGCACAAGCGCCAGGCCCACCAGCGGCAGAAAGGTGATGATCGAAAGTATGTTTGGAATCATGGCTAGTTGAACACCAACACGAACGCGGCCACAATGATGACGATCATCGCCAGGCCTGACAGCAGATAGCCCTGAACCTGGCCGGTCTGCAGCTCGCGGCCATAAGCGCCAACGCCTTTAAACGCGCGGCCGACCATGTCCGAAAACCCGGTGATCACGGCCTTGTCAAAGCCCTTGAACAGGCCGGCCAGCCAGCCGCCAAGGTTGTAAATGCCTTCGAGAATGGCGTCGAGAATGCCTTTGTCGATCAACCGGCTGTAGTTGTCGGCGATCCATTGCAATGGCTTGATGAAGATGGCGCGATACAGCTCGTCCCACAGCCAGCGCCGGTGCAGGAATGTAAACAAGCCGCCCAGGCTTTCGACCGGATCGGAGAATTTGGCCGCATTGCGAATCGGGCCATACACCAGCCAGCCCAGCAGCAAGCCGCCCAGCGCCACGCTCAGCGAGAACAGCACCGGCATCGGGTCATATTTCAGCGTCTCAACCGGCTGCACCAGCCCGCTTTCGAGAAAGTGGCCAAGCCAGTGGGCGTTCTCGCCCATCAGGCTGCCAAAAAACGGAAAGTCTTTGGGGATGTTGACGAAGCCGGCGAACAGCGCGAAGAAGCTGAGCACCACCAGCGGGACGGTCATCGTCGGAACATTTTCGCTGGCGTGGGCGGCCGCTTCTGTGCGCGGCTTGCCCCAGAAGGTCATCACCAGCTGGCGCATGGTGTAGAACGCCGTCAGCAACGCCGAAACGACCAGCGTGACAAACACGATCTGGCCGAGCAGATCGCCCTGGACAAAGCCGTGCTTCCAGGCGTCGGCAAAGATTTCGTCTTTGCTCCAGAAGCCGGCGGTGATAAACGGGAAGCCGGCCAGCGCCAGTCCGCCGATCAAGAATGTGACAAATGTGATCGGCATCTTGTTCCACAGGCCGCCCATATTGCGCATGTCCTGCGGATCGAAAGCCGGGCCGTGATCGGCATGATCCGAGTGCTCAGTGCTGTGTGCTGAGTGCTCGTCGTGCGCGTCATGACCGCCATGCGACTCCAGGCCAGGGATGGGATCGGCATACACCTTGGCCGGATCGCCGTGTGGGTGATGTCCGGTGACATGCTGATGCCCATGTTCAACGCCGTGGATCACCGAACCGCTGCCCAGGAAGAGCAGCGCCTTGAAGAACGCGTGCGTGAGCAGGTGAAACGCCGCAGCGACATACGCGCCGATGCCGATGGCGGCGACCATGAATCCCAGCTGCGAAATGGTCGAGAACGCCAGCACGCGCTTGATGTCGTATTGCGCCACCGCGATCGTCGCGCCCATAAACGCGGTAATCGCGCCGATCACGCCCACGACCATCAGCGCGCTATTGACCGCATGCGCGGCTTCGCCTTCATGCCCGCCCATGCCTCCGGCCGCCTGAAAGAGCGGGAAGAAGCGCAGCAGCATAAAGATGCCGGCCGAGACCATGGTGGCTGCGTGAATCATGGCTGAGACGGGGGTCGGGCCTTCCATCGCGTCGGGCAGCCACACATGCAGCGGCCATTGAGCGCTCTTGCCGACGGTGCCGCCAAAAATCAGCACACCGATCAAACCGGCGGCTGAAAGCCCAAACGCGCTCCAGCCCAGAAGGGCCGGCGTTTCAGACAGATGCGCCAACACTTCCTTGTTGTGCAGAATTTCGTGGAAATTCAGCGTGCCGGTCATCGCATAGAGATAGACCATGCCCAAAATCAGCAGCATGTCGCCCACGCGCGTGGTCATAAACGCCTTGACTGCGGCTTTGTACGCCGACTCCTTGAAGTAGAAGAAGCCGATCAGCGAGTATGAGCAGAAGCCCATCAACTCCCAGAACACAAACAGCGTGAGCAGGTTGTCGCTGACGACCAGGCCCATCATCGAGCCGGCAAACAGGCTCAGATAAGCGAAGAAGCGCGTGTAACGCGTCTCGTGCGCCATGTAGCCGATGGTGTAAAGAAAGATCAATGTAGCTGCCAGCGGCACCATGAACAAAAAGGTGGCGCCAAGCGGGTCGACCGCGACGCCGATCTTGAGCGTCGTCGCCCCGGTCGCCAGCCAGTCGAATTGGCTGCCGATGGGATTAGCACCCAGTTCGTGGTTTTGAAAGACGTTCAAAAACACATAGAGCGACATGAGCCACGACAGCACCATGCCGCCCAGGGCGACAAGCGTGGTGGCCGAGCGGCTGCGGTGGGTGAACAACG
>JANMNW010000357.1:0-2083 GCA_031368515.1 Chloroflexota bacterium
TCACTCTTGTTGAATCGAATGTATCCGTGAAGGTGCGCCGGTCAGTCATCTGCGCGTAATCGGTTCCGCGTCAATGCCCCACGGTTACTCCAGCGCAGGCCCTCACAACGCAATCGCCCAAGGTCAAGGGACCGGCGGCGCATGTAGTTGGCGAAGGCGTCGGCGTACTCACGGCTGCTCAGAGAAAAGGGTAGCGGCAAGCTTTGAACCTCGGCGCTGCGTTGGCAGCGGCGGCTGCCCAACCACCGCGAAGCTGCCATTGTGAGACGTGATGCTCAATTGGAGCACGTCGCGCTAACCAAATCGGACGGCTTCACCTGCCTTTTGTTGCGCTTATTCGCCGTCAAATTGTGGCACTGCTCAGCCAGTCTAGAACTCATCCTGAAAATGTGGACCCCACCTTTTTCGCCAACGTTTCAGGTGTGCAAGCAAGGTGGAGAACACATTTTAGGATGAGTTCTAGTACAGTTCCTGGAGGAAAAACCTATGAACCTAACATTCGCTAAAATTGTCTGCGGTGCTTTGGTTATTATGGCCTCGCATGTTTCGCCAGTCGCCGCCAACGCGCCCATAAGGACTCACTTTCCCTCTATTTTCTCACTCACCCTCAGTGACATGTGCGCCTTTCCTGTTGACTTTGCTGTCACTCAAACGGTTACTCAGACCGACTTTTTCGACAAAAACGAAATGCTCAAAAAGCAGCTGCAACACATCGAAGAGCAGGATATACTAAGCGCTAGTGGAAAGACGCTCACGGGTTTGCCATTCACCTACAATGTTGAAATTCTGTTTAGCGGCTCCGAGGTGACCAACGTCTTTGTTTCAGGGGTCTACGAAAAGATTCCGCTGCCAGATGGAAGTTTGTTTGTCAGTGCTGGACGCACCGATTTCGTGACGCACCCAGGGGTGTTCTTTATCATTTCCCCTGACAAAGGCAATCCCGGCAACGTAACGAAGCTCTGTGCGGCACTTGCGCCGTGAACCGAACGACGATCCACGGTCATCTGAATCGGGGGATGTCATTTGTCAATGCCATATGGCATTGACAAATGTGCGCCACAGTGAAGTAGTTGTGAGCACGGTCAAGATCGGGCTCATTATTGCCCGCTTGGTTAATCAGGGTCAACTAAAACCCATTCACCCTGCCAAAGATTTAGGCCGTTATGAAACTACTGCATATCATTGCTACGCCGCGTGAGCAACAATCAAACACACTCAAGATCTCCAGCATTTTTCTGGAAAGCCTGCGGGCGAAATATCCCGACCTGACGACCGATGTGATCAGCCTGTTCAATCAGGATCTGCCCTCCGTGGCCGGAGACAACATCGAGTCCAAGTACACGCTCACAATCGGCCTGCCCATTGACAAGAAGCACAAAGAATCGTGGGAGAAGATTGAGGAGCTGATCACGCACTTTCTGTCGGCTGACATTTACCTGATCACAAGCCCGATGTGGAATTTTGGCATCCCATACGTGCTCAAATATTACATTGATGCCATCATCCAGCCCGGCTACCTGTATCGTTACAACGAAGTGGGGCAACCGGTTGGCATGACTCTTGGCAAGAAAATGGTGTGCGTCACATCACGCGGCGGCGACTACACGGAACATAGCCCGTTCCATGCCTTCGATTTCCAAGAGCCCTATCTGCGCGCAATTTTCGGATATGTGGGAATCTCCGATATGCAGTTCATCAATGCGCAGCCGATGGACATTTCGCCAGCCATGCGCGAAGGTGCCATGACGGAGGCGGCTGACAGAGCCCGCAGACTCGTTGCCGAAACAGATTGGACATCTGTCAAAAGCAGCGCCGCCGCTGCAAATCCTGCAGATCTCAAGCCCAAGCCGCTCTAGACTCTGCGCTAGCAAGTTCTTCCAAGACGCTGCATTCGCCCGATCCATCTAGTCTCACCCCTCGTGAACACAGCGGAGGGATCGGGCGAGAGCTGCGTGTACCGGCATTTCCAGGATCAGTTCCCCCGGCTGGCGTGATCCTTCACTCGGCGCCAGCTTGCTCTGCAATCCCCCTTTGCCTCGAGAACCCGTCATCTAGGGGGTGCCAGTCGCGCGATCCTGCCTAA
>JANMNW010000376.1:0-5457 GCA_031368515.1 Chloroflexota bacterium
CGATTTCGGTCGCAGGGTCTCAGCCATGGCTCTCAGTTTGCGCGAACTGCACGTCATTCCCGCGCTTTCGAAAACCTTGGCTTGATCCCTGCGATTTTCTTTGCTCAAATCGAAGAGATTTTGGTGATTAGGTACTAAAAACCAATCCGACCGAATTTGTGCTGCACTTTGCCGGCGGACGGCTGGTGCGCAGCGGTGCGGGGCAAGCGTTCGCCTACTTTCGCCCGACTGCATCGATCGCCATTGTTCCCATCGGCACCATGGATGCACCCTTTATCTTTAACGAGATGACGGCCGACTTTCAGCCGGTCACTGTGCAGGGCCAGGCGCCGTATCGCATTGTGGACCCGGTCAAGACCGCATCCCTGCTGAATTACACGGTGGACGCCAAACGCGAATTCATTTCGGATGATCCCGAAAAGCTTCCGGCGCGCTTGGTGGGGTTGCTGCAGGAGGTGATGCATGCGCAGGTGCAATCGCGCGGCTTGCGCGAAGCGATCATGGCCCGCGAGGCTGTAGCGGCACACTCGCTCGCCGCGCTCAAGGCGTCGGGCGCGCTGGATGCGCTGGGGGTGGAGGTGCTTGCGCTCAGCGTGTCGGCGATTAAGCCCATGCCGGAGATGTCGCGCGCGCTGGAGGCGGAGGCGCGCGAGACGCTGTAGCGCCAGGCCGACGACGCCATTTACGTGCGCCGCAACAACGCCGTGGAGCAGGAGCGGCGCATCAAAGAAAACGAGCTCAGCACCGAAATTGCCGTGGAATCGAAGAAGCGCCAGATCCGCGAAACCAAGGTGGCTGCCGATTTGGCGATCGAATCGAAGGAGCAGGAAATTCGCGAAGCCAAGCTGGCCGGCCAGGTTCGGCTGGAGGATGAACGCAAGCGGCTGGTTGCTTTGCAATCGGACAATGCGCGTGCCGAAGCCGATGCGCAATCGTATGGTTTGGCGGCGGCGCTGAAACCGGTGGCCGATCTGGATCCGGCGTTGGTGCAGGCATTGAGCGCACAATCGACCGATCCGCGCGTCATGCTGAGCCTGGCGCTCAAGGAACTGGCCAACAACGCCGGCAAGATCAACACGCTGACAATCACGCCGGAGTTGTTGGCGGCGGTGACGCGGTGAGCATCGACCGCATCGTGTTGATCACGCGCGCGACGCGCCTGGACGGGCTGATCGAACGCTTCAACACCCGGGCGCAGGCGCGCTTTTACATCGAGCAGGCGGGCGGCGATTTTGGCGCGTATGAGCGCGAGCATGAGGCGTATCGCAGCGCCGTCGACACCCTGCGCGCGCAAGTGGAGCCGCTGGCAAAGGTGCACGCCATCGAGCGCGCCTTTCTGCCCAACTATGTGTTTGGCGCTGGTGATTTGGCGCTGGTGATCGGCGTGGACGGGCTGGTGGTCAACACCGCCAAGTATCTGAGTGGCCAGCCGTTGCTTGCGGTCAACCCGGACGTGCAGCGCATCGACGGCACGTTGCTGCCATTCACGCTGGAAAATGCGGCCGAAGGCGTTCGTGCAGTGCTCCAAGGCCGGCATGCGCTGCGGACGCTCAGCATGGCGTGCGCGCTGCTGGGCGATGGTCAGAAGCTCCTTGCGCAGAACGACCTCTTTATCGGCGCGAGGTCGCATGTGTCCGCGCGCTATCTGTTGCGCTTCGATGGCAGATCGGAGTCGCAGTCATCGAGCGGAGTGATCGTGTCAACGGGTGTGGGGGCGACCGGCTGGCTCAGCAGCCTGTTCAACATGGCCAACGGCATGCTTGCGTTCGCCGGGTGCGATGACCAGCTTGAACGGCCGCAGTTGAGCTGGGAGGCTGAGCGGCTGCTGTTTGTGGTGCGCGAGCCATTCGCCAGCAAGCATAGCCATGCCCGGCTGGTGTGCGGCGAAATAACGCCGATGTCGACGCTGGTGCTGGAGTCGCAGATGCCAAGTGGCGGTGTGATTTTCAGCGATGGGGTGGAGAACGACTTTCTTGAGTTTAACAGCGGGGCAGTTGCGACGATCACGCTGGCCGAAAACAAGACGAGTTTGGTGGTGCCGGGCAAGCCCAGCCGGAGAAAACTTTAAGAGTTTTCATCTCTTTAAGAGATGAAAACTCTTAAAGTTTTCTCCGGCTGGGAAAGCAGACATAACAGCAACGGTAATGACCCTCTTGCCGTGGTGTGTCACAGTCGAGGTCGCCTTACAATCATGGCGTGGGACTTGATTCTGGAACTGTCTACTCAACAGTCAGCTATTTGCTAATCTTTCTCGGACTGGTCGGCGCGATTATCCCGGTGCTGCCCGGTCCGCTGCTGATTTTTGCCGGCGCGCTGATTTACGCAATTAACACTGGCTTTGAGCGCGTCGGCGTGCCCACGCTGATAGTGCTTGGCGTGCTTACAGTAATTTCTTATGGCTCTGAGCTTGCCTTGACCACCTTGTTTACTCGGCGGGTGGGAGCAAACTGGAAAACGGTTGGCGGCGCGGTTGTCGGAGGCTTGCTGGGCGGTGTCACGATCAATGCTATTCTGCCTTTGATAGGCGCGCTTTTTGGCGCAGCCCTTGGCGCCGCTGCCGGCGTTATCGCAGTTGAGCGGCTGGTCAATCAACGCGATTGGCCGCAAGCATTGCGCGTAAGCAGGAATTATCTTGCCGGTTGCCTGGTTGGGCGAGTGGTCGAACTTGGACTTTGCATCGTCATGGTTGTCATTTTTTCATCACAAGTTCTTATGAACTGAAAAAGTACTTGTATTGCGTAAAAACAGACCACTTGCAATTAAAATTAAATTGCTGTAGTATTTGTGGAAATTCGTAATCAGAGGCACAATGAAGGTAGCAATATTTTGTGGCGGACTGGGCACGCGCATGCGCGAGTACTCGCAGGTTTTGCCAAAACCTCTGGCTGACATCCGACAACGCCCGATCTTGTGGTACGTGATGCGCTATTACGCCCACTATGGCTTCAACGATTTCATCCTCTGCACCGGCTATAAAGCCGACCTGATCAAAGCTTATTTTGACCATCATGCGAAAGGCGGCGATCGACCGTTTGTCCTACCTGATCCGGCCGGCAATATCTCGCTCTATGGCGAACACATTGCCGATTGGAACGTGCAATGCGTCGACACCGGGTTGCACAGCAGCATCGGCGATCGTTTGCGCATGATTGAGCCACTGATCGGCAAGGACGAACGCTTTATGGCCAACTACAGTGATGGCGTGACCGACTTGCATCTGCCGACTTTGATCGACTACGCCATCATGCGCGATCGAATCGGCACGTTTTTGGCTGTGCGCCCCAACCATAGCTTTCATACCGTCATGCTGTCAGATTGCGACACGGTCACCAGCATCACCGATCTGAAGGACTCCGGTGTTCAGATCAATGGCGGTTATTTTGTGTTCAAGCGCGACATCTTCAAGTATGTGCGCCCTAACGAGGAACTTGTGTCCGAGCCGTTCGCGCGCCTGATCAAGCTGGAGCAGCTGGTCGCTCATCGCCATCGCGGCTATTGGGCGTGCATGGACACCTTCAAAGACAAAGCCCAGCTTGAAAGAATGATCGAAACCGGGCAGGCCACGTGGCAGGTTTGGCAGAACACCCCGGACTCATGGATCAAGGTGCCGACGCAACGGGCATAATTTCGACTGTGTTGGGTTTTGTCGCCGATCGCCCCGTCAAAAATGTGCTGTGTGTTGGCGCGCACAGCGACGACATTGAAATCGGCTGCGGCGGCGCGCTGCTGCAATTGGCGCGTTCTTTTCCGCAAGCTCATTTTTACTGGGTGGTGCTCAGCGGTTCGCCGCAACGCGCGCGCGAGGCGCGCGCCAGCGCGGCGGCGTTTATGCGCGGCTGCAACTACACGCTGAGCTGCGACACTTTTCGCGACGGCTATTTCCCGTTTCAGGGTGAGGCGCTCAAAGAACGCTTTGAAACACTCAAGCCGATCACGCCGGACATCGTTTTTACACATCGACGTGAGGATGCGCATCAGGATCATCGCCAGGTGGCGCAGCTGACATGGAACACCTTTCGCGACCATTGCATTCTTGAATACGAGATTCCGAAATGGGATGGCGATTTGCGCACGCCCAACGTTTACGTGCGGCTCGACAAAGCCGTCGCTGCAAGAAAGACGCGGCTCTTGATGAGGCACTTCGGCACCCAGCGCAACAAGCACTGGTTTACTCCGGATACGTTTCTGGGCCTGCTGCGGCTGCGAGGGCTGGAATGCGCCAGCCCGTCTGGTTTTGCCGAAGGCTTTCACGGATACAAAATTGCCCTTTGACTCGGGACTCACACAAACAGCATCATCGCTTGATTGCTGACAAACGTGCCTTTGTCCGTCAGGCGGATGCGCTCTGCCGTGACATCCAGCACGCCCATCTCCACGCCGCGCTTCAGTTCGTCGCGAAAGAAATGTGCAACCGGCGCGCCATAGCGTTCGGCAAAGCGATCCTGCCCGACGCCTTCCTTGAGCAAGCGCAGCCCCAGCATCATGGTTTCGCCGCGCGAGGTGCGCGCGTCGATATCTTCATGGTTGAGCTCGGTGCTGGCGCCTTTGTCGCTGCGCGCGATGTACTCGGCAGGGCGTTTGACGCGCCAGACGCGCTTATCGATGGTCGAGCCGTGCGCGCCGGCGCCCAGTCCGTGATAGGGCTCGTTGCGCCAATAGACCAGGTTGTGTGCGCACTCGCGGCCGGGTTTGCACCAGTTTGAAATTTCGTAATGCTCATAACCTGCCGCGCGCAACGCCTCGCGCGCATAGTCGTACATGTCAGCAGCCAGATCCGGATCCGGGAATGGCACTTCGCCGCGCCGTGTCCAGTCGTACATCGGTGTGCCCATTTCGATCGTCAGCGCGTAGAGCGAGATGTGATCGGGCGCCAATGTCAGCGCGGTGTCTACCGTGTGCTGCCAGGATGCCAGTGCCTGGCGCGGCAGGCCAAAGATCAAATCGAAGTTGACATTGTCAAAGCCCGCGAGCCGGGAGTCGGCCACCGCCCGCGCCACATCGTCAAAGCCGTGTTCACGACCGAGCAGTTGCAGCTCGTCCGGGTTGGCGCTTTGCGCGCCAAAACTGAGGCGGTTGACGCCCTGCACGCGCAGCTCGGCTAGATAGTCGAGCGTCACCGTGCCTGGGTTGCATTCGGCGGTTACTTCGACATCTGAGGGCATGCCGAATGTCTCGCGGCTTGCGGCGATCAGCGTGCCCAGCTCGGCGGGCTGCAACAACGAGGGCGTTCCGCCGCCAAAGAAGATCGTCGATGGCGTCAGGCCATTGATGCGCGTCTGCTGACGGATCTCGCGTTCCAATGCGCGAGCATACGGTGTGTAGAGCGACTCCATGCCAATGTAGGTATTGAAATCGCAATAGGTGCATCGCGCGCGGCAGAAGGGGATATGCAAGTAGACGCCGGCGTTCACTGGGGTGATTATCGCCGACGATCGTAGCCACAGCGGCCACGGCCAC
>JANMNW010000381.1:0-2107 GCA_031368515.1 Chloroflexota bacterium
GGTGATCATTACAGCTTCTTTGCTCCGCGTTGCGTTTGGATTTCCTTCAGGTTGCGCTTCTGCTTGGCATCTTTGGCCTGCAGCTTCTGCGCCGTGCGGGGCGAGCCGATATACAGCGTGTTGTAGGCCTGCTCGGAGCTCTTGAACGGCTCGTCACCATGACCATGCCAGCCCAGATTGGTGTAGATCGGGTTGGTGCGGCCGGTGGCCTTCTCACGCCGCGCGATGTGCGCGTTCATGCGTTCGGTCAGCATCTGCACCACGCCCGGTTCTTTGTCGGCCAGGTTCACCATCTCCTCCGGGTCGGTCAGCATGTTGTAGAGCTCGACCTCCGGGTGGAAGTGAATGTCCGGCTCCAGCGCGCGGATCAGCTTCCACTGCGGCGTGCGCCAGCCGTGCTTGCGCTGCCAGGTGGCCTCGGTGATATACATCTCCGGCTCCTGCACGCGCTGCTTGCCCTCCATCAACGGCGTCAGGCTGCGGCCGTCAAACTTGATGCCGCTCTTGACGCCCAGCAGATCGAGAATCGTCGGCATCACGTCCTTCATGTGCACGATGTCGGCCACGCGCTTGCCGGCCGGCACTTTGCCGGGGAAGCGGAAGACCAGCGGCACTTTCAGCGTGCATTCGTACAGGCCGTGATGGTCAAAGAAGTGCTCGTGTTCGGTCAGCGTCTCGCCGTGATCGCTGTCGATCACCACCAGCGTCTCTTCCTCAAGCCCGCTCGCGGCAATCTCGGCGAACAGGTTGCTGATGGCCGCGTCCATATACGCGATCGCGCCGTCGTATTGCGCGCCGATGTAGTCGGCGTCGGTGCAGCCGGGCGGGAACCAGCTGGCCAGATAGTCGCAAAATGGCTTGAATCTATACGCCGCTTCGAGCGACTTATTGTTGGGATCGAGCTCGTTGCCCGAGTAAAACGCGCGCTCAAACGGGCGGGGCGGCAAATACGGCGAGTGCGGATCCATGTGGCGCAAAAACAGGAAGAACGGCTTGCCATCTTTGGCTCTGGCCCCGGCGCTGAGCTCGCGCAGCTCGGGGATGGCCACCGCGTTCAAGTTCTCCGCTTTCGGGCTGCGGCCCTCCTCCCAGCTGCCCCACCCGGCGAAGTCCAGATACTTCTGGAAGCCGCGCGAGGCGGGATTGCCGGAGAAGCCCACGCATGTGGTGGCGTAGCCGTTTTCGCCAAGCACCTCGGAGAGGGTTTTGACATGCGTGCCCAGCCCGCCGCGATGGCGCAGCGCCACCACGTCGGTGCCGAACACATCCATGCCGGTGAACATTGACGAGTAGCCGGGCGTGGTCGGAATGCTCGGGCTGAACAGTTGCTCAAACGCTGCGCCGCCGCGCGCGAATTCGGTGATGTGCGGCGTGGTCAGGCGCTTGTAGCCGTACAGGCTCATGTGGTCGCGCCGCAGGCTGTCGATGCCGAAAAGAATGAGGTTGGGTTTTCGTTTGGCCATTGCTTTGAGTCCTGAGTCCTGAGTGCCGAGTCCCGAGCAAGAGCCGCTGTTCAGCCGCGCCTGCTCGGGACTCGGCACTCAGGACTCACTGCTATCTCGCTCCCAAGCGCTTCAAAATCGCGTTCAGATAGCCGTAGCTTTCCGCCGCGATGATTGAAACGGAGGGCAAATCCATGTCTTTTGCGCCGATCACTTCGAGCACGACCGGGCCGGTGTAGCCGCCTTCCACCATGCTCTGGCAATAAGCGTACAAGTCGATGTCTCCGCGCCCGCACGCCTGCATCGGCGGCGCGCCCGGCGCCGGGCCGCGGCCTTTGCAGTCGCGAATGTGAATGTGCCTGGCGCGCGAGACCACGGCCTTCAACGCCGGCGCCGGGTCTTCGTTGGCGCGATGGATGTGGCTGGGGTCCATGTCCACGCCAAATGCCGGCGACTTTATCTTTTCCATCGCGCGCAGCGTGGTGGGTGTGTTGTAGATCGCCCCGCTCACATGCGCCTTGCAGCACAGAGTGACGTCGTATCCGGCGGCTTTTTCAGCCATCGCCGCCATCAGGTCGGTCTGGCGCACGAAATCTTCTTCGACATCGCTCTTGCCGCCGGGGCCGATGTTGATGATTGGAATGCCAATCTCGGCGCCAGCGTCG
>JANMNW010000413.1:0-2584 GCA_031368515.1 Chloroflexota bacterium
CCCAACAAGACGATCTTGCAGCTGTTGGGCGAGCGCTGGCCGGCGAGCTTGATCCTGGGAGGATTGGCGCTGGCGTGGAGCGTGCCGCTGGGCATTCTGTTTGGCGTGATCGCAGCCGTCAAACGCAACACCTGGATCGACAGTCTTGTCACGCTCCTATCGATTGTCGGAACGACAATGCCGGTGTTTGCGCTGGGACTGTTTGGGCTGTATGTCTTCGCCATCGTGCTTGGGTGGTTGCCCTACCCTGCGGCGTCTGAAGGCTGGCAGCCGGGCAAAAATCCGGCGATTCTGCTGTTGCCTGTGACGATTTTTGGCTTGCAGCCGCTGGGCGTGATCGCGCGGCATACGCGCTCAAATCTGCTTGAAGTGATGGGGCTGGATTTTGTGCGCACCGCGCGCGCCAAGGGCTTGTCCGCCAACAAAGTGCTCTTCAAGCACGCACTGCGCAACAGTCTGATCCCGGTCATTACCATTCTTGGCCCGATCATCCCCAACGCGCTCACCGGTTCGGCCATTCTGGAACGGCAGTTCTTGATTCCGGGCATCGGCAACTTTTTTATTGAAAGCATTCTCACGCGCAACTATCCGCTGATCTCAGGCATGGTGATTGTGATTGCGGTGATGTGGGGCATTTCGTATTTGATCTCCGACATCGCCTATACCATCGCCGACCCGCGCATTCGGGTGGGAGGGGCGAAGTAGGCATGGCCTCAACAACCTCGACGCTGAGCGACATCACCGGCAAATCCAGACCGGTGCTGAACCAACCGAGTTTTACATCGCCGGCTGGGCTGGCGTGGGCGCGCTTCCGCCGCAACAGGCTCGGGCTGGTGGGCGCGGTCATCGTGGCGCTGTTTGTGTTTATCGGCGTCGCGGCGCCGATTCTGGCGCCTTTTCCGTACGACAAGACGGGTTTCAAATTCAATCAGCAACCGGGCGTGTTGCCGGCCAACCGGCTGGGCACCGACAACGCCGGCCGCGACTTTGGATCGCGCTTGATATATGGCGCGCGAACCAGCCTGCAAATCGCCGCAGGCGTGCTGGCGTTGACGACCGTGCTCGGCTTGACTCTTGGCTTTCTGGCCGCCTGGTTTGGCGGCATCGTCGATTTCGTCATCAGCCGGCTGATTGAGGTGTTTGTATCGATTCCAGCGTTGCTTTTTCAAATGCTGCTGATTCTGGTGCTGGGCGGCACCATGATCAATGTGATTCTGGCCATCGCGCTGCTGGGCTGGATGGAACTGGCGCGCCTGGTGCGCGGGCAGGTGCTATCGTGGCGCGAGCGCGAGTTTATCGACGCCTCGCGTAGCCTGGGCGTTTCAACCGCATCCATCGCATTCCGGCACGTGCTGCCCAACATCCTCAGCACGGTCATCGTGGCGCTGACATTTGCGCTGCCTGCGGCGATCCTGGCGGAGGCGACTCTTAGCTTCTTCGGCCTGGGCATCAATGATCCGGTGCCGAGCTGGGGCAAGATGGTCGGCGTTGCGATCACTTTCGCAAACCGATTGCAGCAGTATTGGCATCTCGGCATTCTGCCGGCTGCCTCGCTTTCGGTTGTCATGCTCGGCTTCAGCTTCTTTGGCGATGCGTTGCGCGACGCGCTTGATCCGCGCGCGCTCAAATAGCAGGCAAGTTCGCAGCCTTTCGGCGCACAGCGCCATTGACCGACCGTAGTCCGACCAGTTATCATTGCCCCTTTAGAATGCCTAAACGCTCCGATATCAAGTCCATCCTCATCATCGGTTCGGGTCCAATCGTCATCGGTCAAGCGTGTGAGTTCGATTATTCGGGCGCGCAAGCGTGCAAAGTCCTTCGCCGCGAAGGCTATCGCGTCATACTAGTCAACAGCAATCCGGCGTCGATCATGACCGACCCGGAGTATGCCGACGCGACCTACATCGAGCCGCTCACAGCCGAAGTGCTCGAGAAGATCATCGACAAAGAACGGCCTGACGCGCTGTTGCCCACCGTCGGCGCGCAAACGGCGCTCAACCTGGGCGTCGAGCTCGAAGAGAAGGGCATCCTCAAGAAATACGGCGTCGAGTTGATCGGCGCAAAGGTCGACGCCATTCGCATTGCGGAGGACCGCGAACTGTTCAAGCAGGCGATGCTCGCCAACGGCTTGAAAGTGCCCATGGGCGAGACCGTCACCACGGTAGAGCAGGCGCTGATTGTTGCGACCAAGACCAACTATCCGGTGCTGATCCGGCCGTCGTTTACGCTGGGCGGCAGCGGCGGCGGCATCGCCTATGACGAAGCAGATTTGCGCGTCAAAGCCGACAAAGGCTTGAAAGCCAGTCCCGTGCACCAGGTGCTGATCGAGCAAAGCGTGATCGGCTGGAAAGAATTCGAGCTCGAAGTGATGCGTGATCGCAACGACAACTTCGTGGTCGTCTGCTCGATTGAAAATATTGACGCCATGGGTGTGCACACCGGCGACAGCATCACGGTGGCGCCGGTGATGACGCTGACGGACAAAGAGCTGCAACGCCTGCGTGACATCGCCAAGATCGTGATGCGCGCGGTCGGCGTTGCGTTTGAGACGATGTTTCGGTCTGCGTGTTCGTCCGTGACTGTG
>JANMNW010000419.1:0-4774 GCA_031368515.1 Chloroflexota bacterium
TATCCCAGCGTGCCAAACAGGCGCAACCGTCCATAGGACGTGTTTGCCGCCTCGCCAATTGTGATCGCATAGCTGTCCAGAATGGGCATGATCGCCGCCGCAGACGCCGACCACACTATGTACAGCGCAAGCACTGCGGCAAAGCCGGTTGCCTGCGAAAGCAGCGCCACCGACAACGCGCAGGGGAGCAAAAGCAGCCTCAACACCCTGCGGTGTTGTGCGCGGCGATCGGCAAATGCGCCAATGGCCGGCGCAAGCAGCGCCACAGCAATGGGCGGCAGGGCGCTTAGCGTGCCGATCTGCGTTCCGCTAAGGCCCAACGAGCGCAGATGCGGGCCCAGATACGGCCAGAATGCGCCGATTGCGCCAAAAAAGAACAGATAGTTCAACGCCATGCGCCAAACGAGCGCGGAGGGCGCGTGCGCGCGTGCCTGTTCGGTCGAACGTGCGCTCATTTTAGTAAGGCTCGGCGCGTGCCGGAACGGCCGCGCCACGTCGCGCGCATGACCCTGCCGGAGCGTTGCATCAGGCAGGCGAAAAGTGCGCCGGCTGAGCCGCAGTGTCCGCGCGCCGCTACTGCCAGGCTTCCGCACCCTTGAACCAGATGCTGGTGTCGGGCGAGTATTTGGGCCGCTGGAGATAGTTGTTGATGCCAGCTACGGGTTTGCCGCGCAACAGGAAAGAGCTGGGCCACTGCCCGTCGCAAATAATTTCCGTGCTGGTCGGAATGTAGCGAATGGTCAAGCCGCGCCGCCATCGCGGCGAGTTGTTGGCATTCGAGCCATGCACCACGTTGGGGTGATGAATCGAAACATCGCCGGGACCCAGGCAGATGTCAACCGCGCGCGACTCATCCACAAACGCATCATCTATCGCTGAGTTGAGCACATTGTCCACATCGGTGCGCGGTTTCACGCCTTTCAGTTCCATCGACTGCGTGCCCGGCACCACGCGCATGCAGCCGTTCTCCGGCGTCACCTCATCGAACGACACCCACAGCGTGGTCACTTCCATCGGCCGCAGCGGCCAATAGCTGCCGTCCTGATGCCACAACACCGGCTGTCCGTCGTGCGGGCGCTTGGCGATGTAGTGCGAGGCGAACAGCCCGATGTCCGGGCCGATGAACTTCTCGGCCACATCCAGCAGGCGTTCGTCGCTGACCAGGCGCACCCAAAACGCATCGCGTCCCAGCAGCGTGTGGCCCAGCGCTTCCGGGCGCAGATCGGGGTTTTTCGCCATAAGCCAATCGATGTGCTCGCGCCCTTCAGCGACGAGATCGGCATCGATCACATTCCGCACGATGACATAGCCGTCGCGGTCGTACTTTTCGACAATGCCGTCCAGGTCGGTGCGTGAGCTTGGCATATGGAGTTTGCAGGCTACTTGGCGAGCTTGGCGACCAGCGTCACCGTGCTGATCAAACCGATGCGATAGGTCAGGTCCTTGAGCTTGGCGTCGTTGGGCACCACGAAGGCCAACCAGCCGCTGGCTTTTTCGCCCTTCTTGATCTGGCTCACCGCAATCTCGTTGTCGACCGCTTCTTTGACCGCGTCATAGGTGACATCGCCTTCGGCTGTCACCAGCGCGTACTGTGGATCCACGTCCATTGCGTCCTCAGCCTTCAGATTCTCGAAGGTCACCTCGATCGCAACCAGCCGCGACCCATCCGGAACGGTGAAGCCAGCCTTGGGCTCTGCGGGGTCCTTGACGGCAGCCACGATCATTTCATACTCGCCGCTCTCAGAACTGACTTTAGCCAGCTCTTCTGGTGAGATTGGCGTCAAGGTCGGCGGCCGGGCCGAGGTGGGCAATGGCTTCTCATTAAGCCCGCCGCCTTCGCCTTCGCTTGAGCCACACGCGGCCAACACCCCCGTCGCCACAAACACCGCGCCCAAAAAGCGGCGACGGCTCAGTTTTTCTCGAGTCATCACAGGTCCTCCAACAAACTTAGTTTGGTAGTGTCTCGTAAAGAAAACAAGCCGCTTCGTGCCTGTCTTCAATCTTGTAGAGCGGCGGCAGCGCGGTCAGGCAGCGATCCATGCGCGAGCTGCAGCGCGGGTAGAAGCGGCAGCCGCTGGTTGCGCTGCTGCGCATCTCCTCTTCCGTCGGCAGCTTGAGCGTGGTATCCCACTGAATCTCCGGGTCGGGCACCGGGATCGAGTTGATCAGCTGCTGCGCATACGGATGGCGCGGATTCTCGATCACCTTGGGCGTGTCGCCGCGTTCGGCCACCGAGCCCTGATACAAGATGTGGATGTCGTTGCCGATTTGATACGCCGTGCTCAAGTCGTGCGTGATGTACAAAAAAGAAATGCCAAAGTCATCGCGCAGCTTGAGCATGATGTCCAGGATCATCGCGCGCAGCGAGGCGTCGACCATCGACACCGGCTCGTCGGCCACAATGATGCGCGGCTTGAGCATGTGTGCGCGCGCGACCATCATGCGCTGGCGCTGACCGCCCGACAACTGGTGCGGATATTTCTCCAGCAACTCTTCGCCGCGCATGCCGACAACGTTGAGCGAATCCTCGATCATCGCGCGCGCGTCGTTCTTGTTATCGGCAAGCTTGAAACGCCTGATCGCCAGTTCAAAAATGTGCTTGACGCGATAGAACGGGTTGTAGACCTCATACGGATCCTGAAACACCGCCTGCACTTCGCGGCGATATTGCAGCTTTTGGGCCGCCGTCATGGAATCAATGTTGACGCCATCGTAAACGATCTCGCCCGACGTCAGATGCACAAAGCCCAGCACCACGCTCGCCAGCGTGGTCTTGCCGCTTCCACTCTCACCGGCGATGGCAGTCACAGTGGCCGGCTTGGCCGCCACCGTCATGTTGAAATCCTGCAGCGCCACGACTTTTTTGCCGCCGCCCAGCACGCCACCGCCATAAATTTTGGTGGCATTGCGAATATCAAGCAAAGGAGGAGTGCTGCTCATGACAGCACCTCCTGGCGGGCCAGTGCGGCTTCAGCTTGGGTGCCCATTTGCTCCGGACTCTCGTAGATATGGCAGGCGGTCCAGTGGCCCTTGGACACTTCCAACAACTTGGGCTTGGCCGTCCGGCACAAATCTTGCACAAACGGACAGCGGAACTGGAATACACATCCAGGTGGCGGGTTGCGCAGATCGTGCGTCAACCCCTCGGTCACCTGGAGCGGCTGTTTTTTCTTAATCGACGGAATCGCCCTGATCAGCAGCTGCGTGTACGGATGTAGCGAGTGCTTGAACGCGCGCTTAACTGGCGCGTTCTCGACGATGTTCCCGGCATACATCACGATGATGCGGTCGAACAGCTGTGCCTGCAAGCCCATGTCATGGCCGATTAGGATCATCGACACGCCCATCTTTGCCTTGACTTCCATCAACGTCTGGGCTACCACACGTTGAACCACCACGTCGAGCGCGCTGGTCGGCTCGTCGGCGATGATCAGCGGCGGGTTGAGCGCGATGGCCATGGCCACGCATACGCGCTGCTTCATGCCGCCGCTCAACTCGTGTGGGAACATCTCGTAGACCCGACCGGGCAAGCCCACCTGGTTGAGCAGTTCAAGAATGCGGTTCTTGAGCACTGTTTTGTCCTGCCTGCCTTCGTGCGTGAAGATGACATCGCGAATCTGGTCTTTGATGCGCATAACCGGGTTGAGTGAGTTCATCGCGCCTTGCGGGATCAACGACAGCGTGGTCCAGCGCATGGCCCGCAGGTCCTTCTCAGACACGCTGGCCAGGTCGACACCGCCCATGGTGATCGAGCCGCCGGAGATGCGACCGGGCGTCTGAATTAGCCGCAGGATGGCCATGGCCGTGGTGGTCTTGCCGCAGCCCGATTCTCCAACTAGCCCGACCGTTTCGCCTTGCTGGATCTTAAAGCTAATACCGTTCACAGCGATCACGTCGCCGCGAGGTGTCTCATACTGCACGTGCAAATCGGTGACATCAAGCACCGAATTGTCGTCGTTCAGCCGGGCAGTCGTGCCCGCCAATCTGTGTTGTGCGGTGGTCTGTGCCATGGAGTGTAAGTTATGCTTTAATGCCGCGGCGGCGCGGATTAGCGACCTCGTCCAAACCGGTCGCCATCAAAAACAACGCGTTAAAAATAAGGGCTAGCAGAAGAATCGGCAGACCCCACCACCACCACTCACCTCGCATAACAGCCGAGGCTTGCGTTGCATAGTAAATCGTCATGCCCAACGTCGGGATGCGTGTAGGGCCCAAGCCAAGCGCCTCCAAACCAGTCGAAGCGAGAATGGCACCGGATACATTGCCAGTGAAGCTCGCGGCAATGTACGGCATCATGTTTGGCATCATCTCAAAGAAGATGACATCCATGAGGTTGGCGCCGGATAAACGTGCCATGCGAATATAGCCGCGCTCGCGCAGCGTAAGCACTTGAGAGCGGATTAGTCGCGTCGGAAAAGCCCACGAGAAAAACGCGATCAGAGCAGCCATTGTGTCGGCATCGATCTGTCGCACATAAGCGGAGATCACGATCAATACGACCAGCGATGGAATGGTGATCCAGGCATCGGCAATCGTCAAAATGAAGCGGTCGACCCAACCGCCCAGAAAGCCAGCAATACAACCCAGCACCACGCCGATGATCAAGCCGATCGTCGCAGCGATCAAACCGATGCGCAACGAGCGCGGCGCGCCGGTCAGGATGACGGCCAGCATGTCGCGGCCGCTGTTCTCGGTGCCCAGTGGATGCTCCCAAGTGCCACCCTCAACAAAGGCGGGCGGTAGATCCTGCGGCGAAGTACCCACGCGCGCCAGG
>JANMNW010000482.1:0-58076 GCA_031368515.1 Chloroflexota bacterium
CTCCATTTCCTTGAACGTTGCCTTTGGGTTGGCTGTCCGCCAATCCTTGATCCCGCTCGTGATTTCTTCGATCAATGTCCCCCAGCCTGCTGTCAGCTCGTCTTTCATCCCCCTACTTTACAAAAATCTGTGGCACACCCCCGTCGCCCACGTGCCCGTCGCAGGGGGTAGGTGGCAGGTAGCCGTGGCCGTAGACGTGGACGGCCACGGCCACCTACCACGGCCACGTGCCACGTGCCACCTGCCACGGCTACGTGCCATGTACAGTCTTTCGCGTCAGTGGCGAATGGTCAGCCAGGTTTTGCGGCAAAATCGAGTTTGAAATTCGGCAGATGCGCCCGATGCGCGGCAAGCAGCGCATCGGCGAGTTGCGACGCTTGCTCAAGCGAACCAGCCGCGCCGTCCAGCACCAGCGCCAGAACAAACTTTTCGCGGCTGCCTTCCAGCGCGGCCTCGACCGTGGTCTCCACCCATTGATAGCGCGTGGCCAGCGTGCCAACCAGCGCGGACGGGAGAGGCGGCTGTGCGATCGGGCGCAGTCCCGCGCCGTCGGCGACCGCCGGCGATTCCACAATGGCATGCAGCGGCAGGTTCGGCGCCTGGCCAGTATTCGGCAAATTCACCGAATACACTTCGCCGGCGTCGGCCCGAATCGCGCGAATGATATCGATGACCTGCTCATGTTCGCCGCTCAGGCGCTCCAGATATCCCTCTGGCAGGGGCCTATCGCTCAGCGCTATCCTGCACGTTTCGTCATGGGTTGCATCACCCCAGGCAATGGTCTTTTCAAAACTAAAGGCATCGACGCCAAGGGTCTTGCCAAAATAGCGCCCTTCGCGGAAAAACTGCGGGAAGAACTCAGTCACATGGCGGTCGAGCACGGCTGGAAATGCGCCAAACAGTTCAAGCAGCTGCCAGCTAAACGGGTTGTCGCCGCCGCCGCGCTTCGTGGCCGCGACCGCGCGCAATTGCGGCAGCACATCGACGCCGTTTGCGCGCACTTCGGTAAACCACGTCAGATGGTTGTAGCCCGAAGCCGCATAGCGCAGCGATTCGCGCTTCACTCCGAGCGCATCGGCCAAATACTCGGCGACGTGAAACACGCCGTGACACAGGCCGATTACCGGCGCGCCGGTGGCTTTGCGAATGGCGCGGCAGACCGGCGCCATGGGGTTGCCGTAATTAAAGAACAGCGCACTCGGCGCCAGATCGAGCACGTCTTCGGCGACGGCGACCATGGCCGGAATCATGCGCAACGCGCGCGATGTGCCGCCCGGACCGACTGTGTCGCCGACCGGCATGTAAATGCCGTGCGTGCGCGGGATAAACACATCTTGTTCCCAAGCGCGCCGGCCGCCGACGCCGACGGTGCAAATGATGGCGCTGGCTCCGGGCAGCACGGTGCGCCGATCGGTCGAAGCGCTGACCGTCACTTGCGCGCTGCCGGCGGCGATCATTTTGCGCGCAAGGCGTTCGGCAACGTCAAGCGCCGTGGCGTCGATATCCACCAGTGCCAGCTCAGCCGGATCGCCGCGTCGAATGATGTCCGCAACAAGGCCGCGGGTAAATGAGGCGCTTCCCGCGCCCACCAGCACAATTTTCTCTTTCATGGTGTTTGCTCAGGTTTTCAACTATACCGGCGGCGCGCCCGCTGACATGAGCATAGTGTGAATCCATGCTGCACCATCGTGGTCTAATGCTTCTTATGGTTACGGAGAAAGATGTGCTCGCCGCGCTCTCGCGCGTGATTGAGCCCGAATTGCACAAAGACTTGGTCACGCTGAACATGATCAAGGACCTCAAGATCGAGGGCAACCGCGTGTCGTTCGCCATCGAATTGACCACGCCCGCCTGCCCGCTAAAAGACGTCATGGAGCGCGCCTCGCGCGCCGAACTGGCCAAAGTTCCGGGCATCGGCGTGATCAACATCGCCTTCACCAGCAATGTCGTCGCCAACGCGCGCATGCGCAGCGCGCTCAATTTGCCGATCAAAAACATCATCGCCGTCGCCAGCGGCAAAGGCGGCGTGGGCAAGAGCACCATTGCCGTCAACCTGGCAATCGCCCTCGGTCAAAGCGGCGCGCGCGTGGGCTTGCTCGACAACGACGTCTACGGCCCCAATGTGCCGATGATGGTCGGCCTGCCCGCAGCCGAAATGCAAGCCAATGGCCAGTCGCTGCCGTCGGTCGAACAGCAGGGCGGCAAACTGATCCCGCACGAGAAGTTTGGCATCAGCATCTTCAGCATCGGCTTCATCTACCCGGCCGAAGCGCCGCTGGTTTGGCGCGGCCCAATGCTGCACAGCGCGATCCGACAGTTCCTGCAAGACGTGGCGTGGGGCGAGCTTGACTATCTGGTCATCGACATGCCGCCCGGCACCGGCGATTCGCAGCTCTCGCTCGCGCAGGTCGCCGCAGGCGTGATGGGCGTTATCGTGACGCAGCCGCAATTGGTCGCCATGGGCGACGCATTGAAGGGCCTGGCTGCATTCGAGCAGCTCAAAATTCCGATCATCGGCGTAATCGAAAACATGGGCCCGTACACCGATCCACGAACGGGCCAGAAAATTGCGCTCTTCGGCGAAGGCGGCGGCCAAAAGTTGGCGGCCATGAAGAACGTGCCGTTCCTCGGCAGCGTGCCGCTCGATCCGCAGGTGCGCGCGGGCGGCGACAGCGGGCGGCCGGTGGTCATCGCCGCGCCCGAAAGCGATGTAGCCAAAGCCATCAACGCCATCACGCAACAAGTGGCCGCGCGCGTCAGCGTGCTGAACTTTGCCGGCAACGACAACATCATTCCGATCTCGATCATCAACTAACGCGACAGCATGGGCGGCAACCCGTTTCGGCAGCTTCCAAGCGTCAACGACCTGCTCAAGAACGCTGGCGACTTGTTGCTGCGTGAAGGCCATGACCGCACGGTCGCCGCACTGCGCACGGCGCTGGATGACGCCCGCGCCGGTCTAAAAGCCGGCGCGCCGCCGCCCACCCCGGCCGACCTGCTCAATGCCGCGCAACAACGGCTCGAGTCGGGACTCGGGACTCGGGACCCAGCACTCATCAACGCCACCGGCGTGATCATCCACACCAACCTTGGCCGCGCGCCGTTGAGCGCCGCCGCGCAACAGGCCATGCTCGACGTGGCGCGCAACTACACGCCTCTTGAATACGATCTGCGCAGTGGCGAACGCGGCCGGCGCGGCGAAGCGGTTGAAAACCTGCTGTGCGAATTGACCGGCGCGGAAGCGGCTTTGGTGGTCAACAACTGCGCCGCCGCAACGGTGCTGATGCTGGCCGCGCACGCCGCCGGACGCGGCGTGGTGGTCGCACGCGGGCAACTGGTGGAAATCGGCGGCGGCTTTCGCGTGCCGGACATCATGAAGCAGAGTGGCGCGCGCCTGATCGAAGTCGGCACCACCAACCGCGTCAAACCCGCCGACTATGCGCGCGCGCTGGTTGACAATCCCGATGCCGCCGCGCTGCTGCGCGTGCACGCGTCCAATTTCTTAATGATCGGGTTTGTCGAAGACGTCGACGTCGCGGGTTTGGCCGGCGTCGCCGGCGCCAATGCGCGCGCCATCGCCGTGCTGGACGACCTGGGGTCGGGCGCGTTGCTCGACACCAGCCAGTTTGGCTTGAGCAAAGAGCCCATGCCGCAAGACAGCCTGCGCGCTGGAGCGGATGTGGTGGCATTCAGCGGCGACAAACTGCTCGGCGGACCGCAAGCCGGCATCATGGTGGGCAAACGCGCGGCGATTGAGCTGTGCAGAAAGCATCCCCTGGCGCGCGCCTTCCGTGCCGACAAATTTACATTGGCGGCGCTGGGCGCCACGCTGCTGCACTACGCGCGCGGCGAAGCGCAGCGCGAGGTGCCGGTCATCCACATGATGGCTCTGACCGTCGCCGACCTCGATGCGCGCGCACTGCGTCTGAAGCAGGCGTTGTCCGCTTGGGCGCAGTCGGGTGGCGTGACCCTTGAGGTCGTCGATGCCCTCTCGACCATCGGCGGCGGCAGCCTGCCCGGCGAAACTTTGCCCACGCGCGCGCTGGCGCTCTCGGGCACATCGCCCGATGCGTTGCAAGGCCAGCTGCGCGACCGTGGCGTGATCGCGCGCATCAACGACGACCGCGTGCTGCTCGACCCGCGCACCGTGCTCGACGACGCCGCGCTTGTGGCTGCGTTGGGTCGGTAGGTCGGTGGGCGGTCTCACGGCATACCGCCACACCGCCCACCGCTCACCGACCCGCCCCCACCGGGCTACTCCACAACCGGCTCGATCTTCGCCACCAAACCCTTCGGCTCACCGCCGAGCGGCTGGCCGGGCTGCAAATCGCTCGGCGCCCAGACACCGGCCGCCGCGCCAGGGTCATAGCGCAGAGTATTGTGTCCGCGCAAGGTCTCTTCAAAACGCTGCACAGTCAACGCGCCAAACAGCGGACGGGTGTGCCCAAGCAACGCATGAGCCGCCTCGCATAAATGGGGCGTAAACGGCGACCACAACACAGTCAGCGAATCGATGACTTTTGCCGCCACAAACAGCTGTGTGCCGGCGCGCACGCGGCCGCCCAGCGCTTCGTTCTTGATCGTCTTCCACGGCGCCTCACGATCAAGATAGATGTTGGCCGCGGTGGTCAGCTCAATGACCTCGTTCAGCGCGTCGCGGAACTTGCAGGCATTGAGTTTTGCGCCGACGGTTTCAAACGCCGCCTCGGCGCGCGCCAGCAGCGCCTGGTCGGCTTCGGTCAGTGGGCCGGGCTGCGGCACCTTCTGCTCGAAGTTCTTCCAAATCTGCGAGAGCGTGCGCTGGATCAGATTGCCCCACTTGGCCAGCAGCACGCTGTTGTTCTGCGTGACAAACTCGTGCCAGTTCCAATCGGCATCTTTGGTCTCGGGCATGATGGCGGTCAGATAGAAGCGCAGCGGATCGGCGCCAAACTTCTCGCTCAACTCCAGCGCCTCAAGCGACACGCCCAGGCTCTTGCTGAATTTCTGTCCGCCGAAATTCAGATACTGGTTGGCCGGCACGTCATACGGCAGATTAAAGCTGCGGCCCTCGCCCGCGCCCTTGTCCCACGGCGCATCCAGATTCTCCATGCCGATCAAAATCGATTGCCACAACACTGTGTGAAAGAGAATGTTGTCCTTGCCGATGAAGTTGTAGATCCTGACCGCGCCGTTCGCGCCATCGCCATACCAAAAATCTTTCCACGCTTCTGGTTGGCCGCTTACCTGCGCCCATTCGATGGTGGCCGTCAGATAGCCCAGCAGCGCCTCCCACCACACATATATGGCTTTGCCCTCGCTGTTCGGCACGGGAATAGGAATGCCCCAGGCCAGGTCGCGTGTGAATGCGCGCGGCTCCATGTCGCGCGCATAGCTGCGCGAGAACTCGGTCACCGTGCTGCGCCAATAGCTGTCTTTGTCCGATAGATACGTCAACACGCGCTCTTTGAGCGCGGGCAGATCGATCATGAAGTGCTCGCTCTCGCGCACCTCAAGCACATCGGCCGGATTGGCCCGGCTGCGCGGGCTGATCAGTTGCGTGCCGTCCAGAAGATTGCCGCAGTTGTCGCACTGATCGCCGCGCGCCTTGTCATAGCCGCAAATCGGGCAGGTGCCTTCCACCAGCCGGTCGGGCAAGAACTTGCCCTGCGCTGGCGAGTACAGCTGCTTCTGTTTGGCTTGGTACAGATACTCATGCTTGCGCAGCTGCCGAAACATCTGCTGCGCAATGGCATGATGATTCTCGGTGTCAGTGTGCGTGTACAAATCATATGAGATGCCCAGGCTGCGCCAAGTGTCCAGAAAGCGTTCGTGAAAATGCTCGAACACCTCGCGCGGGGTTTTGCCCTCTTTGTCCGCGCGCACCACAATTGGGGTGCCATGGCTGTCGCTGCCACTCACCACAACCACGCGGTTGCCCTTGAGGCGTTGAAAGCGCGCAAAAATGTCGGCAGGCAGGTAACAGCCCGCAATGTGTCCGACATGCAGGTCGCCGTTGGCGTAGGGCCACGCCAGGCAAACCAGGATGTTTTCTTTGGGTTCAGACATGTTGAATCAAAATCGTGCAATAGGGCCGATGGACCGGCCGAGTTTTGGAATCAGTGCGTCGATGGGCCAAAAAAAAGCCGCCCAGCGTGTGCGCGGGCGGTTGAGTAGGCAAATGAATCGGTGCGATGTGCAAGTCTGATTCAGCCCGCGCGGTCGTTCACGCCGGGCATGCGCATCGAAATCAAAACAAACAGTTGCTTATGCATTGAGGCCCAAATCATACCATCGCGTGCTAAAATTGGCCTCCATCTGGAATCGAGGTGTGGCGCAGCCCGGTAGCGCACTTGCATGGGGTGCAAGGGGCCCAGAGTTCAAATCTCTGCACCTCGACTCAACAACAAAAAGCCCGCGTGAAATCACGCGGGCTTTTTGCTTTCTCAAGCTTGGGGTCGGGAAGCCATGATTGTTGGGCGAACTATCAGCGGTAGCGCCTTTCGCGACGATTGAATGCAACCGCGCCAAGCGCGCCGCCAAGCGCGCCTACCAGCGCGGTGGCGCCGATCATCAGCACCGGAAAGCCGGCTCCCGCTGCCAGCGTCGACAGGCTGTTCAGGGCAGAAGCACCAGCCACGACAAGCGTCTCCGCCACACCGTTCAACGGCCCGGGCAAGGCCGTCGCAACCACCTCAATCCGTTCGGCCGAGCTGGCGCTCAGTAACACGAAGCAGATGCTCGCAGCTGTTGCGCGTAGCGCCACGCCAAAGCTTGGGCTTCCGATGCGGATGGCCTTGCGCGCGTAGATGGAGGTGAGGGTCAATACTGGTGCTGTCATGGCTTTAGTCCGATCTGTGTATTACCCAGAGATTATGCGCAGCACGGACAGACCCTCATCAGCCTACAGTTAGAACCCTAAGCAAGTCCTTCGGTCAAACCTGCGTCAAATTCGTAGATCATCTAGGAAATATTGCGAGAACCTCGATAGAAGTCACTGGAATTGATTGCAACAATGTCTTTGTGCTTCCTCTGAGTCCATGTCATGCGGGGCCAAAAGGCGTGCGATTTGCGCGCATTGGTTGCATCGATTGGACCATGAGATGGACACGCGCCTCGGCCAAACTGGCCATACGGTCTCAGCGGCGTCTTGTCACCAGCGGCAGAATGATATTGGCGCCGGCATTGCGGTCAACATCTTCTTCAAACGCGCCAATATCCGGCGCCGCCCGCACCGGGCGCGGTTTATGCGCATGGTCGTCTGTCACCCCCACATCGACAGCAGCATCCAGCGCGGGCGAGCCGCCCACGATGCGGTAATCGCTAACAGCGGCGCCGGCAAAGCGCGGAAAGGCCAGCACCGCCTGCGTGCCGGTGATCATGTTGGCCTTGTTGCCAAAAAACAGGTTGTTTGTGGCGGAAACTGTGGACAGGTTATAGAACTCAACCGCGCGGCCCAAGCTAAAAACCACAATGTTGTTGGTCAGCGTCAGCACTGCGGAAAAGTTGGCCGAAACCGCGATGTTGTTGGCGTCAAAAGTATTGTGCAACACCTCGGACGGGCTGGAATACACGGTCACCGCGCCGCCGGTGTTGCGCACGATGACGTTGTTGACCAAGCGGCTACGAGCGCGCGCGCCCGTCACGGACACCGCCGATGAGCCGGTGTTGCTCGCAATGCGGCTATGTGTCAGGGTCATCACCCCGTTTGCGCCGACGGCCGAGCCAAAGCTGGAGTCATTGCGCGTAAACACGCAGTCGCTCAGGCGCGCGGCGCTGTCCACCGACACATAGACTGCTCCGCCGCCAAATTGCGCCCGGTTGTCCGCAAACGTGGTGGCGGTCACCACCAACTCAGCCGAATAAACCGCCGCACCAGCGCCATAGGCGCTGCTGACATTTGAAATCACCACGGCCGAGGCAAGCGTGACGGCGCCGCCCTCGACCATGAGCGCGGCGCCGTATCCGGGGTTGGATGCGGTCGTCGCGCCTGAGCGGCCGCCGCGCAGCGTCAGATTGCTCAATTCGACAGTGCCGGTGATCACGCGCACGACACGGCGCGCCGCCTGGCCATCCAGCACGGTTGCCGCCGGATCTGCGCTGAGCACAACTTCACCCGCGGGCGCTCCATTCCACCCGCCCACGATGCGGCTGGTGTCCGAAATGAGCACGACCGGATCGACGCCGGATGTGTACACGCCAGCCGCAAGATAGATCGTGCTGGAAAGCGCCGGCGTTGACAGCGCCGCCGCCAGCGCGCACGGCGCCGCCTGCGAGCAATCGCCGGTGCCGAGCGGCGTCACAAATCGGTCGGCCGACTGTGCGGCTGCGGGCCTGACGGGAGCGGAGAATTCAAGCAGGGTGAGGGCGAGAGCAAGCAACAGGCGCATGCGCGCATCTTACGCGCTTAGCGCCTGCGTCGCCAGCACCTCATTTTGCAGCCCCATCGACTCAAACAGCGCCTGCGCCGCGGCATAGCAGGCCAGCGCTTTGTCGCGCAGATGTTGATCGTCATACACCTGGCCGAGCCAGCGATGGGCGCACGCTTCAACGTAAGGATCGGCGATCTGCCGCCCGCTGTCGATGGCCATGAATAGATCGGCCTCGGCCGAGGTCCAGTCGCGACGCGCGCGCGCCACCAGGCCGATCACGGTAAACGCATATGGCTGCGCGGCGTCTTCTTCCTGGCGCAACGCTCGCAAGGCATGCCACTCAGCATCGTCGATGCGGTTCAAGTAATACGCGGCCTCGCCCGCGTTGACGCTGAGAAACGCCAGCAGATAGCCGTGCCGCAGCGATTCGGCCAGCGCCAGCCCTTCTGCGCAGCTGGCCAGCGCCACTTCGTAATTGCGCGCAACGATGTGCGCGGCCGACAAGCTTAAATTGACATACGCCACGCCCACACGGTCGCCAGACGAGTGCAGCAGCGACTTGGCGCGTTCGAGATGCCGCGCCGCTTCGTCAGGCTGGCCGGTCTGCCAGGCCAGCCGCCCCAGCCGTTCCTCAAGCTTGGCTTCCAGCGCCGACGAAGGCTGGTGCAAGCCGCCGATCAGGTGCAGCGCGGCGGTGGCATGCGCGCGCGCGCCTGCGTAGTCTCCCGCGTCGAGCGCAACCATGGCTTGAAAGTCTTCGGCCTCAATGCGCGCCTGCAGCGCGAATTGCGCCGCCTGGGGCATGTTGCGCGCGCGAAAGTGCACATAGCCGCGCGCCATCGAAAGATAGGCGCCTTCGCGCCGGCCCCGTTCAACAAACGAACGCAGACCGGCTTCAAATTCGGAGGTTGCCGCATCCAGCCGGCCATCCATCTCGTGTAACCAGCCGCGCAGCCGGTGGGCGTAGGGCGTAGCGGGATGCGCGGCCGGCCAGCTCGCGCCATCCAGCGCAACCGCAGCTTGCTCCGGCTTGCCTTGTTGCCGCAGCGCTTCAGTGCGAATCAACGCCAGTGCGCGGCGCGTGTCGTCGTCGGGCAGGTCGGCATACGCCACATCGGCAAACGCCGCCATGACGCTCGCCGACATCCCCAGCGCGGTCTCGCGCTCACGATGCTCATACCATTGCCAGATGCCGCGAGCGGGTTGCCGCGCCGAGACCCACTGATGGGCCGACTGGGTGTGGCGGCCGCGCGCAGCCAACGCCTCCGCCGCTGCGGCATGCAGCTGCTGGCGCTCATCGGGCGACAACTGGCGCAACACATAAGCCCGAATAGCGGCGGGCAGGTTCAGCCCTCCTGACGCTCCCGGCCCGCTCCGCAACACAAGGCCCGCGCGCAACAATGCATCGAGCTGCACATTGGCCGAGCGAAACAGATCGTCCGGCGCATCGTCGGCAAACGCCGAGAGCGCGGCCAGCACCGCGCGCTCGTCCGCCGGCAGGCGCGTCCACAGCCTGTCCAGCACCGCTTCGGACGACTGCGTCGGATCCGACATCAAAGACGCCGCCACGGTGGCGCTGTCGCGTCCAAATGCCGCCACCAAGCGCAACAGCGCGGGGTTGCCGCGCGTGATTCTGTGCAAATGATCGACAACGTCGGGAGTCAGTCCGTCTATGCCCCCCTGCCCCAGCAAGGCGGCGCTCTGCTCCAGATCAAGCGGGGCCAGCGCCACCACCGATTGCGGCTTCAAAACCAGCTGCTGGCCGATCAACAGGACCGGCGCATGCGCGCGTACGTCTTGAATGAGATTTAGTATCTGGGCATGCGCATCGCGCTCCGGTTCCAGCGCATGCGCCTCGTCGACGCACAGCAACACCGGCTGCTTTGACGCTTCGACCAGGTCATGGCGGATCAGGCTGAGCGCGCGCCCGGCGTCAAGACGCTCCGCATCCGCGACCAATTGCCGCCATGCGCTATCCGCGCCGTGTCCGCGCAAAAAATAGGCCAGTGAAAACACAAAGCTAATGAACTGATCGTTCAACCCGGGCCGCACGGTGTACCAGAACGTGCGCGGCAGGCCGAATTCGACGCAGACGGCGCCGCCGAGGACGCTCTTTCCGGCGCCGCTCGGACCGATGATCGCGGCCATGCGGCCGGCGCGCAACGCCTCCAACACATCCGTGAGCTGCGTCGCCCGCCCGATCAGCGATGCGCTTGGCACAGGCACCGACTCCAGGCGCACCGACGGCATCACGCGCCGGCTCAGCGCCTCGGCCAGATCGGCCAGCGCAGCCGCGCGATGGCGGTAATAGGCGGCGCGCGACTGGTTGAGCGCCATTGCGACCCCGTTGATGTTGCGCGACCAGTCGCGCTTAAAAAATGAGGCGTCCAACAGGCGTTGCAGCGAAGGCTCCAAGGCGCTCGCCACCTCGCGCAAAATCCGCCGCAGCGCCTGGCCAGGTGCATCGCCCGCCTGCGCTCCCAGAAAATACGGGGCGGCAAGCGGCGAATGCGCCTCAAGCCAGGCCGGATCAGAGTCATGTTCCAACGCCTGTTCGAGCGCATCGAGAAAAGCGTCGGTGGTCTTGTCTGTGGCTGGCATGGGCAACTGCGCCGGCGGGACAACGCATTACAAAAGCGAGACACCCACCCGAGGCAACATGAGTATAACCAGTGGCTATGAAGAGCACTCTGCCACGGCCAATTTCCAGTCGTTTTCAGCGCTTTCTAGCCGCACTTGCCCTGGCAGCGCTGCCCGCCGTTATGGATGATGGTGCGCACTTCAGCCAGGCTGCGGTGCCGCAACAGCAGGCGATTTCGGTGCCGCCAGAGTGCACCACCCGCAGCAAACTGAGCAACTCCCCGATTGATCGCGCTTGGGTGTTCATCATGAATTTTCGTGTGGCTGGCACCGCTTGCCTGCTGGTGTATGACCGCACGCGCCTGGTCGATGTGGAGGGTGAGATGACCAACCCGCTGATCGGCTACCAATCGCTGCCCGATGCGTGCAACAGGACAGGCAATGTGGCGATGTCGTATGGCCGGGGGTTTTTCGCCGGCGGCTATATCAGCTGCACCGTGAACATCATGTCCACGGTCAACACAATTCTGTCCAACACCGGGCAACTTACCGAAACTTCCACGCCCGAAGACTTCTACATCATGGGGCGCGGCTGGATCTCACCCACCTTGTCGCAATCGGGACAGCCCGGGCTGATTCTGGGCTATGTGCCGGACAACAGCAATTTCCCAGCCGCGTCATTGACGGTGGCGGTCACACAAACCAATCCCGCTCGCGCGCAGATTTACGCGCAGTTCAATGGCAACATCTACTCCAGCGCCAAGTGCGGGTTCAGCCTGGACAACGCGCCCCAGCAGTTGTGGGCCTTTACGCGCGATCGAGGTGAGCTGAAATTCTGGCTGGTCAATAACCCGGCATGCGATCCGCTTGGCCCGCGCCAACGCGTGCTCTTGCGCCAGGATGGCGGCACGATATACATTGGCGGAGCGCCCGGCGGCTTCCGGTTTTTGGGCGTGCTCGACGAAGTGCTTCTCGATCCAGCCGGCGGCGGCCGTCCGCCCAATTCGTTTGACGACGACAATCCTGAAGCCAACTTCGTTTTTGTGCCGCTCACCATGCGCTAGGCCATCATGCCGTTTTTTGCAGCTGGATCGCACGATGATGGACCGCTTGAGCCGCTCCGGCGCGCTGCGTCGCGTCCACCCGTACCCAGCCTGTGCGTGACATGGGCGCAACCAGTCGCATGCGTATTCAGCCGCGTGCCGGTGACGCAGATCCAAGTTGGCGTCGATGCGCTGGTCGGCATGACCTTGCTGCATTTGCAGCGGCTTGAAACAGTCCATACCGGCCGGCCATTCGCGCGCTTGTTGGCGATTACTGAGGACCAGGCCGATGTGGAGGCGGGCTGGCTGCTGGACGATCCCATTCAGCCCAGCGGCGTGCTGCAGGCGCGCACCCTGCCGTCGGGCATCGCCGCAGTGCTGGGCCATGACGGAAGCTTGAACAGCATCGGCGACAGCTTGCGCGTCCTGGAGGCGTGGGTGGCTGGCACCGGCCGCACCCCTGGCGGCCCGCCCTGGGTTGTGGGGCTTAACTCGGCCGATTTCGAAGCCAATCCGGATCGGTGGCGAGCCGATGTGTTTCTGCCGCTCCTGGAACAAGGCAACACGGCCGCGGCCGATGCGCGCTAGCGGCCAGGCGGCCGCACCAGCATCACTGGGATGTGCGACAGATGCGCCACGCGCTCGGACACGCTGCCCAGCACAAGCCGCTCGATGCTGCCGTGGCCGTGCGCTGACATCACAATCAGACCGGCGCCGATCGCTTCGGCGCGCTTGACGATGGCGCGCGCCACCGCCGGCGCGCCTTCAGCCACATGCGTCGTCACCGTCACACCCGCTTCTTTCACGCGTTCTGCGGGTTTGGCAATATACGCGGCGCATGAATCAAGGTCCAGCTTCAGGACAACCGGGTCGATGGCGTGATACAGCGTGGGAATCAAGGAAACGATCAAAAGCTCCACAGGCGCGCCATAACGCTTGGCCAAATCGATCGCAAAGGGCAGAGCTGCTTCGGACGCGGGCGAACCATCGAGTGGGACCAGGATTTTTTCAACCATACGCCACCTCTGGTTTGTATCTATCACGGCGCCGCCAAAGGCGCATCCGCCAGCAGGTCATTGCGCTTACAACTTATGCGCATGCTTGAGCCACTCGCGCGCAATACGGAGGTCCTCAAGCGCCTCAAGCGAATCGCACATGGGCGAAATTTCGCCGCGAATGGCGCGCACAAAATTGATCGCCTGCTGCCGCATGGCATGCACCCACGGCAAATGCGGCGATTGCGTCATCGGCTGCACGCCGTTGCCCGGATCGCGCAGGTATTCCACCCGCCCCGGCCGATTCAAGGCAACCGGCGCTGGAAGCTCGATTTTTACATAGCCGCGCTCAAACCCCACCAACGCCGTCTCCTGCCAATCGATGCTGGTTTGATATGGCGCCATTTCAAGCGAGCATGTAATACCGCTGGCGCTTTCTCCGACCAGCAGCGTCTCGGCTTTGTCCGCAAATACCACCCGGTACGGTTCGCCCAACAGATGCCTCAACAGGTTCACCTGATGGATGTAATAGTTGACAAAGCGCACATAGATCGCGTTCGCAGCGGCATCCAGATCGGGCGCGGGCGGGTCAAAATCGAGCGCCGGCGCAGGATCGCCTGCGTTGATCAATTCGTTAAAGCCGCCGGCGATCCAATCGCCCGGCGGCATGGTGATGCGCACGCTGCGCATGCGGCCCAGCTCGCCGCTTTGCACCAATCGCATGATTTCGGCCTTGGCATGCATCACGGCCGGATCGCTGCGTTTGTGATAGGCCACCATATGCCATTTGCCGGCAGTGTTTTGAGTAATGGCTTGCACAAGCCGTTCGCCTACTGCCACCGATGCGGCCAGCGGCTTCTCGGTCAATACAGGGAGCCCTGAGCTATATAAATCCGGCAGCAACACACCATGGCGCGTAAACGGTTGCGTGCAGACGATGCCATCGAGCCCTTCACTGGCCAGCATCTCCCGATAATCGGCATAGACGCGCGGAATGTTGTATCGCTGCGCCACGCGCTGAGCCGTTTGCGGGCGCAATTCGGCCAGCGCCACCACCTCGCAGCCTTCGATGCTGGCGTAATTTCGCAAATGGGCCATTTGCCCCATGTTGCCTACGCCGACAAAACCAATCCGAACGGGAGAATTATGTGTGGACATAACTATGAGCGTAAGTACGCGACGTGTTGATTATTGCCCAAACAGCGCAACTGCGCTGCACACCGTTCCTGGTCACCTGGCCAGCCAGTCACCCATCCGATAGTGGGGAGTCGTTACAGGCGTCGATGCTTACAGTATGGCCATCGCGGTCACCGCGAATTCAAATTCAAATTCAAGTTCAGGAATCGTTTAATTAGCAAAAGTCCGTTAATACGGCATAAGGAGAACGTTCAGATGGCACAGATCAAGTATCCAACCTCGCGCGGTCATGTTATCCACGATCCGCCGCTCGCCCGCTTACTTTTCTCGGACAAGCGCTCGGCCGTGCTGTGGGTCATCTTGCGCGTTTGGCTCGGCATCCAATGGGTTGAAGCATCAATGCACAAGATCGGCGATCCGAAGTGGGTGCAAACCGGCGATGCGCTCAAGGGATTTTGGTTGGGCGCGGTCAAGATTCCCGAAACCGGCCGCCCGGCAATCGCCTTTGACTGGTATCGCGATGTAGTCAATTTCATGCTTCAAAACGGCTGGGCCAATTTCATGGGCAAGCTGGTCGCCTATGGCGAACTGCTCGTCGGCATCGGCCTGATCGTTGGCGCATTCGTGGGCGTAGCTGCCTTCTTCGGCGCGTTCATGAACTGGAATTTCATCATGGCAGGCGCGGCGAGCACCAATGGCTTCCTGTTGATCCTCGCGGTTCTGCTGATCATGGCATGGAAAGTCGCCGGATACATCGGCGCCGACTACTTCCTGCTCCGCTGGGTGGGCGTGCCCTGGAAGGCTGACGACGAAGTGCCGGCGACCCCGACGCTCAGTCCAAAACTAAATTAGACAACGCGCAAGCTCACTAACCCAAGCACACAACTCCCGGCCAATCGGCTGGGAGTTGTGTGCTTTCTGAGATAGACTGCAAAACTGGAAGCGTGTGCGAGGCGCAACAGCAAGAGGCACAATGAACGCATCCACTCAGCCCCCAGCAGCCAAAAACCGCTTTCACAACCAGCCTGTCGCGGAAACACTGCGTCAACTTGACGTGCAATTGCAAAGCGGGCTCACTACTGAAGGGGCGCGCAAGCGGCTGGCGCAGCATGGCCCCAACGAGTTGGCCAGCCAGCCGCGCACGCCGTTGTGGCGTTTGTTCGTCAATCAGTTTCTGGATTTCATCGTGCTGCTGCTGATTGCCGCAGCGCTGATCTCGTTTGCGCTGAGAGACGCAATCGAAGGCGCGGCTATTCTGGCCATCGTGGTGATCAACGCTGTCATCGGGCTGGTGCAGGAACAGCGCGCCGACGCGGCCATTGAACAACTGAAACGGCTGGCAGCGCCCACTGCCCAAGTGCTGCGCGATGGCGCGCATGTGACGGTTGCGTCGCGCGACCTTGTGCCCGGCGACATCGTCTATCTCGAAGCGGGCAATTTCGTTCCAGCGGATGGCCAACTGGTCGAGAGCTTCAACCTGCAAATCGACGAGTCGTCGCTGACAGGAGAAAGCACGCCCGGTCAGAAACAATCCGAGGCCGTTTCTGCCGCAGATGCGCCCATCGGCGACCGCACCAACATGGCGTTCAGCGGCACGACCGTATCCCGTGGCCGCGCCACAGCGGTCATTGTCGCAACGGGCGCATTGACCGAAATGGGCACAATCGCCGGTTTGATGAGCGGCATTGCGCACGAACACACGCCGTTGCAACGCCGGCTGAACCAGCTTGGCCGCACGCTGGGCATTGCCGCTTTGATCTTGTGCGCGCTGGTGTTCGCCCTCGAAGCTGCGCGCAACACCGATCTTGGCCTAATCACACGCTCGGGCATCGTCGCCTACTTCGCATCTGAAGGCGCGCGCCTGACCAACGCATTCATGTTGGCGACCAGCCTCGCCGTCGCGGCCGTGCCCGAGGGCTTGTCCGCGATCGTCACCATCAACTTGGCTTTGGGCATGCGCGAAATGATCAAGCGTCACGCGCTGGTGCGCAGATTAACCGCAGTCGAAACGCTCGGCAGCGCCACCATCATCTGCTCGGACAAAACCGGCACGCTTACCCAAAATGTGATGACCGTGGTGCGCGGATACTGCAACGGGGAATTCTTTCGTGTCACCGGCGAAAGAGGCGAGCCGCGCGGGGAATTTATCAACGACCGCAGCAACGCGGCCGTTGACCCCAATGCACCCGATCATGCGGCGCTGCACGCACTGCTGCGCGGCGGCCTGTTGTGTTCAGACGCGCTGTTGGAAAAATGGGAGGGCCAGTACCGCACGGTTGGCGACCCGACCGAAGGCGCGCTGGTGGTGGCTGCGGCCAAATCCGGGCTCATGCGCGAAGCGGCAGAGGAAGCGTATTCGCGCATGGATGAAATTTCATTCGATTCGGAGCGCAAAATGATGAGCACGCTGCATCGCGCTTCAAGCGAAGCGGTGCTGGTCCTGGTCAAGGGTGCGCCAGATGTGGTGCTGGGGCGTTGCATGAGAGAACGTGGGGCATCTGGCGCCGATGCCGTGCTGGACGCGGCCGCGCGCGCGCGCATTCTCGCTGCAAACAATGACTTGGCCGCGCAAGGTCTGCGCGTGCTGGCCGTGGCCGAGCGCACTGTGCCGGCGTTAACCTCAAAAGACCCGGATGTTGTGGAGTCGGATCTCACCTTTGTCGGCTTGCTCGGGATGATGGACCCACCGCGCCCGGAGGTGGCCAGCGCCATTCGCACCGCCGCCACGGCCGGCATTCGCACCGTCATGATCACAGGCGATTACCCGGCCACCGCACATGCCATCGCAAAGCAGATAGGGCTGGTTGGCGATGGCACAGATGAGCTTGTTGTATCTGGCGCAGAGATTAGCGCCATGAACGACGAGGCATTGAGCGAACGGGTCAAGCTGGCCAGTGTGTTCGCGCGCGTCTCGCCGGAAGACAAGCTGCGCCTGGTGGGCGCGTTCAAACACAATGGCCATGTCGTGGCGATGACCGGCGATGGCGTCAACGACGCGCCCGCGTTGAAGCGCGCCGACATCGGCGTGGCGATGGGCATCACCGGCACCGATGTGAGCAAAGAAGTGGCGGACATGGTGCTGACCGACGACAACTTCGCCAGCATTGTTTCCGCAGTCGAACAGGGCCGCGTGATCTATGCAAACATTCGCAAATTCGTGCTGTATTTGCTGGGTTGCAACATCGCGGAGATCATCGTCATCCTGGGCGCGTCGGTCGCCGGGCTGGCCAGCCCGCTCAGCGCGATTCAGCTGCTCTGGCTGAACTTGATCACGGATGGTGCACCTGCGCTGGCGCTGGGCTTGGAGCGCGCGGAACCGGATGTCATGAATCAACCGCCACGTCCACCGCAAGAGCCAGTGATTGGCCGGCATATGTTGGGCCGTTTGGCGACGCAGTCGCTGGTCTTGGCGGCGGCGGTGTTGGCCGTCTACGTGCTGGCATTGCGCTTTGCGCCCGATCAGGCGCATACGATGGCGTTTGTGACGCTGGCGCTGGCCGAGCTGCCGCTGGCATACGCGTCGCGCTCGGAGCGCTTGCCGGTGACGGCGCTCGGTGTATTTTCAAATCGCGCTCTGCAACTGGCGGTGGTGGTTTCGCTGATGGGCATTCTGGCCGTGGTGTATGTGCCCGCGTTGCAGCCGATATTCGACACAACGCCGCTGTCGCTGCCGAACCTGGCCGCGCTGATGCCGGCCATTTTTGCGCCCGCTCTGGCTGTCGAAACGGCCAAGCGCATGGCGGGCAGGAACCCGATTCGTGCTTGAGGCGGCCTATTCGTCGTGCAGCATCAACGCATCCGGGTTGCGATTCCACTTGGCCGGCTGGGCCGGGCCGTTGTAATACGGCACCAGCGGCTCGACGGCCTTTCCGGCGTCGCCCGCCCACCACTCGGGCGGCTGCAGCGGCGTCTTGCGCGCGACATAGGCCTTGATGCTGTCGGGCAACGCGTCAAAGTCCGGCATGTACCACAACGTCAGCAGCGTGCGGTGCCGGTCGCTGCGATTCTGATGCGCCGAGTGCAGCACGCGCGCGTCTCCCAGCACCAGATCGCCGGCTTTAACCTTGACATCCACTTCGTCCGGGTGTTGCGCAAAAGCCGGCGAATCAAGCGGCGCGTTATAGGACGCCTCGGAATGCGCCTCCGGCAGCAGATCGTGCAAATCGACATGCCGCCGGTGAGAACCGGGGATCACGCGCAGACAGCCGTTTTCGCGGTCGGTGTCGGTCAGGTAATACATCAGGAACATCTGCGGCGGCGAAGGCAGCAGACTGACCGGCTCATCCCACGCCCACCAGTCCTGATGCCAGTAGAGCGGCGGGCCGTGCGGCGGCTTGCTGAGCATGTAGGCGCTCCAGAACTTGGGGTGAGCAAAGCCCAGTTCGCGCATCGCATCCAATGCATTGGGCAGCGCAAACAGGCGCGCAAACACCGGATGCTGGTAATCGACGCGCACGTTGGTGCCTTGATACTTGTAGCGCTCGGCGTCGGCATCCGAGATTGTGGCGATCAACTCCTGGGTGACGTTGCGAAGCTCTGCCAGCAGCGCATCATCCAGCACATTTTCAAAAATGCAAAAGCCCTCGTCAAGCAGTTGTTCGCGTTTGGTTTTCATGGTTCAACCGTAGGCGCCTTTGGCGTGCAAGCCCAGCACGCGCCGGCGGCGCTCGTCGGCGCGTTCGAGCACGCCGGGCGGCAGTTCATAATTCACAAATGGATAGAAGCGCTGCGACACCCAGCGTTTGCTGAACGCCATCTGCAGCAGGTAGCGCACACGGTCGGATGTGTTGGGCGCGCCGCGATGCCAGGCCTGGCCGTTGTGCAGATAGATGTCGCCCGCTTTGCCATAGAGTGAAACCGGGCCGCGACCCTCAAAGCTGGCGTCTTTTCGGTCGTTGGGCTGTTTGCCGGAGTAATGGCTGCCCGGTATGAACTGCGTCGGGCCGTGCTCCATCGAGTCGACATCTGTGAGCAGAATTTGCACTGTCAGAATGTGAACGGGCATGGTCAACCGCGCATCGTGCCGCGGCACGTCGTCGGGCGTGGGAAATATCAGCACGTCGTCGACGTGAAAGTTGTCGATGGCCTGGCCGCGCGCATTGCGCACGATATTCTGCGCCACCAGATGGCAATCCGGCCCGAGGATGTCTTCCACCAGGCTGATGATCGGCTCGCGCGTGAGCATTTGTTCAAACACCGGATCGGTTTCAAACAAGCGCACCGCGACATAGTCGCCATACAAGCGGTGCTCGCCGGCAGATGCCCGGGTGTTGAACACCTGGTCCACAGCCGCGCGCAGTGCGGCCACTTCAGCAGGCTGCAACACGCCCCGGATCATGTGATACCCATCGCGACTAAACGCGAACTTGATTTCCGAGGTGCGCTCGGCGCTGAACGGTGCGGCATCGCCAGCGATGACGGATGTGCTCATGGTGAGCAGAAAGATAGTCCCGCACACGCGAACGCGCAAACGCTATCACCCACCAACTCCGCTGCCGCCGAAAACCGCGGGCTCCGTCCCGCCCGTGCGCAATGTGCGCCCGGGCACTCGTGGCGGGGGTCGAATCCCGCTCGGCCACGCTGATATATTCACGTGCATCCATGACGACTTCACGCCGCACAACAACGTTGCTGCGGCTGTTCGCGCGCTATCTCGCGCCCCGCCGGGGCATGGTGATGCTGATGATCATCACCATGCTGTGCAACGCGGGCGCGCAGCTGGTTCTGCCGCGCCTGATCGCCTCATTCATCGACGGCGCCGCCGCGCACCTGCCGTCCGTTGTCATGGGCGGCATCGCGATCACATTTCTCATTGTGGCGCTGGCCAGCCAGGTGACCGCCGCGCTCGGAAAGTACATGGCGACCGATCTGGGCATGCGCGCGACCAACGCGCTGCGCTCGGACGCTTTGAGCCACGTCCTGGCGCAGGACATTGGCTGGCACAACGCCACCACGCCTGGAGCGCTGATCGAGCGCATCGACGGCGACGCCGCGCGCCTCAACATCTTTCTGTCGCACATGCTGCCCACCCTGTTGGTCAACGCTCTGCTGATCGCGGGCACGCTGGCCGCGCTGTTTTGGATCGATTGGCGCGCTGGCGCGCTGGGGCTGGCTTATATGCCGACGGTGTGGCTTGTCGTACGCGTGATACGACCGCACAGCGCCCGCCTCTTCAACCGCGAACGCGAACAGAGCGCGCGGCTATTTGGCTTCATCGAAGAGCATCTGGCCGGAACCGAGGACGTGCGCGCCAACGGCGCCGTCGCGCATGTGATGCGGCGGTTCTTCATCGCATCGCGGCCCTGGGCCTCGGCCATGGCGCGCGCGCAAATCGTCGGCAGCCTGAGCTGGCTGTCGCCGGCCATGATCTACTCCGTCGTATTGGCCGCCATGCTGGCGCTCGGCGTATGGCTGATCGGCGCCGGCGCCATCACTTTAGGATCGCTGGTGGCCCTGTATCGCTACACCTTCCTGCTGTCGCAGCCGCTCAACGAGATCGGGCGGCAAGTGACGGAACTGCTCGAAGCCTCGGCGTCGGCCGCGCGGCTTAACGAGCTGATGGCGCAAACGCCGACGTTGGCCGAGAGCGGCACGCGCATCTTGCCAGGCGGCGCGCTGGCGCTGGATGTCAACCGCGTCTCGTTCGCCTATGCCGACGCGAAGGATCACGTGCTGCGCGATATCTCGCTCCACCTCGCTCCGCAACGCGTGCTCGGCCTGCTCGGGCGCACAGGCAGCGGCAAAACCACGCTCACCCGGCTCATTGCCCGGCTGTACGACGCCAGCGCCGGTGAGATCCGCCTGAACGGTCAGCCCATCGCCGGCATCGCCACCGCCAATTTGCGCGCGCGCGTCACGGTGGTCACCCAGGAGGTGCAGGTGTTCTCCGCCACCGCGCGCGAGAACATCACGCTGTTCGACCCGAAAATCGGCGACGCGCGCATCTGGTCGGCACTGGACCAGGTGGGACTGCGCGAGTGGGCTGAAGCGTTGCCGCGCGGCCTGGACACGCCGCTGGCGGCGGGCGGCAGCGGCGTGTCGGCCGGCCAGGCGCAGCTGCTGGCGTTTGCGCGCGCGTTCTTGCGCGACCCTGGGCTGGTCATTCTGGACGAGGCGTCTTCGCGGCTGGACCCGGCCACCGAACAACGGCTTGAGCGCGCCATCGACGCGCTGCTGCGCGGCCGCACCGCGATCGTCATCGCCCACCGGCTCAAAACCGTGCAGCGCGCCAGCGACATTCTGGTGCTGGAAGACGGCGCCGCCGCCGAATATGGCGAGCGCGCGGCGCTGGCAGCCGACCCATCGTCGCGCTATTACGCACTGCTCAACTACGGCGCGGAGGAGGTTCTGGCATGAGCACCGCAAGCGCACGCGTGCCATTTGCGCGCATCTTCGCGCGCGCCGCGTCTTTCCGTCTGTTGCACTATGCGCACATCGTGTTTCAGACGCTCATTTTTTACGGCGCGGACCTGGTGCCGGGTCTGGTGGTGCAACGCGTCTTCGACGCGCTCGCGGCCGGCGACAAAACCGGCGCGCCGATCTGGACGCCGCTGGCCGTGATGGCGGGCGCGCTGCTGGGCAAATGGGTGGGCACATTCGGCTGGATCATCTCGGAAACGCGCATCGTGACCGCGCTTGAGACGCTGCTGCGCCGCAACATGCTGGCGCATGTATTGAAGCAGCCCGGCGCGCGGGCGCTGCCATCCTCCGCCGGCGAGGCGATCAGCCGCTTTCGCGACGATGCGCGCGAATATGTGCGTTTTGTAACGTTCATCCCCGATTTGCCGTTGCAGCTGCTCACGCTGGCGGCGATGATGATCATCCTGGCGCGCACCAACCTTACGCTGGCGCTGGTGGCGCTGGTGCCGGTCGGTCTGAGTGTCGGCATGGCGCAACTGACCAGCCGTTTGATCCGTAGGCATAAGCGAGAGACACAGGAGGCGGTCGGTGCGGTCACCGGCTCGCTTGGCGAAATCCTCGGCGCGGTGCAGGCCATCAAGCTGAGCGGCGGCGAGCGGCATGTGGTGGCGGCGTTTGAGCGCATCGGCGATCTGCGCCGGCGCGCGCTATTGCGCGTCACACTGGTGCTCGAATTTTTGCACGCATTTGCCTGGAGCACCTCGTCGACGGCCACGGCCGCGGTGTTGGTCGCGGCCGTGGTCACCGGCGACGTCAATCGAATGAGCCCGGGCGAGCTCGGGCTGTTTGTGACGTATTTCAGCTCGATGAACTTTCTGGTCGGCTTTTTTGGCGAAGTGATGGGCCGTTATCGTCAGGCCGAAGTCTCGGTGCGGCGGCTGCTCGACCTCACCGGCGGCGACGCTGAAGCGTTGAGCGCGCATCACGCGGTCTATCTCAAGGCCGATCCGCCCGAAACACCCGCACCCGCCGGCGCACCTGCGCTGGAATCACTTGAAGTGCGCGGTCTGAACTACTGGCATCCAGGCACGCAAGCGGGTGTGAAAGATGTCACGTTCACATTGAGGCGCGGCACATTGACGGTCATTACCGGCCGGGTGGGTGCGGGCAAGACCACGCTGCTGCGCGCGCTGCTGGGCTTGTTGCCGGGCAACGGCGAGGTGTTGTGGAACGATCGCGCCATCGCCGCAGCTGATCACGACAGGTTCTTCCAGCCGCCAACCAGCGCATATGTGCCACAAGTGCCGCGGCTGTTTAGCGCAACCGTGCGCGAAAATATCCTGATGGGTCTGCCCGATCGCGGCATGATGGATGGCGCGCTGAGGCAGGCGGTGTTTGAGCGCGACATTGCGCAGTTCGAAGCCGGGCTGGACACGTTGGTGGGGGTGCGCGGCACCAAGGTCAGCGGCGGGCAGCTGCAGCGCATCGCGGCCGCGCGCGCCTTCGTGCGACAGCCCGAGCTTGTTGTGGTCGACGATCTGTCGAGCGCGCTGGATGTCGAGACCGAGACGCTGTTGTGGGAACGCGTGCTGGCGCAATCGGCGCAGCGCACGGTGCTGGCGGTGTCGCACCGTCCGCCGGCGCTGGAGCGCGCAGATCACATCATTGTGCTGGTGGACGGTCGCGTGCATGACCAAGGCACGTTAAGCGAACTGTTGGCGCGCTGCGCGGAGATGCGGGCGATCTACGGCGGCGCACAGCAACCATAACGGGAAAGAAAGGTCAAGACCTTTCTTTTCGCGCACTCAGTCAAAAGACCGAGCAAATTCGCACCCGCGCCGCCAGATTTGCACAGTTCGACTGACGACAATCCAGGACCATGCAATTAGGCTGTGGCGTGATGATGAAGACGCTTGTCACCCTCTGCGCCGCCGCGCTGTTGCTTTCCGGTTGTGGAGCAGCCCAAAGCCCCGCCACTTCGGCTCCGGCCAAAGCCGCGGACGCAGTGCCAAGCCCGCGTCCGGATGACTTTCGCATTGACTATTTTTGGAGCAAAGGCGCGCTGCCGCCGCCGCATGCCTATTCCATCTCCATTCTGATCGAAGGCGGCGGCCGTGGAACCGCAATTCTGAAAGCGCCGGCTCTTGAGGGCCCGGAGAACACCTGGCAGGAAACCTTTAACATTGCGCCCAAGCAAATGGATGCGGTGCATGAATTGATGAAGCGCTCCGGCGTGCTGGATGGCGGGCCGCTTCCCGCCAGTGACCCCGCCCCAGACGCCAGCACGACATCGATGAAAATCGTCGCCAGTGGCAAAGAAGTGACCGTCACCGACACGGTGAGCGGCAACAAGCAGCAAGTGGTCGCGGCGCTGTTTGGTGCCGTGCGCGCGCTGGCCGCGCCAGCCGAGGGCAAGCTCCAGGCACACTACACTGCCTGGGTCAAAACCCAACAGTAACTCGCGGGCGCCGTCCTGCGTTCTCTCGCACACACAGCGCCGGTCTCGCAGGCGCCGTCCCGCGTCCTCTCGCGCACACATCGCCGGTCTGTGCGCAGGAGGAGCCCGCGTGTCTACTCTTTTGGCATCTTGGCGATGGCTTCAAACGCCGGACGCGGCGATCCGTCTCGGCGGGTGATGCTATACGGCGCGACGTTAGCCGCGGGCGCATCGGGTTCGTCGCCGATCTTCTGAATGTAATCCAAGTTGAAAACGATCGCGAATTTCACAAAGCCGCTTTCGCGCATGATCTTGAAGCCCTGCACGATCCAATCGGCCTGTTCCTGTTCGGTATTGTCCAGCGCAAAATCAAATCCGCCCGGCGCGCCTTGCACCGGCGTGCCGTCCTTGCGTTTCAAGTTCTCCATGGTCGCCCAGCCAAACTCAGTGATGCACAGCGGCTTGCCGGTCTTGGCCCGGTAATCGAACAAGGTGCTCTTGAACGACCAGGAGTGATTGGGATTGTCAAACGGGCCGCGGAATTTGGCGGTCGGATCGTTGTAGCCTTCGTTCCATAGCTTGTCCGGCGGCATGTTGTAGCCGTTCAAATGCACGCCGATGCAATCGACTTTGTCAGGCCCGCCCGCCGCGACAAACTCGTCCATGTAGTTGTAGTCGTCTTTGTACAGGTCGCGCCCATCGGCGGACTGCGATGCACCGGTGGGGGAGAGCGCGCCCATCACCACGATAATGCCCGGATCGATGGCGCGAATGCCCGGCACAACCGCATCTAAAAAGCTGATGTAATCGGCGGCGGAGATTCGGCCGGATGGCACCCGCCACTCGCGATCAAGATTCATTTCGTTCCAGACTTCGACTGCCTGCAAACAGCCTTTGTATCGCGCAACCAGCGTTTGAAAAAAGCGCGCGGCCTGTCCAAAATCATCCGGGGGGCCAAGCAGTCCGGGCTCATTCACCGAGCGCGACCAGGCCGGCGCGTCAATCACACCCAACACCACATTCAGGCCTTTTTTGTTGGCATCGCCCATGAAGGCGTCAAGCAGCTGCCAACGCACGGCTTCGTTTGCGCCCGGGCCGGGCTCATAGTCCGTCCAGCGCACCTGCCCTTTGGTCCAATTGAGTTTCAGCTGGTCGGCCATCATGGTGTTGAACTGGCCGATATCGCCCACAGCCCAATTGCTCTGAATGCCATAGCCAAACTTGCCGCTGGCCGGCCGCGGGTTGGGGCAGGCAAAGTCGTCAATGCCGGCGATTTTGCCGCGTGGGTCCATTGCGGCATCGGCAGGCGCGCCAGGCTGGGCAGGGTCGGCGGGCGGATTGGGCGCTGCGGAAGACGGCGCTTGTGCGCCCGGCGCGACAATGGTCACGCGCGCCACAAACGCAGTGGGGGTGGCGGCGGCGCCCAAAGACGCGCGCAGACGCGAGATGCCAAATGCCACCAAGGCAATGGCAAGGATGAGCGCCGCCAGAACGACCAGTGCCATGAGCGCCAGGCGGCGATTGCGGCCTCGATTGGGGTCGAGCTTGGGATTGAATGTGTAACGACTCATGCAGGAACCTGCCCCAATCTTACCCGGGAGCAGGCTCAGGCTACTGTGAGGTCATCACACCGCGCAACGCTTCGCAGGCTGGGCAGCTGCCATCCGGTCGGATCATGGCATAACCGGCCTGCGGATCGCCGCTCGCGCCGGGCACCCACAGCGTGGAGTCGATATTCCAAACCATCATCATGCGCACTTTGCCAGATTCGCGCGACAGCTTGGCCGACTCGGCCAGCCATTGCGCTTGATGCGAGATGCTGGTGCTGGACGCCCAGGCAAAGTTGGCCGGCATGCCGCCGGCAAATCCATCCGCGCTCACAAAACCAAGCTCGGTAAAGCAGACGGGTTTTGCGCCGCCAAAGGCCTGGTAGTAGAGATCGCGCATCGGAGCGTAGTACAGCGAGCGATAGTTGTAGGTGCTGGCGCCGCCACTTGCTCCCGGCGCGGTGAAGCCGGTCGTGTAGTGCGCGCCCACGCAGTCCATGTACTGCTGCGCGCCAGCGCTGGCCATTTGCGAGAGAAACATCACATCGTCGCAGCCATTCTGAGCGCAACCGCCACCAAAGACTTCACTGGTCACGAGGCCACCGCTGATCACCAAAGTCTTGGAATTCGACGACTTGATGGCCAAATAGGCTTTCTTCAAAAGCTCGGTATAGGCCGTGCCGTTGATCTTGCCCGACGGCCAGCTGCCTTCATAGTTTGGCTCATCCCAGACTTCGATGGCGTCAACGCCAGCCTGGGCCATTTTGGCCAGATGATTGGCCCACTCGGTTTGATAGGCCTCGTCCAGCACCCGGGCGCGATCTCCGCGCGCTTCCACCAGTACTTTGAGGCCGGCGGCCTTGGCTTGTTGAATAAAGGCCTCGGGCATGGCGAAGCCATCCACCGAAGTGCGCACCCATGACATGCCACTGCTCTTCATTTGCGCCACATGATCCAGATTACGCGCATGACCGCCCAGCTCAAAGGCCAGGCTGGGGTTGGCGGGCTTGACCGGTGTCGCTGTGGGCGCAATGGCCGGCGCGTCCTTCGACACGCGCAACGGATTGGACGCCACAATGATCGAGCGGCTGGTCTTGAACGTGGGCAGAATCGCATAGTCGCCCGGCTCTTTGGGGGCATCGATTTCGATGACGCCATCCAGCCGCGCGCTGGCCACCGCGCCGGATACAGCAACGCTCAACTCCGGAACGGACAACTTGGTCTGCGCCAACCGCCGCCCGACAAAATCGTTGACGATGTGCACCACATCTTCGTTGTTTGAGGCCGAATCCAGGCCGCGCAGGGTGATGCCGCGAAGATTATAGCCGCTTAGGCGCTCAAGCGATCGTTTCAAGCTAAGCGCGGTATTGATCCAAACCGTTTGCTGGATGCCGCGCGTATCGACATACGAGTACCGATAAGTTTGCGAGGCTTCGTCAAATTTGATGGCCGAAACATTGCCCTTCCACGTCAAGCGCACGCGCGCGCCCGGCTGAACCAGTGCTTGTTCGGGCTCCAGCGCGCCGAGCGGAGCAAGCGCGTCATCCAAGCCGATCAGGCGGGTAGCGCCATAGGCGTCTTGCTGCACGCTTTGAGCCGGCAGCACAACCTGCAGCTTGTAGCGATTGATTTGCCCGGCCGACCAGTTCAGCAAAGAATCGAGCTGAGCCGAGGTCAGCACGCCAGGGTTGGCGCTCAGATCAAGCTTGACGTAGTTGGCCGCGCGGCCGATGGTGGCGATGTCGTATCCGCCCACATCCCATTTGTCCGCCACCAAAATTGGCGCCGGAATGGCGACCGTGAGCGTCTTGTTGTGAGATTGCAGTTGTCCAGCCAGTTGTTCGACAAACGAAGCGAACTGCTCGCGCTGCTTGAGGTCCAGCCCCCGGTAATCGATTTCAACGCCAGGGTATTTTCCGGCATCGAGCAGCGTGACCAGGTTGAACATGTGCGAATCGCGGCTGGCTTCGCTGGACAGCAGATCGCGCAGCAGGCGGCGGTTGATTTCACCGCTGGCGCCCCAATTACGGATAACGGGCATCACCCGCGCGCCGACCGGGGCCTGCAAGCGGGAGTGGTCGCCCGCAATGGCGCCGACATCGCCCAGATACAAGCCTGAAATGCTCACTTCGCCAATCACGGTTGGAAGCGGAACATCCGCGCCGCCTGAGCTGCTGGCCTTGGGCGCCATCTCGATGCTGAAGATGGGCTGGGTGGCATTGGTGCGCACCAGCATGAGGCCCGACGGAATGGCTTTGACACGGCCCACGATTTCACGCGTTGCCGGATCAACTTCGCCGCCGACCCAGCTCCAGGTGCGGTTCTGGGCATCCCAACCGTAAAGATCAAGCTTGTTCAGCGCCGCTTCTCCAGCGGGTGCCGGCATGCGCAGCGTGATCGCGCGCGAATTCGCGCTGCACGTCTTGACTGACACAAAGTTGCTGGCGGGTGTCAGCGCCTTGGGCAGCGCGGCCGCAGCGGCGGCGGCTTCTGTGTTTTTGCCCGCGGTGAAATCGGCCAGTTTGATGCTGTTCAAACGCACGCCGAAGCTGCCGAGAAGTGCTTCGGGCTTAATGTTGATGGAGAGGCCTTCGGGTGAAACGACCGTTTGCCGCTCCAAGCCAAAGTCTTCGCAGCCGTTATCACTTACATAACGCACACCAAACAAAGCGGACGCGACCAAGGTCACGGCTCCAACTGCAGAGCCGACCATCTTGATCCACCCCAGACCGGTGCGGGGTAGCAAAAGCGTGGTGCGCGGCTTTGCAAGTGTGGGCCGCGGTGGTTTGCGCTTGCGAGAAGCGCCACTATTAAAGCTATTCCAGAGTTTCGGAATCCGATCCAGGACCGGAGAATCTGCAAAGCTAGGTTGTGAAACGTCTAAGTTGGCAGATTCGCCTTTTGAATCGCCACCTTCAGCCGAACCCATTACCGTGCTCCTTGTCGTCATTCGTGCTACCGCACAGGCTCCGCAGTTGTCGTTCCTGCAAAACCGTACTCGACCGCGTCGCTGAACTAACGAAAGCTAAATCCATTCGATGTGACTGCTATTTACTTCGATGTAGCCCTAAGTATTATGTAAGCTTCATCTCGACGCGCAAAGATTGTAGCACGCGGGAAAGTAGCGAATAGATGACGAAAGACCTACGCTCCAGACGAGGCTACCTGACGTCCAAATTGTATCCACAAGCTCAATGACAAAATCCCCATAAAGCCCGGTTTTTGTGGAGTTTTTCCACTGAATTCGGACCATTTATCTACAGGCGGATGGCGACGCCGCGGCTGGCCAGAAATCGCTTGACTTCGCCAACCGAAAAGGTTTTGTAGTGAAAAACCGACGCAGCCAGGACGGCGCTGGCTCCGGCATCGATCGCTTCGAAAAAATGCTCTAAGCGCCCGGCCCCTCCCGATGCGATTACCGGGATGCGCACGGCTGTAGATACCGCCCGGAGCATGGGCAGGTCAAAGCCATTTTGCGTGCCGTCGGTGTCCATGCTGGTCAGCAGAATCTCGCCTGCGCCGCGCCGCTCGGCCTCAACCGCCCATTCAACCGCATCCAACTCGGTCGGCACCCGTCCGCCGTTGAGAAAGACACGCCAGCGATCGCCATCGCGACGCGCGTCGACGGCCAGCACCACGCATTGCGCGCCAAACATTGCCGCAGCTTCGTTGAGCAGGTCGGGATTTCGCACTGCGGCGCTGTTGACCGCGCACTTATCGGCACCGGCCAGCAGGAGAGCGCGAAAGTCCGCAGGGCTGCGCACCCCGCCGCCGATGGTGAAAGGGATAAATACCTCGTCGGCTACGCGGCGAGCCATGTCGATGAGGGTGCCGCGCCCCTCGTGGCTGGCCAGGATATCCAAAAAGACCAATTCGTCGGCGCGTTCGTCGTTGTAAATGCCGGCCTGCTCGACGGGGTCACCCGCATCGCGCAAGTTGACGAAATTGACGCCTTTGACCACACGGCCGTTGGCCACGTCGAAACAAGGGATGACGCGTTTGGCCAACATAAAACCCGGAACCTTTCAGGTCTAGACCTGAAAGGTCATGACCTTTCCTCCGCCGACAGCGCCAACGCCTGGGACAAATCGAGCGTGCCCTCATACAGCGACCGCCCCACAATCACACCCGCCACTCCGCGCGGCGCATACATCAGCAGCTCCTCGATATGTTTGAGATCCTTCACACCGCCCGACGCCATCACCTGCAACCCCGTGATCTGCGCCAGCGCCGCCGTCAATTCGGCCGCGGCGCCGCTCAGCATGCCATCCCGGCCAACCTCGGTATACAACGCATGCACCACCCCCAGCTCCCGCATGCGCTCGCCAACCTCAATCGCCGTCAACGGCGTGGCCTGCTGCCATCCGCGCGTCACAATCATGCCGTCTTTGGAATCCAGCCCAATCGTCAAGCGCTCCGGACCGTGCCGTTGTAACACCTCGGCCACCAGTTCGGGCGTTTCAATCGCTGCCGTGCCGATCACCACCCGCGTCGCGCCGGCAGCGAGCGCCGCCTCCACATCGGCCAGACTGCGCACGCCGCCGCCAAATTGGATCTTGAGCGGCACCGCGGCGGCAATGGCGCGCAGCGCAGCCCGATTGGCCTGCGATGCCTCTGCCGCGCCAAACGCGCCGTCAAGATTCACCACATGCAGCCAGGCCGACCCGGCCGCCGCCCATTTTTGCGCGATCGCAACCGGATCGTCCGAATACGTGGTTTGCTGCCGCGGATCCCCCTGCTTCAACCGCACCACCTGACCATTGCGCAGGTCAATCGCGGGATAAATCGTAAACATCACAACTCCGCAAAGTTCTGCAGCATGCGCAAACCCACTTCCTGGCTTTTCTCCGGGTGAAACTGAATTCCCCAGACGTTGTCCCGGGCCACAACGGACGGAAAGTCATAGCCATATCCCGTGCTTGCCAGGACATGCTCTGGGGCAACCCCATCAGCATGAAACGAATGCACGAAATAGGCATAGCCGCCTTGTTTCACATCGCGCAAAAGCGGGTGGTTTTGCTGCGCGCAGACCTGATTCCAGCCGATGTGCGGCACGGGGAGAGGGCGCAACAAGAGCCCCGAGTCCCGAGTCCCGAGCCCGGCCAGGCCAACCGCAGCGCCAGCTCGGGACTCGGGACTCGGAACTTGGGACTTTTCGTCCGCCCAGCGAAACTTGATCACGCGTCCCGGGACAAGCCCCAGGCCCTCTTTTTCGCCCAGTTCTTCGCCCACATCAAAGAGCAATTGCATGCCCACACAGATGCCCAGAAAAGGCGTGCCCGACTGCGCAACATCGCGCATCAATTGAAACAAGCCGCGCGATTTGAGACCAGCCTGGCAATGACCAAAAGCGCCGACGCCAGGCAAAATGACTTTCGACGCGGCGGCAATGACCGAGGCTTGATCGCTCAGCCGCGGCCGCGCGCCCACATGTTCCAGCGCCTTGCACACATTGCGCAAATTGCCCGCGCCGTAATCGACCACCACAATGGTTTTGTCTGACGATGTCATCCGTGCGTTCTCTCCCTGAAATCGGCTTATGCGTCAAGGCGATAGACCAGCTCATTGTCGAATTCGAAGCGCGTCACCCGCCAGCCCTGGCCGGCCGTCAGCGCCTCAAATCGCCCGGCATACGTTTGCGCCATGCCAACTTCTCGGCCGCCCACGCTGCGCGTTGGATATGAGACCACGATATGGCGAGCGCGAATTGTATCCAGCAGCCGCCGGCTGGCGTCTTTATCCGTCTGCTCCAGACACGGCAACGTTTTGAGCACCAGCGCCAAATCGTACTCGCCGCCAGGCGCATCGTAGACCGCATCGCGCGCCTCGCAGCGGGCATCGACGCCCAGCAGCGGCAACGCCGAGCCCAAAAACGCCATCAGGTCTTCATACACGTCCACGGCGTGATACCGCGCGCCGGGCGCGAGCGGCATCCAGGGGATCGACAACGGGTTCAGCCCGCAGGCGATATCCAACACCGAACGCGCAGGCGGCAAGCCGGCCAGCACCCTCGTGTAAAAGCCATCCAAAATAGTCAGGCGTTCGCGCGTGCTGGCATGATGCGACAGTATGCGCCGCAGCTGCGGCGTTCGGTCGCCTGGCTCAGCCTTGAGCACATCCAGCCATTCGGTATAGCGCATGCGGCCGTCCTGATACAACCCGGCCACCTGATGCAATTTGTTGCGCGTCTCCTGCACCGCTTCTTTGAGCGTGCGGCGTTTGGTCAGCTCTGTCTCGCCCAAGCGCGCGATCAAGGCTGCGCACACCTGCGCATACTTGGGCGTGCGGCGAATTTCGGCTATCAGCGCCGGCAATTGCGGATGGGTGCTCATAGCCCGCGAAGCCGGTCGACCAGCTGGGTCATAAAGCGCAGATTGTGCAGCGTGGCCAGCCGGTAGTAGGCCGCTTCCTCCAACTTGAACAAATGATGCAGATAGCCGCGCGAGTAACGCTGCGCCGGGCTGTCGGTGAACTCGCACAGAGCCTGTGTCGACTTGATATGCTTGTCGTCGCCGATATACACATGCGAAAACCAGCTGTCGTCGTTTAGGCCGGCGCGTTCGGGCGCCTCATTCCACACCAGCAGGCGCCCGCGCCGGGCGTCGCGAGTGGGCAGCGCGCAATCGAAGATGCCGTAGCCCATGCGTGAGCAGGTCACCACGCTGCGCGGATGACCGATGCCCAGCGCATGCATCGGAAACTCGGCCGGCACCAGTTCGCGCGTGTGGGCCAGAATGTCGGTGAGCAGCGCGCCTTCGCCATCCAGCGGATAACCGCCAAAGCCAAACCCGTCGAAGCCGATCTCCAGCAGCGCTTCCGCGCACTGCTGACGAAGCGCAAACGACGCGCCGCCCTGGATCACGCCAAACAGCAGCGGCCGGCGATCGGGCGCCGTCAAGCGCGCGAATTCGTCCTTGCAGCGGCGCGCCCAGGCGATGGTTCGGCGGACCGAATCGCGCTGCACAGCGTCGCCGTCATCGGAATGCGTGCAATCGTCCAGGCAAATCACCACATCCGCGCCATAGCTGAGCTGCAGCTGGATGCTCTTCTCGGGCGTGAGCACGATCTTGTCCTTGCCGCCCTGCGGACGAAAGACGATGGCCTTGTCGGTGAGCATGCCGTTCTTCTCGTTCTCGCGAATCAGCGACCAGGCTTGAAAGCCGCCGCTGTCGGTGATGATCGGCCGCCGCCATCCGCTCATTGCATGTAGCCCGCCGAGCGCCTTGACCGTGGTCGACCCCGGATGCTGCATCAGGTGAAAGGCGCTCATCACCAGCCCTTCGATGCCAACGGCCTCCAGATCGGCGCTGTCGACGGCGCGCACCACCCCGCGCGTGGCGTCGGGCAAAAACACCGGCAGGCGCAGCGATCCATGCGCCGTCCGCAGCGCTGCAAGCGGGAGAATGCTCATTCCGCATCTCCCGCGGGCGAATCATAGACAGTCGGTGCTGCGCCATCACCGGCGCCGTGCACGACCAGCGCGTATTCGCCGCGCGCTTCGGTCTGTTGCACCAGGCTTAGCAATTCAGACAACGTGCCACGATCGACGCGCTCGAACATCTTGGTCAAATCGTTAGCCAGCGCCGCGCGCCGGTCGCCGTATACCGCGCGCGCATCCTCAATCAAGGCTGCGATGCGATGCGGGCTTTCGTAAAACACCAGCGTGTGCGGTGAAGCGGCGTCAATTTCAAGAAAGCGCTTGCGCTGGCCGGGTTTGCGCGGCGGAAAGCCGCGAAAGGTGAATGCGTGCGACGGCAGACCGCTCAACACCAGCGCCATCACAAACGCGCTCGGCCCGGGCACCATGGTAAACGGCACCTGCTCGTCGATGCAGCGGCGCACCAGCGTAAACCCGGGATCGCTGATGCCGGGCGTGCCGGCATCGCTGACCAGCGCCACGTCTTTGCCCTGCGACAACAGGTCGATCACGCGATTGCCGGCTTGCCGCTCGTTGTGCTCATGAAAACTGATCTGCGGCTTGTCAATCTCAAAGCGCTTGAGCAGCTGGCCTGTATGGCGCGTGTCCTCGCTGGCGATCAGATCCACCGCGCGCAGCACCTCCAGCGCCCGTTGCGAGATGTCACCCAGGTTGCCGATGGGGGTGGCGACGAGATAGAGCAGACTACAGCACTCCCTTCGTCGATGGCACTCCAGCACGGCGCGGATCGATTTGCGTGGCGGCATCCAATGCGCGGCCCAGCGCTTTAAACAGCGCCTCGGCTTTGTGATGATCGTCGCGGCCATACAACACGCGCGCGTGCAGATTCATGCGGGCGTGCGTGGCAAGCGATTCAAAGGCATGTGAAATCAGCGACGTGCCCAGCGTCCCAATGCGCGGAGTGGACCACTCGCCATGAAACACGGCATAAGGCCGGCCGCTCAAATCGACGATCACTTGCGCCAGCGCTTCGTCCATGGTCACCCAGGCGTCGGCCGTGCGCGTGATGCCAGCGCGATCGCCCAGCGCCCGGTCGAGCACCTGCCCCAGCGCGATCGCTACATCCTCCACCGTGTGATGCTCATCGATATGCAGATCGCCGGCGGCCTTCACGGTCAAGTCAAACAGACCATGATGCGCCACATGGTGCAGCATGTGGTCGTAAAAGCCCACTCCAGTGCTGATATCGGCAATGCCCGACCCGTCAAGCTCCAGGCGAATGTGAACATCGGTCTCTTTTGTGAGGCGGCGAATTTCACTGTTGCGCATACAGTGCTGAACTATACGCGACGCAGGTTGTGTCGTGGCCATCGCCGTGGCCGTGGTAGGTGGCCGTAGCCGTGGCAGGAGGCACGTTTTCGACTACGTCTACGGCCACGTGCCACGGCTACCTACCACGTACCACCTACAAGGGCCACGTGACACGGCTACGGCCACGGCCACCTGCCACGTACCACCTACTACGTCTACGGCCACGTGCCACGGTTACAGGCCCCGACTACATCGCCCGCAGCGCCTCAATCAAGGCCTCGGTATGCTCGGGCTTGCCCACGCTGATGCGAATGCAATCGCGCAGGCCGTCGCGGTCGAAATAGCGCACCAGGATGCCGCGCTTTTCAAGCGCCTGCTTGACCACGCGGGCATCACGGCCCCGAATTCGGCACAATACAAAATTGGTCTGGCTGGGCAGCGGCGAAACCCAGCCCAGCTCGGACAACGCCTCGCCCATGCGCGCGCGCTCGGCCACGATCGCGCGAATGCTGTCATCCAGCCAGGCGCGATCGGTCAGCGCCGCGATGGCCATCACGCCGCCGGCCACATTTGGCGTATACGGCTGCTTGATCTTCCACAAGTGCTTGATCACCTGCAGCGGAAACACGCCATAGCCCACGCGCAGCCCGGCCATGCCGGCCAGTTTGCTAAACGTGCGCAGCACAATCAGGTTATCGTGTTCGCCCACCAAGGGGGCCAGGCTGGGTTGATCGCTGAACTCAATATACGCCTCGTCCACCACCACCATCACTGGCAGTTTGAGCAGACGCAGCAGATCGGCGCGCGCGGTGACGCCGCCGTCCGGATTATTGGGATTGGTCACAAACAGCAGCTTGGCTGGCGTGAGCGCAAGCTGGCGCTCGATAGCATCGATGTCGATCGAAAAATCGGCCCGGCGCGGCACCGTAATGTACCGCGCGCCCATCACATCGGCTTGCCATTTGTACATTCCGAACGTAGGGGGCAAATCCAGCACGGCCTCGCCCGGCTGCACAAACGCGCGCGCGATGAGATCGATCACTTCATCGCCGCCCGCACCGCACAGTATGTGGTCCATCGGCACGCCGACAAACGCGGCGATGCCATTGCGCAACGCGGTCTGATCAGGGTCCGGGTAAATGTGCAACTCGCGCGACCGCGCCAGCGCCTCCAGCGCGCGGGGCGAAGGGCCATACGGGTTCTCGTTGGCGTCCAGCTTGATGAGCCGATCTGGCGGAATGCCCAGCCGCTGCGACAGCACATCGAGCGGCACGATCGGCGTGTAGGGCTGCATTTCACGCAGATGCGGTGCGATCCAATCTTCAATGTTCATGATGCGTGCGAAATCTGATGATACATGGCGCAGCTTTGCGCGTTTACGCCCAGCCGATGCAGGCCACGCCGGCAAAAATCACGGTCGTGCCGATCAGCTTGGGAACGCTGAAGCGCTCTTTGAGCACCCACACACCCAGCATCGCGCCAAACGGCACCGAGATGCTGCGCACGGCAGTGGCGTAGCCGACGGGGTTGTATGTCAGCACATACAAAATGACGAGATAGCCTGCCACGAGAATGACGCCGACGATCAGCACATTGCGCCAGTTGTCGCGCCACTCGCGCGCGACCACTCCGGGCCGCGTCCAATGCAAATACGGCAACAGCACCACCACGCTCAATGTCAGAACCAGCCAGTAGAACAACACCGGGTCGACGTGCTTGACGCCTTCCTTGTCCACGACAGAATAGCCGGCGATCATCAATCCGGTAAGCAATGCCAGCTGCGACGCGCGATTGCGCAGCGACGTAAGCGGCGCAAACAGATCCCTCGGGCGCATCGAGCGCAAGGGCAGGATATAAACGCCAACAACGACCATCAGCACGCCAAGCAGGCCCAGGGGCGACGGCGTTTCCGCGTGCCACGCAAACGCGATCAGCATGACAAACAACGGAGACGAACCGCGCGCCAGCGGGTAGACCATCGACATGTCGCCGCGCGCATACGCGCCGCCGAGCAACAGGTAATAAATCAGCTCAAACAGCGCGGATGCGGCAATCAAAATCCAACCGGTTGTGCCGACCTGCCAGGGCCGCATCAGCGCGAACGGCGTCAGTATCAGCGCGCCAGCGGCCACTGCGAGCGCAATAAACACCTGCTGGTTGACGCTGCGTTTGGCCAGCAAATTCCAGATGCCATGGCCGATCGCCGCAATCACCAACGCGCCAATCGCACTCCACGCCATTGCGGCGATTGTTAACTATGGATAAAGTTTGCGCAAGGCGGCCACACGGCTGGGCTGCTCTTCAAAAATAAACTCGACCGGGGTGACGATCACGCCGCTGCCGCCGATGGCGCGCAGTTGCTCCACGGCATCGGTCAGGTGGGTGCGGGCGACGACGATGGTCACCGCAAACCAGTGCGCATCCGGGTTTGCGCTTACGCTGGCCGGGTTGGGGTAAATCGGCGCGATGGTTGGGCCTTGCAACCCGCCCAGCGTGGTTTGCAGCGTGATCGCCCGGCCGACGTCGTCGAACGACGCCCCGCGCACATTGGCCACCACCATGAAGTAGCCCACAGCACGTTGATGAGCTTCGAAGTATTCAAGCAGCTCAATTGCGACAGCCATGACTTCCGGCCGGAACAGGGCCGTGCGATTGGCCACAAGACAAGCTTGTGTCTGCAATATCACGCCGTCGGTGAGCACGCGCAAGCGGTTTTGCTGCAGGGTGCTGCCGGTTTCGGCGATATCCACGATGATGTCGGCGTAGCCGATCTCCGGCACCACTTCCAGCGAGCCTTCGGCGTTGATCAGCTCAAACGGCGCGACGCCGTGCTGTTCAAGAAACACCCGCGTCAGATGGTGATACTTCGTGGCCACCCGCAATGGCGCGGGCATGCCCGCCGCAAGCGTTTTGAGCTCGGCCATGTTTGTCACCGGCAGCGCCTCCGGCACCGCGATGACCACTTTGCAGCGGCCAAAGCCGAGCGCATCGTACGGCACCAACACCTTTGCCCCGACATTGGCGTCGGCCACAACGTCGTAGCCGGTGATCCCGAGGTCGACGCCGCCGTTGCTAACGCTGGTGATGATGTCGCTGGGCCGTTGAAAAAGCACGGTGACGCCGGGCAATGCGCCAATGCTGCCCACATACCCGCGCGTGCTATTTTGCTTGACGTGAAAGCCGCAGTGCGCCAGAAACTCCAGCGTGCTCTGCTGCAGACGGCCTTTGGAGGGAAGCGCAATGCGAATATCGGAGCGTGTCATGATGCGGGCCGCAGTGTATCAGGCAGACAAGGCCGGCAGCAGCTGCGCCCTGGCTACCACATCCCACGACATCTGTTGCGCCAGAGCAAAGCCCGCATCGATCAGCGTTTGCTTTTGAGCCGACGTGCGAGGCAAGCGCTCGATCACGACGCGGGCGACGCGGCTGGCGATTTTCTGCTCGATCACATCGCGCTCGGCTTGTCCGATGTCCATGGCCTGACGCCAATCGCGCATGCTTGAATCGGCAGGCAGCTCGGTATAGGGCGCCACAATGATGTTTGGCAGGCGTTCTTGCAGCGCGTCGATGCGCGCGCGCCAAGATCCGGGCTTTGCGCCGAGGCTGGCCGCCGCAAACCCCAAACAGCCGCACACATCGCTGACCACGCACAACGCGCCGGTGCTGAGCGGCTCCACCTGCGCGATGCCAAACGGCTCATAGATGCTCTGGCCGAATTCCAAATCGGAGCCGCGGCGTAGGTCCTCAAAGCCCAAATCGGCCGCCATGCGCTGGCCGCAACGATCGCGGCTAAAGCCAAATTGATTGATCAACACAATCTGCGACGCGCGGGCGCGCGCGTTGAACTGCTGAATCGGGCCATACAGCTCGGCTTCCAGATCGACCAAATCCGGCCAGCCGTAGCGGTGTTCGCGCGGCCAGCCATAGCTTTCCATGTACGCCACATCCGCGCCGGTGCGTCCTTCCGGCCGCACCGAGGACAACATGATCAGCAGCGCCGACTCGCCGCGATCAGCCAGGACAGCATCAAGCGATTCCATCAGGCGGATGTCGCGCCACAGCGCCTTGCTCGTCACCAGGCGCGTGACATGCGAAAACACAAAGCGCGGCTGGCTGCCGGTGAGCGCTTCGGCATACGCGCGCAACTTCGCTCCCGATGCCTGCACATCGTCCAGGGCATAGCGCTTGCTTGGCGTGCCGTTGTAGACCAGGTCGATGCGCTTGCGCCGGAATTGCGGGCTCAGAAAGCGCAACTCATCGACAACCAAATCGCCCACGGCAAAAATATGATCGCAGCCCGCGGCGGTCTTGATCATGTCGTTTTTGAAATTCCAGGTTTGCGGCCCAAAAACGTCCTCGAGATAAGCGGACTGCATTTGCGCCAGCCGCATCACGTTGTAAAAACGCGTGTCATGCCCGCCATCGCTCTCGACAATCGGCCGGACTGTCGCCACTTCGTGCGCCACAAACGCCGATCGAAAGGCGCCCGGGACATTCAGCTTGGCCGCATACCAGAGCGGCAGGCCCATGAACTCATGGCACAGAATGGTTTTCGGCTCGGCGGCGTTGAGCGAATCGCCCAGCACCGCGCGCAGCGCGGCAAAGGCCGGTTCGGCGTGCGCCATGGTGGTGAGAAACTCGCCGTTGCCTTGATGGCGGCCGCTGTCGAGGCCAAAGTTTTGCCAGACGTAGTATTGAAACAGTCGAAAACGCTCGGCTGAAATATCGCTGGCATCCACCAGCACCACTTCATGATCGGCCGCGCCAAACCCGCGCTTGCCATACAGAAGACGCACGCTGAAGTCGCGCTCGATGGCGCTGAGCGCTTCTGACAGCGCCGGGTCGCAAACGCTGGGGCCGCCGGTTGAAAAATACTGCACCGCCAGGCGGTTGCGCGGCGCAAAGAGGCGCTCCATCTCGGCGCTGTTGCGGGTGTTCATCGCGCCCACCGCAATGCTGCGCGAGATGTTTTTCAGATACGACGGGGCGCTAAGCAGCCCGTCCAACACTGCGCCAATGCCGCCAACTTTGACGCCGGCTTCGTGGGTGGCATGAACGAGGATCATGATGACGATGATTGTAGGCCTGTTGCGCCGCTGCCACTTTCGTGTCCATCTCCGAATTCGAACACCAACACGAACACGAAGACCAAGGCACAGACGGATAGCGCGCGCTAATCGAGCAGGGTGAGCATGTCGCCGCGATAGCTGCGCAACAGCGCGCGCATGCTGGCAAGATCGCCGTCGTGCAGCGGGCGAAGCTGGGAAAAGCGAAACGCCTCGCCCGGCGTAAGTTCCGCCGAAAGCGAGGCGTTGTTTATGGAGATGGTCATCGTGCTGCCGGCGCCGCAGCGCGCGCACTGGCATGAAAGCGCAACATCACGCGATGCCGTAAACGTCAGGCTGACGCCATCCACGGCAAAGGCCGATCCGCAGGATGGACAGCGCAAATCACCCACAAGCAGCTCAATCATCTCGCTGTCGAGATCGTCGTCGGCGTGCTCGTGGCTCGTCGCCATCGCTTAGCTGGCCGGCTCAGCCGGCGACTCAACGGCGACGGCTTCGGCCGCTTCGGCCACCGGCGCAGCCGTTTCGATCGTGCCTTCGGGCACGACATTCACGGTTACGGTCGGAATAACCTCGGTGGAGAGCCGAACGGGCACGACAAACGAGCCGATTTCGCGAATAGGTTCGCGCAGCGCAACCTTGCGCTTGTCCAGCTCGGAGCCGAGCTTCTTGCTCAGTTCAGCGGCAATGTGAGCGGCGGTGATCGAGCCAAACAGCTTGCCTTTCTCGCCCGAGCGGGCATGCAGTGTCACGGTGGCGCCGCCAATTACCGCGGCAATTGCCTCGACATCGGAGCGATCGCGGGCACGGCGTTCAATCGCCTTGCTTTTGATGCGCTCGGCGCTTTTCACCGCGCCAACGGTCGCCAGCACGGCCATGCCGCGCGGAAGCAAATAGTTGCGGCCGTAGCCGTCGGCAATCGTCTTGACTTCGCCGGCGTGACCGAGGTTAAACACATCTTGTGTCAAAAGCACTTTCATAGCGATCTCCTAAGTTCTAAATGGGCGCGAAATTATACCGCTAGTTGGGACGCTTGCGCCCAAGCGGGGCGTCAATTGCGAGCGCATTCGTCCCAAATGGCGGATTCAACCCTCTCGAGATTGTCGTCGCAACAAGTTGAGGCAGCACAATTGACATTGGCGCGACTGGCAATAGGATTTGGGAGCTTTATGGCTCAAAATCAACAGCATCCCGCAAAGATTGGCGTATTTGGCATCGGCCTGGCCGCCTACTGGCCGCAATTCGAAGGGTTGCGCGAGCGGCTGATTGGCTATCAAGGCCAAGTCGAAACGCTGTTGCGCGGCTTTGGCGCCGAGGTGGTCTCGGCCGGGCTGGTCGACACCGCCCCGGCGGCGATGGCCGCCGGCGATCAATTCGCCCAGGCCAACGTCGACCTGCTGGTGTGCTACGTGGGCACCTACTCGACCTCATCGCAGGTGCTGCCGGCGGTGCAGCGCGTCAAGAAGCCGGTGCTGATTTTGAACCTGCAGCCGACCTCTGCGCTGGATTACGACAACACCGACACCGGCGAGTGGCTGGCCAATTGCTGCGCCTGCTGCGTGCCGGAGATCAGCAACGCCTTCGCCCGCAGCCGCATCAATTTCAACGTGGTGTCGGGCCAGTTGCAGCCCGAGTCCCCCGCCGGTGTGAAAGCCTGGCGCACGATTAAGGAATGGATCGAGGCGGCCACCGCGATGCGCTCGCTCAACCGCGCCCGCATCGGCTTTCTGGGCCACACCTATCCGGGCATGCTCGACATGTATTCGGATTACACGATGGTTCACGCGCAAACCGGTGCGCACATCGAAGTGCTGGAGATGGACGATCTGGAGAAGCGCGTCAACGCGGCGACCCCGGCGCAGATCGCGGCCAAAGAAGCCGAAATCCGCGGCGTGTTTGAATTCGCGCAACAAGGCCGCGACAAGATCAGCAAGCCGGTCACCGCCGAAGGCCTGGCTTGGTCGGCCAAGGTGGCGTGCGGGCTGGACGCGCTGGTAAACGATTTCGACCTGCAGGGGCTGACCTACTATCACCGCGGCGTGGACGGCAATATCTACGAGCAGCTCGGCGCCGGGTTGATCGTGGGCAACTCGTTGCTGACCGCGCGCGGCGTGCCGTGCAGCGGCGAAGGCGATTTGAAAACCTGCCTGAGCATGTTCATCATGGACCGCCTGGGCGCGGGCGGCAGCTACACCGAGTTTTACGCCATGGACTTCGACGAGCAGTTTGTGCTGATGGGCCACGACGGCCCGATGCACGTCGCCATCGCCGAAGGCAAACCTGTGTTGCGCGGGCTTGGGCTTTTTCATGGCAAGCGCGGCTACGGGCTATCCGTCGAAGCCAAAGTCAAATACGGCCCGATCACCATCCTGGGCACCACCCAAACGGCCGATGGCAATTTGCGCTTCTTGGTGGCCGAGGGCGAATCGGTGCCCGGCAAGACGATGCAGATCGGCAACACCAACTCGCGCCTCAAATTTGCCAAAGGCCCGGCCGAATTCATGGATTCTTGGTGCACCTACGGCCCGACGCATCACGTGGCGCTTGGCATCGGCCATCAACGCGGCAAAATCGAGAAGGTCGCGCGCATGATGGGCATCGAAGTCATCGCACCGTAAAAACCCGCCATGTCCATTCCAACTTATGGCGCCCGCGCCAGCTACGAACGCGACGGCTATCTGATCGTGCCCGCGCTATGGAACGCGGACGAATGCGCGGTCCTCAAAGCCGAAGCCCTGCGCATTGTGGCTGAGCATGGCCGGCCAAACAGCTCGGTGTTTGTCGGCGCGGCGGCATCGAGTGGGCTGTTTGCGCGCTATGCCGCCGATGCGCGGTTGCTGGCATATCTCGATGCACTCATGCCCGAAGGCGTGGCGTTCATGAGCGACAAAGTGGTATTCAAGTCCACATCGCAATCAAAAGCCACACCCTGGCACACGGATGCATTGTATTGGCCTGGCACGCGCAGCAAGCTTTCGACCTGGATTCCGCTCGATGACGCAAGTGAGTCAAACGGAACGCTGCTCGTCGTGCGCGGCAGCCATCTGAAAGAGTGGCGCAACCGGCGCGGCGGCGGCATCAACGAGGCCGGCGACTTCGGGCTGACCATCGACGCCGGCCAATGGTCGCCGCGCGATGAAGTACTTTGCGAGATCCCGCGCGGCAGCGTGGTTTTCTTCTCGGACAAGCTGCTGCACGCCTCGTCGCCCAACCGCACCGGTGCCGACCGCTACACCATCATCGGCACCTATCACGCGCCGGCAGCCGAAGAAGAGCCCTTTGATCTGGGCTTCCCGGCGCGGCGGACGCTGATTGCGCGCTAACAGCCTTTGCAGAACAACATCAGAAAGACGCGATAAACGCGGTCGCGCTCAAACACTTGAATGCGGCCATCGTCAGTGGAGGCATGAGCCTGATTCACGACATCGCCCACAACGGTCGTGCTTCGAACCACCCAGGTGATGGCAGCGGACTGACCAGGAGCCAGTGATAGTGACGGCGCGGTCACCACGTAACCATTGCCATAATCGCCGCCAGTAGAAAAAGCGCTTGCGTTGGTGTATGTCACCAGCACCGTATTTGCAGGCACGCTGCCACTCAAGACGACCGTTGCCGCGGAGCCGCCAAGAGGAGCAACATGCGTCACGATGTAAGTGTATGTAATCACTGCGCCAAACTGCGATGTGAAACTGCTGATGAGTTTGCCGGTGGTGATCAGATTGACATTGACCACCGTGTTCGCCACCGCATGCCCAACATTATTGGTGGCCGTGACGACAGCAACATAGCTGCCCACACTGGCATAGGTGTGGGTCGGGTTGGCGCCAGTGCCAATTTGTCCATCGCCAAAGTTCCACACATACGATACGCCGCCGCCGCTGGCGATCGTGGCCTCAAACTGCGTGACATTGCCGAGCACTGTGGGTCCATCGTTCGATGCAACCAGCCCCCCGATAGGCTGATTGCACACCACGATGGCCACCACATGCGATGCTGCCGATACCCCACCGTCTGTCGTCGGCGTTTCGAGCGTGAAGGTGAGGGTGTGCGGTGGCGCAGCCAAGTCGGGCGCGCCCAAAACAGCGGTAAGCGACGTGTTGTTGACAAAGGTGGTGGCCAACGCCGCACCGCCCAGCTTGGCGCGCGTGCCGGACGGGCCGTCGATCAGATTCGCGCCTGTGAATGTCAAGACGGCGCTGCCCGAATCGGCGCAAAGCGTGTCCGGAGAAACGGCGGTGAATATCGGCGTGGCGTTGTATTCCACGGCTCCGATATCGCATGTCGCGTTTTGCGGCCGGATGACGCCGCGCTGATCATAGGGCGGGCAGCCTGCATTGAGCCCCTGATCGCGCGCGGGCGAATTAGCGGGCAACGCCCGCGTGTGGGTCGGCCCGCCATTGTCTTGCAGCGTTCCAAGCAACGGATCGGCGCTCGTTCCGGGACAGCCTGCCGCATTGAAGGCCAAGTTGCCGCCGTTGTCGTTCAAAACCGCCGTCCCATCTTTCGTGCATTGACCATTGGCGACAATGGTGTTCTTCCAATCGATCACCCCGACATTGGCAATATGCACCTGCCCATTGACCCCGGCGTTGTCGGCCATCGTCACGTTTACGAGCGTTGCCCGGCCCCCAACTACCGGGCTGCCGTTGACATAGATCGCCGACCCCTTATTGTTCGGCATCGTCGTGCCGCCGGTCAGCGTTACATTGACGAGCAGCAGTTGTCCGCCGGATCCGGTGAGGAGGGTTCCGCCTCCCCCGCCGCCATTGAATGTGGACCCGTTAGCCGCCAGCGTGCTTTCGGTGATCGTCAGCGCGCCATAGTTTGAGATAGCACCGCCATAGCCGGCGGTATTGCGTAGAAAACTGCTTCGCCGAATGGTGACTATGCCGGGCACTGCACCGGTGGTCGTGTTGTAAATGGCGCCTCCCTCGTGGCTGATGCTGCCAACGTTGTCGCTGAAGGTCGAGTCACTGATAGACAACCGTCCGGTGTTGTAGATGGCTCCGCCAAACCCCGTGCTGCTGTTGGAGATGAACAGGCTATTCGTGATCGCCGTAACGCTATCCGTGTTAAATCCAGAGATCGCCCCACGCGTGTTCTGCGAAAAAGTGCTGTTGGCAACTGACAATATTCCGGAACCCACGGCAATCGCCAATCCAGTCGAAGGCGATGACGAATTGCCGGCATTGGTCAATGTCAGCCCCACCAGCGACAGCGTGCGCGCTGCAGACACGCTAAAAAAGCCGGTGGTGCCTCCGCCATCAAACGAGATCTTGCTGGCGCCGTCGATGCTGGTGTTGACGTTGATGGTCTTGCGGCTCGTAAACGTGATTGTGTGCGGGTTGGGGCCGCAGTTGAAACTTATGGCGCCCCCGCCAGCCAGTGCGGAGGCCAGCGCGGCTTCGGTACAACTTGCCGGAGCACCGTTGCCCACGACACCCGCGGCATATGCCACGTGCGGCGCGCCCAATGCAGCCACGGCTACAGATATTGAGATGATGTATGGCAGAAAATTTTTGTGTAACATGCATTTCCCCTTCATTGCAACTCGCCCGGTCAATTTACGGCAACGCGCGAGGTGGTAGGTCGCCTGCGCAGTGCCAATCGCGCTATCACCATTGCTGCGTGGTCCGCTTGTCGTCGCCCCATGCCTCATCACCTCACAAACGCCAGTTTTGCCAACGCAATGGCTTTTTCCGTGCTACCGGGCACTTCGGCGCTGAGCTCGTGCTTGCCAAGCACAATAAATAAACGGCCTCTATCGGCGTATGCATCCGGGCCAAACTCGGTCACCGGCGCAAACTTGCTGCCGCATTTGTTTTCTTCTGCGGCAAGCAAGCGCCATTTTTCAGCCAGCGGCTTTTTAAGAAACGGGGCGCGATCGGCTTCAGTGGGCACTTTGTCGCGCGTGCAGCCGCTAATGACATGACTTGCCAGCGCCTGCGTCAGTGTGCGGCCATTGTCATCACGCACTGCTGCTATGGACACCAGGCCCGCCCTAGTATTGTATTCACAGCCGCGTCCATTGGCCACGTCGAATGGCGCGCCCACGGTGACTTTTTCGCCCAGCAGCTTTTCGAGATCAGCCAACGTCACCAGCGCACACGGATCGTTTTGCGCCATCGCATACGAAGCATCGGGGTTAAGCGCGCCCGAAGCAGTGGCGCGGGTGGCTGCCGGCGTGGGTGTTATTTTTGCGCCAATCGGTGTCGCAGTCGATCGGCGCGTGGCGGTTGGGCGCGGCGTGCGCGTGGGCCGCGCGGTTCGCGTCGGCCTTGGCGTGCGTGTCGGCGCCGGTGTTGCGGTGTTGGCAGCCAGCGGCGCTGCACTGGCAACCTGAGCCGCCACAAGCAGCGTAAAAAGAACAACCACAAGCGAAAGTGCGTTAGCACGTCTTAAATTGCGCATTGTTTTATCTTTACCTCGCGAGCCATGGCGGCAAACGCTCCCGCCTGTCAGTGTGAACGGCGCGAGATGTGTCACAATCCCGTGGATCCAAGCTAATTTGCTTGAGCAGGGCGTGCGAATCCTGAGCAACACCAACCCGCAGTGCGCGTGAATGCAACCATGAACAGCGAACGCCGTTACGCTAAGGCAAGTGAGGGCGGGAAAGCGATACACAAGCGGTACAAAATCAAGGTCACGAAACTTATGTTATGACCATCGATGGCAATTCGTTCGGCAAACTGCTAAAGGCATGCCGCCAAGCCCTGGACTTGACGCAGCAGGAGCTGGGTCAGCGCGTGGGTTGTTCGGCTGTCACGATCCGCAAAATTGAGCTGGGCGAGCGCAGACCCTCAATGCAAATGGCCGAGCTGCTGATCCGGCACTTGCGTTTGCCCGCGCACGAGCATGCAGCTTTTCTCGAACTCGCTCGCGCACCACGCTCTGAAAAACCCGCCTCCGAGCCAGTTGCTCATTCATCCGCCCTGATTGGGCGCGCAGCCGACGCATCCACGGTGCAAACGCTTTTGAAGCGCGCCGATATCCGTCTCGTCACGCTCACCGGGCCTGGCGGTGTGGGCAAAACCAGCCTGGCGCGTGAGATTGCCGTTCACATGAGGCCTTCTTACAGCGAGGGCGTGTTTTGGGTGGATCTTGCAGCTCTTACGGAGCCTCCCCAGGTGCTGCCGGCTCTGGCACGCGGGCTGGGCATGGTGCTGGGCGCGAGTACCGACATGCTGCCACGCGTAATCGACTTTTTGTCGAGCACGTCAGCGTTGCTTGTCCTGGATAACATGGAGCATGTGCTGGGCGCATCCGCGCTGATCGAGGAGGTGCTGGCTGCATGCCCGCGCGTGGATGTGCTCGTCACGAGCCGCATACCCCTGCGCCTGCGCAACGAGCGGCGCGTGCCTGTCGCGCCGTTGCCGCTGGAGCTATCAGCGCACCTGTTTGTTGAGCGCGCGCGCGCAGTCCGCACGGATCTGCTTTTGGATGCGAGTGCGCTTACGGCCATTCAAACCTTGTGCGGTCATCTTGACGGATTGCCATTGGCGATCGAGCTGGTTGCCGCTCGCATGGCGCTCATGTCGCCACAAAGGGCGTTGACGCATTTCGTCGTCAATCAAACCATCGCACTGCCACTGGTCGCCGATGGCGTGTCTGACTTGCCACGGCGCCACCGCACTTTGCAGGCCGCGATTCAGTGGAGTATCGACTTGCTGTCTGCCGGGCAGCAACGCGTGCTGAGATATTTGAGCGTCTTTGTCAATGGCTTTGGACTGGAGGCCGCCATACAAGTCGCCTGTCGTTCTGGAACGCGCGAAGCAGATGAACAGGTGGATTCAGAAACAGAGATTGAGGCATGGAATGCGGTGACCACGCTTCTGGATTCCAACTTGCTGGCCAGGCGGACTCTCCTGGATACGGAAACAAACGAGCATGAACCCGTCTTCTATATGCTGGAGACGGTGCATGCTGCCGCATACGCAGCGTTGAAAGATTCGGGCGACCTGAGCGACGCGAACGAGCGGCACACGCGCTACTTTGAGTCGCTGGCGCAAGAGTGCGCTCATAGCTATTCCCAGTCGCACAATTCAGCCGCACTGCGCCGCCTGCAAACAGTCATGCCAGACGTTCTGGCCGCCACGCGAAACGCGATTGCACTGGGTCAGGCTGGGCGCGCGTGCCGCCTGTGCGAAGCCTGCGGGCCCGTATGGAGAGACTATGCCTTTCACGCCGAGGGACTGGCCGTGACCGAAGCCGCGCTGGCGCTGGCGGACGACGGCGGCAGCGCGTATTCCCGTGCGCGGGCCGGGGCACTCATGACGCTCAGTCGCCTAAGCGCGGACACGGCCGATCACGATCGCAGCTGGCAGAGCTGCGAGGAAGCGCTCGCTTTGTATCGGGCCAGCGGCGATGACAACGGCGTGTGGACGGCCTTGCATGAGCGCGCCTGGCAGCGCCGGCGATTGGGCGAGGACGACACGGACATCCTGCACACTGAATTATTGGAGATTGCAAGAAGCGCCGGAGATGCGTTCCGTATTGCCACCAAGCTGACCGATCTGGCTGTGCTGAGTTGCTTTGACAAATGCGATTACGACTCGGCGCTGCAGCTTGCTGACGCGGCGTTGCGCTTGTTTGAGACGCTGCCCGGGGCCGAAAGCGCATGCTACGCATTGGGCATCAAAGGCAACGCGCTGACCGCATTGGGACGATTCGATGAAGCCCAGGATGTTCTCCAGCGTGCCGTGCAACTTAGTGAAAACGGATCTCTGGCTCAGCGCGCAGTCGCGGAATATGCGCTGGGCTCAGTGAATCAGTGGCGCGGCGAAAGCCGGGCCGCGATCCAACACTTTTCCAACGCGGTGCATCTGGCCATGCAGATTGGCTCGCCGCTGAACCAGCATACCGCGCTGACGCGGCTGGGTTTGGCAGAAATTGCCGAAGGATTGGAGACGGAAGCCGAGCGTCATCTGCGCCAAGCCTTGGCCTACTTTGAGGCATCGGGGGAAGCGGGGTTTGAAGGCGGTTTTGCCGCGCGGTGTCGCATTGGACTGGCACAGTTGGCGGTGCGGGCGGGGCGCACACACGAAGCCGCCAGCCACTTGACTGTCGCGCAAAAGGTGATCAACACGAACCCGCTATCGTTTGATGCCTATGACCGCGGTTTGCTCGCGGATGCGCTGCGCATGGTGTAAAGATCGGCGATCTGCCTGATCCGGCATCTGGAACCAGAATTCAGGCGGGCCGATAATCGCCTGCATGACCATGCTTACCGATCGCCCGGAGTGGCGCGCGCTGCAGGCGCATCACGCAGAAATTAAAGACGCCCACTTGCACGAACTCTTCCACGCCGACCCAACGCGTGGCGAACGGCTGCGCCTGAACGCGCTTGATTTGTATTTTGATTACTCCAAGCATCGCGTCAGCGACGAGACGCTGCGCTTGCTGACCCAGCTGGCGGAAGCGTGCGACCTGCGCGGACGCATCGAGGCCATGTTTCGAGGCGACAATATCAACATCACCGAAAACCGCGCCGTGCTGCATACCGCGTTGCGCGCGCCGCGCGACCGCGTGATCGATGCCGACGGCCGCAACGTGATTCCGGATGTGCATGCGGTGCTGGACAAGATGAGCGCATTCGCCGCGCGTGTGCGCGCCGGCGACTGGCGCGGCCATACCGGCGCGCGCATCAAAACCGTGGTCAACATCGGCATCGGCGGCTCGGACCTGGGACCGGTGATGGCTTATGAAGCGCTCAAGCACTACGCCGCGCGCGAGCTCGATTTTCGCTATGTGTCCAACATCGACGGCACCGACCTGGCCGAGGCGTTACGCGATCTCGACGCGGCCGAAACGCTCTTTATCGTTTCGTCCAAGACATTCACCACACAGGAGACGATGACCAACGCGGCCAGCGCGCGCGCCTGGCTCTTGAACACGCTGCGCGACACGGCCGCAGTCGTCAAGCACTTCGTGGCCGTGTCGACCAACGCGCCGGAAGTGGCGCGCTTTGGCATCGACACCGCCAATATGTTCGGCTTCTGGGATTGGGTGGGCGGGCGTTACTCGATGGACTCAGCCATCGGCTTGTCAACGATGATCGCCATCGGCCCCGACGCGTTTCGCGACATGCTGGCGGGCTTTCACACCATGGACGAGCACTTTCGAAACGCGCCTTTCGAGCAAAACCTGCCGGCGCTCATGGGGCTGCTCAACATCTGGTACGCCAACTTCTTCGGCGCCGAAACCGTGGCGGTGCTGCCCTACGATCAGTATCTCAAGCGCTTCCCGGCATATTTGCAGCAACTCACCATGGAGAGCAACGGCAAATCGGTCACGCTCGACGGCGCGCGCGTGAACTATCAAACCGGCGCGATCTACTGGGGCGAACCCGGCACCAACGGCCAGCATTCGTTTTATCAGCTGATTCACCAGGGCACCCGGCTGATCCCCTGCGACTTCATCGGCTTTCGTCAATCGCTCAACCCGGTCGGCGACCATCACGCCATCTTGATGTCGAACGTGTTTGCGCAGGCCGAAGCGCTGGCGTTTGGCAAGACGGCGGACGAACTGCGCGCCGAAGGCACGCCCGAAGTCCTGGTGCCGCATCGCACATTCGACGGCAACCGCCCCTCAAGCATGCTGCTGGCCGAGCGCATGACGCCGGCCATATTGGGCAAGCTCATCGCGCTCTACGAGCATGCGGTGTTCACGCAGGGAGCCATTTGGAACATCGGCTCGTTCGATCAGTGGGGTGTGGAGCTGGGCAAGGTGCTGGCCAAACGCATCCTGCCCGAGCTGGCGCCGGATTCAAGCGCGCCGCTGGCTCATGACAGCTCGACCAACGCGCTGATCCGCTGGTTTAGAGGGAAGTGAAGCGCAAGGTGCTGGGATGCAGAAGGTACTGAAAGTGCAGAAAGCGTGAACGTGCGAAAGGTGCTGAGACTGCCTGAAGTGCTGAACGTTCAGCAACTTCGGCACTCTCAGCACCATCTACACTTTTAGCACTTTCTGCGTTCTACCGCCTCGTGATCGGCAACAGCAGCCGCGCGCCGATGTAAACATCGATCGTCGACGATGCAGTCTTGCCGGTGCTATCGATCACCGTCAGCGTGATCGTGTGCCAGCCGGGCGACAGCGACTCGACCGGAACGGATGCGCCGGTGCCCAACGTCCCAGACACGTTATCGCTCCATGTCATCGACACCTCGGGCAAGGTGCCATCCTCAAAGTCCTGACCGGCGCCTTGCAGCACCAGCAGCTGATCGCCGCCCAGGACCGCAAACGCCTGCGGGCTGGTGATCAACGCCACAGGCGCCTTGTCCGGCACGGCGATCGAGAAGTCGGTTTCGTCGTCGCCGCTCAGCACGCCGTCGTTGGCCACCACGCGGAAGCGGGCGGCTGTGCTGCCTTTGAGAGAGTCCACCGCGACCGAGTAGTTGGTGGTGGTGATCCCCGTCGCCAGCATGTCCCACTGCAAACCGTCGTGGCTGTAAAGCAGCGAGTAACTAAGCGGGTCGCCATCCGGATCGACGCCGGTCCAGGCCAGTGTCTCGGTGGTGCCGACGGTCCAAGTGACAGCCGAAGCCGGCGACGTGAACTGCACCAACGGGTTGCTGGCGCTGACGGCGCGCTCGGTCAGCGGCACGTTATTGCGCAACACCACCAGCCTGGCCGTGCCTTCCACCCATGGCATCACGATCTGCGCGGTTGCATAGGCTGTGGGCGCAGGCGTGCCCGGCCCGTCCTGCGGCTCGCCCGCATGCGCCGAGTACTCACTGGCAAAGCTGACGGTGAACGGCACAGTCGCCAGCACCGTGCCGGCGATGTTGCGCAGCTCGAGCGCATAATCACCAGGGGCAGGCGTAACCAGCGGCATGTCCGCGTCAAGCTTATGCGCGGTGTCGAAGCCCGCGGTCTGCGGACCAAGATCCGGGTTGCTCACCGAGATCGCTGCGACGAGCATCGGTCCCGCCGCCGTGGGTGAATCGGCCGACATCACGCCAAGCGATGGCGCGTCGAGTTTGGCGGCCATCTGGCTCCAGGTGTACGGAGCAATCCAGCCCTGCTTCGAGCCGCCGGCCGGGCAGTAGCTCATCAGGTCATGCGTCGTGCCTGGTGTATAGATCTTGCCCGTCAGCGGGTTGAACCCGTATTCCTGAATGCTGGATGACGCATACGGGAAGGGCGAACCGCCGTCACTAGATCCGCACGAGTCGGCGGTATTGGTGTGCAGAATGTTGTAGTCGTGAACCAATTCGTGTCCGAAGATCAGCGCGCCGCCACCGGCGTTGTCGGTGCTCTGCGCGCCATCGGATGTGCGGTCGGTGCCGATGCCAACCACACCCAAGCCGCCCGCGTGCGGGTAGATCGGCATGTCGGCGTGGCCGCCCGAGTAACCGCCGTTGGGCGCCCAGCCGTAAACGTGATTGGCGCCTGTATACGGTCCGGAGCCAAGCAGCCAGGCGAATGCATTCTGCAAAATCCAGTTGGTGTTGAGGTTTGAGATCAGCGCGTGCTGGCCGTCGCCACTGCCCAGGCTAGTGGTCCAATCTTTGTAGCCACTGGCCACGGTGTAGTTGATGCCGTTGTTTTTGATCGGCAGCACTTGCTCAAGCCAATCGGCCGCGCCGCCGTTAACCGCCCAGCCGCCGGCGTATTGTGTGCCGCCATAGCCCGAGGGGTGATAGCGCAAGCGTTGTCCGACGATCTTGAGCGTGCGCTGTTTCTTGAAGTTGAGCGCGATCGTGCCGGAGGCCGGGAAACGGTTGTTGCCCTCATTGGTTTCGACAATGACGTTGCCAGGGTCGACCTCGGCGTAGAACGTCACATTCACATCGCTGTTGAAGTTGACGTTGAAATACACGTTGGCCGAGTCATTCGCACTTTGATCGATGGCCGATGTAGCCTTGCCGGTGGCATTGGCGATGTATTCCACGCCATTGGCAAAGATGTGCAGCCGCACGGGCACGCCGCTCTTGACCGCCGCTCCCAACGTCGGCACATAGCGCAGATAGATGCGCGCGGCCGCGTCTTTTTTGGCGACGACCGGCAACGAGTTATCGGCGCAAGACGCCAGTCCGGCTGCCGTGTTGAAGCACTGCATGCCCTGCGTCACTTCGATGCCGAAGATCGACAGGTCGCCGGGCAGGTTGATCGGCTGAAGAACGATCGGCCGCACAAACGGATAGAGCGGCAACGCCGTATACGTGGGCGGGTTGACGACGGTCGTCCCCACTTCGCTCGAGTCGTTGTCCGGCTTGAGATCGGTGTAGTTGCCGCGCACGCGCGCGGTGTTGACGAGCGTCCCAGGTTCGGTGGCCCGCACCACGATCCTGATGGTGACGGATGCCCCAACGGCCAGGTTGCCGATATGGCACGTCACCACATTGGCCGCCTGTGCGCACGAGCCAGCGCTGGTGGTGATGCCATTCACTACCACGCCCGCGGGCAGCGCGTCGGCCACCACCACGTTGGGCGCCACGGCCGGGCCGTTGTTGGTGACCAGCAAGGTATAAGTGAACGTTTGTCCCACCTGCACCGATTGCGATGACGCGCGCTTTTCAATCATCACGTCTGTGCGCCCAAACGAGCCGCGCACGCACGGGTTACTGCTGAGCAGATTGACAAACGCGTCTTTGCCATAGATCGTCATCACATCCGGACCGCGCCGGTACCCCCACTCGGTGCGGCATACCTCGCCGGTTTGGCCCGTCCACACCTCCGAGGCGATTGGGTAGTGCGTGGTGTTGTCCACCTGACGCCCGAGCCGGATGACAGTGGATGGAGTCGGATTGTTTACCGCAAGTGACGTGTGCGGATATGCATACAGCCGCACAGAGTCATCCGATGCCAAAGGCACACTGCTGGGTGACGTCCACAGCGCGTCGGCCGGGTTTGTGGCGATGGCGCCATATTGAGTGGCGATCCACGATGGGCCCCAGCCGATGTTCAGCCCGCCGTGCGCGTCAAAATACTGCGCGCCATAGCCCAGGCTGACAATGGGTTTGCCCGAGTTTTGGATGTTGGCGATGGCCGACCGTCCACCCAGCCAGTCAAACGGCCCTACGACGCTGCCGGTGTCGTCGCCGATCAGGATGATGTCAATCGGCTTGAAGTTGAAGGTCGCAGCCGTGGCCGTGGTCACCGGCGTCACGGCGAAGCCGCGCAGCTCTAGAAATGCCTTCCATGTATCGCGCAACACCGTATTGGTGTGATAGATGTAGGCCACCTGGGTTGCCGCGGGTGCGGCAGCGGGCGCGGGTGCGGATCTGGCTTGTGCTGGAGCGCCACCGCCAGGCGCGCCGAGCATGGATAACGTCGCGGTGACGGCCGCAGCCGTCGACGCGAACCGAAAAAGTGCCTGTCGCATGTCCACCTCCATAAAACGCGCGCCAAAGAGTGACGCGCACCCCTACGCAGCGGCGCAATCAGACCGCGCCGGCACTGCGTGTCATCAGATTACGCCGAGTTTGCCGTGGGACACTGTCACGAAAAGAGCAGGTTCTCTCAGCGAAGAAAGGTCATGACCTTTCCTAGACATAATTTACTCTATCTGTTGACTTTCGGAAACCGAGCCCTATACTGTTCGCATATCTCACAAGGAGGTGCACCACACATGAAAAGCAAACTTAACCGTTCATTCCTCGCGCTCGTTGTGAGTGCACCTGTCTGCTTGTAACGCGCAGCATTCGCTGGTCGCGCACATCCCACAGGTCGCTCACCCCTGTGGTTTTTTGTTTTCCTCACGAGTTCACGCTTGGACGTATTCCAACTGCGCAATGAGCAGTGGATGCGTCACGTTTGTTTTATGAATACGCAACAACACAATCGAATCGCAGCCTGCCAGCGCGATGTCGATCAACGACCAAATGACCCGGCGCTGCACAATGCCTTGGGCGCCGCCTGCTTCGATGCCGATGACTATGCAGGCGCGCGCGCAGCCTATGAGCGCGCCATCGCGCTCGACCCGGACAACTGGGCGGCGCACAACGCCATCGGGCACGTCTTCTACCGTCTCGACCTGCCAAAGGAATCGGTTGCAGCCTATGAGCGGGCGATCGCGCTCGACCCCTACAACGCGCATCCGTACTATGGGCTCGCCATACTGCTGAGCACCAAACTCGGCAAACTCGCCGAAGCACACGCCGTGTTGGAGCGCGGCCTGGCTGCCATTCCCGGCAGCGCCTGGCTGATCGACACGATGGGCGCAAACCATGCGCGCAGCGGACGGATTGAGCGCGCGCTTGAAATTCTGGAGGCGTCGCTTCAAAAGGATTCGAGCGATGCGTTTGCGCGCGGTTGGTTGAGCATGCTCTACTTGCGGCAGCGACGGTATGCCGATTGCGTCGCAATGTGCGTCGGTGATCCGGCCTACGCCGCTTCGCAAGATGGACAACGCATGCTGGGCTACGCCTGCATGCAACAGGGCCAGACGGCGCAAGCGGCCGCCCATCTGCGCGCAGCAGTTGAACTGGAGCCCGACGACTATGAGGCGCGCGGCGCGCTTGCCGTGATGTGCAAAGCGCTTGGGCAAAACAGCGAAGCCGTCGAACACGAGCGCATCGCGCGAGAACAAGCGTCGCGTGATGACGCCTACGGCCAGGCGTGTTATGCGGCGGTCACGGGCGATGCCACGCAAGCGATCGCGCTGCTGACAAGCGCCCTGAAAGAACAGCCGCCGCAACGCAGCTGGGCCAACCTCGATCCGGAGTTGACCTTCATCGCGCAGGACCTGCGCTTTCAGCAGGTGATGGCCTGAGGCAGCGCGCAGAACTGCGGCCGGTCGAGCTTGGCGCCGCTGTAATCGTTCGTGAACTGCACCTTCGGCGTTACAGAACGCCGAAGGTCTCATAGGCTTTGACGGTGCTCATGCCTTGCAGCAGCGCCTGCTTCACCTGATTCTCGGTTCTGACTTTTTCGAGCGAGAGTTCAATAACACCCTGTTCAATAGCACGCGGAATAACTACCACACCATCAATGTCTCCATAAATGATGTCCCCCGGCTGGATGGCTACACCGCCGATATCAATCGAAACACGAAAGTCGATGACCTTGCCGCGCCCGGCTTGATCGGGCGAGTAGTGGCCGTGCGAGAAAGATGGAAAGTTCAGGCTGAGAATTTCTTTGGTATCGCGCAGGTAGCCATCCAGAACAACACCCGCGCTTTTCAGGTAGAGGGCGCGGGTTGTCATGAGTCCGCCCCACAATGCGTAACTGGGCGACCCGCCGGCAGCGACATAAACCTCATTCGCCTTGAGGTCGTCCAGCGATTCGAACAACAGGCCGTAGGGTTTTTGATGCAGCGGATCGCCCGCCGGAAGATCCAGTTGGTCAATGTCTCTGTTCAGCACGGTCATCACCCGCCCAGCCACAATCATGTCATCGCGCAATGGGCGAATGTGCGGCGGCAGAAATTGGTTGCGATGCCCATGCTTGTCCAAGATATCCCCAAGTACCGCCGTAAACAACTCTTCCTTCATCAATCGAAACAGCTCGTTGTCATCCTTCCACAGCTTCATTGTCACGCTTCCTTTTGAGATGAGCCCGCTCGGCGGATGGCTGAGATCGTCGCGGTGATCCAGCCAATGGCATAGGCCATGCCTGCGTGCCAGGGCGCATCGCAGGTCATCTGCGGCGCGTGATCGGGAATGATCACGCCGTCGAACGCATTCCGATGCAAGATTTCCAGAACGCGATACATGTCCGTGTCGCCTTCATCAATAAACACTTCCTTATAGTTGGGTATCTTGCCGACGATGTTCCGGAGATGAACATAGGCGATTTTGTGCTGCCTGCTGTACTGCTCCACTGCGTCATAGATGCTGCCTTCGGTCATTTCGGAAAGCGTGCCCACGCAGAACTCCAAAGTGTTGGACTTGTTGGGAAACATGTCCAGGAGCTTCTGGTAGTGGTGCGGCTGATGAATGACACGTCCTGTGCCGCGCAGCGATGGGAACGGCGGGTCGTCGGGATGCAGGGCAAGCTTTACGCCGGCTTCATCCGCTACCGGCAGGATCTCGCCGAGGAAATGGCGCAAGCGTTCCCACACTTCGGCGTTGGTCACCGGCCCGACAACGCCCGCAGGCGCCAGTGGGTCGTAAACCATGTTCCATATCTGGCCGTTGGGAATGGGCGTCTCGGCCGGAGCATGCGCCTCCAAATAACCCACGCTGGTGGCGCCGCCGCGCGCCCGCGCCTTATCCGTCCGCCCCCACACGCCTGCCAGCGAAAAGTTGTAGCCCATGCAGGGAATGCCCGCGCGCCCCAGGTTGCGGATGATTTGTTTGATGCCGTCGATCTGCTGTTGTTTGCGAGGACCATCCAACAAAACGTCATACCAGTGTGACGGATCGAAATTTTCAATAGCCGCGATCTCCAGTCCCTCCGCATTGGCGGCTTTTTGCAGATCGCGCATCTCCTCAAAAGTCCACGGTTTGTCCTGGTTTTGCGTGACTCCGAAGGATTCGGCGCTGCCGGTGGACAGGCTGTCGGTCGTATTAAAGTAATCAACAAAATGGGCAACGATGTGGGTTGCCCCTGCCTGCCGCGCGAATCGAAAGTTATCCGTCGTCAGCATGCTTCGGTAAAGGCCGAGTCCAATCTTCATGGCAGTCCTCACTTATTATTTAAAGCAAACTGGACAGCAAGCCGCCGTCAACGCGGTAACACGCGCCTGTAACGAAGGCGGCATCATCACTGGCCAGGAACAAAACCAAATTCGCCACCTCTTCCGGCTTGCCCACCCTCCCCAGCGGGTGCAGTTTGCCCCAGTCGGTGATCATCTGGCTCGGGTTTTCCGGCCCGAACGTGTCAGCCGCCATATCCAGCATCGGGGTGTGAATGGATCCCGGCGCAATACAATTGCAGCGGATATTTTCCGACGCGTGATCCAGCGCAAGGGTCGTGGTCAAGCTCACGATGGCGCCCTTGGAAGCCGCATATGCCGCAACCGTTCGTTGTGAAGCGAAGGCCTGGACCGAGGCGGTGTTTACGATGGCGCCGCCGCCGCGCTTGCGCATTTCCGGAATGCAATACTTGCAGGTCAAGAACGACGCGCGGAGATTGATGTTGAGCATCCAATCCCAGTCGGCGGAAGACATGTCCACCACCGTGCCGTATTTGATCACGCCTGCGTTGTTGTGCAGCACATCGACTCCGCCAAAGGCCTTGACGGTTTCGCGCACGAGCTTTTTGACGAATTCCTCGTCGGCGATGTCCCCTTGCACAAGGATGGCTTGGCCACCAGCATCCTGAATTGCTGCCACCACCGCCGCCCCCGCTTGCTGATCCAGGTCGGCAACGGCGACACTGGCACCCTCACGCGCAAAAGCGAGTGCAGTGGCGCGGCCAATTCCCTTGCCTGCACCGGTAACGATCGCGACTTTGTTTGTGAAACGATTAGCCATGGCTTTGACGGAGTATCTACCGGATGCGACTTTTCCGCCCGAGGTTTACCCGTGCCAGCGCGCCAATCGCTTTCACAAAGTCGTGGCTGATCGGCGCTGCCTGGCTGAAAATGGCGCGCATCATCGCCTCGATGTCGGCGAGTGAGAGCGCTTTAAGCGCAATCTTGCGCGCCAGATGCTCGCGATCCAATTGGGCGAGCAGGCGATTCAGGGCTGGGATAGTCTCATCGCTGCGGTAGGTGAGCACGAGGGCAATGGGCTGTGCCGCGGTTGCCCTCGCAAGTTGGATGAGCAACTCCAATGAGACATCATCGCACCAGTGCAGGATTTGAGGATAAGGAGCCGGGCCGTTGAGGGTTTCTGAAAGCCCTCTAAGTCAGTAGCCAAAAGAAATGTCATGTGGAAAGAGCGGCACGAGCCGCTCGATTGACGGAGCAATTGGTAAGCGCCAGGAGACCGGCGGAGGTAAAAGAACGGCAGCAGCGATGAATGGCTGCGTCCAGATCGGCC